>JBAVQC010000262.1:0-11436 GCA_049693715.1 Acidobacteriaceae bacterium | reverse complement strand
CAGCAGAAGAGTTTTCATGCGTTCATGCTTTCACCGCCACCAGGCAGGGACGCTTGGGATCAAAACTCCAGCCCGGCACCAGGTACTGCATCGCAGCCCGATCGTCCCGGGCTCCAAGCCCCAGCTTCTGGTGGAGCGCATGCGCAGTCTCGAGACGTTCCATGTCAATCTCAATGCCCAGCCCGGGACGGTCCGAGAGCTCGATCGACCCATTGACGATCTGGAAGGGTTCGCGGGTCAGATGCTGGCCGTCCTGCCAGATCCAATGCGTATCGATGGCGGTTACGTTTCCCGGGGCTGCCGCCGCCACATGGGTGAACATCGCCAGCGAGATGTCGAAGTGATTGTTAGAGTGCGATCCCCAGGTAAGGCCCCAGTCGCGGCAGAACTGCGCCACCCGCACCGACCCCTGCATGGTCCAGAAATGCGGATCGGCCAGCGGGATGTCCACTGCGCCTAACTGCACGGCATGCTTCATCTCCCGCCAATCGGTGGCAATCATATTGGTGGCCGTAGGCAAGCCGGTAGCACGCCGGAATTCCGCCATGATCTCCCTGCCGGAGTACCCGGGCTCGGCGCCACAAGGATCTTCTGCGTAGGCCAGAACACGCTGTTTGCCACGGCAAAGAGCAATGGCTTCGTCCAACAGCCACGCCCCGTTGGGATCGAGGGTAATGCGCGCCTGGGGAAACCTTTCCGCCAGCGCAGTCACGGTCTCCATCTCCTCATGCCCGGCCAGCACGCCGCCCTTGAGCTTGAAGTCATGAAACCCGTATCGTGCCTGCGCTGCTTCCGCCAGGCGGAGTACGGCCTCGGTGGTAAGCGCCTCATCGTGGCGCAATCGCAACCAGGGGTCGTCCGCGTCCGGTTCGCTGGCATAGGACAGGTTGGTCTTGCAACGGTCACCGACGTAGAACAGATACCCCAGCACCGGGACGCTGCTGCGCTGCTGACCCTCCCCCAGCAACGCGGCTACAGGCACGCCGAGAAACTGTCCCAGAAGATCGAGCAGCGCGGATTCGACCGCGGTGACGGCATGCACCGTGACGCGCATATCGAAGGTCTGCAGGCCGCGTCCGGCTGTATCACGATCACCAAAGCGCGTCTGCATGGTGTGCAGAATCTCGAGGTAAGAAGCGATGGGGCGCCCAAGGATTGCAGTGGAGGCATCTTCGAGAACCTGGCCGATCCTGGCGCCGCCCGGAACCTCCCCGGCGCCGGTATGCCCCGCATCGTCGGTCAGCAGCACAACATTGCGGGTAAAGTAGGGCGAGTGAGCGCCACTCAGGTTCAGCAACATGCTGTCACTGCCGGCAACCGGGATCACACGCATGCTGGTTACACGAGGAGAGGAACCCCTATGGCTAGGCACCCCCGAAGTATTGCAGATCTGTCCCAGCAAAGGATGAGTGGACTCAAGGGAAAATGCTTTAACCGATGAGGCATTCTGTCGAAGCCAGGGGCGAGACCCCTTTCGCCGCTTCACGGAGCAGAGGCGCGGGCCGTTTTTGGTTCCTGAGCAATAGACGGGCGGCTTCCGGCTGGAGTGGCCGGCCAAGCAGGAAGCCCTGCATAAGGTCGCATCCCATTGCGGCCAGCTTACGAACCTGCTCTTCTGACTCCACGCCTTCAGCCACCGTCCTCAGCCCCAGCTGCCGGGCCAAAATCATCATGGCGCGCACGGTCGATGGATTGGCGCCAGGACGGTCGAGATGTTGAATGAACGAGCGATCGATTTTAAGCGTGTCCAGAGGCAGTTCCTGCAAATAGTCGAAGGCGGCGTAGCCAGTGCCAAAGTCGTCGAGCGCGACACCGATGCCCAGATCGCGCAGCTGCTGCAGTTTGCCTGCGGCGCCTCGCAAGTCGGAGATGACCCAGCTTTCCGTAATTTCGAGCTCGAGGCGATCGGGCGCGAGACCGCTTTGCTTGAGTGCCCTCGCAATCTTCGCACTAAAGTCGGGCCGTTCCAGCTGCACCCCAGACACATTGGCAAACATTTTGATGGGCGGTAAGTGGGCGGCGCTCCATTCCAGCGCCTGGCGGCAGACCTCGTCGATGACCCAATCGCCGATAGGGACGATGAGGCCGCTTTTTTCTGCCGTAGGAATAAATTCCGTCGGGCTCACGGGGCCCCAAGTAGGATGGTGCCACCGCAGCAATGCCTCAAAGGCTATGATCTCTCCCTCTGTGGTGAAAATCGGCTGGTACATGATGCGAAACTGGGACTTCGCCAGGGCGTCAAGCAGGGCTCCGGCCATTTCCGCGGCCCTCTGGCTCTGTAGGCCCAAAGCAGGAGAATAGATCTCAGCCCGGCCTCCGCCGGCGCGTTTTGCCGCCTGCAAAGCCACATCCGTGTGCCGCAACAACAACTCCGCCGTATTCCCGTGGTCGGGAAAAACGCCTATGCCGATGCTGGCGTTTATGGTGACAGAGTGGCCCTCCAGCAGAAATGGTTTGCGCACATCGTGGAGTAACCGCTGGCAAATATGAACCGCGTCGGATGCATCTTTGAGATCGCGCAATACCAGGAGAAACTGGTCGCCACCGTGGCGCGCAAGCATGTCACGCTCCCGAATCGACTGACTCAGGCGCTCGCCGATCATCTTTAGAAAAGTGTCTCCAAGTTCATGCCCTAGTCCGTCGTTGATCTGCTGAAAGCGATCCAGGCCGATGCAACAGGCTGCGAGCAGTTCACTCTGCCGTTGCGCGATGACCATTCCTTGCCGCAACCGGTCTGCCAGCATTGGCCGGTTGGGTAACCCGGTCAGCCAGTCGATTTGCCGTCCATGCGCGACCTGTTCATAAAGCAGGCCATGCTCAATGGCCAGCCGGGCGAGATCGCATAGGCTCTGAATCGTTTGCCGAGTGGTTTCGTCCAGAGGGTCCGGTTGCAGGTCAAATACCGTGAAGGCTCCTCGCGGTTCTCCGGAACCCGAGGTCAACGGTAATGCGAGCCTGAGCGTAACCCCGGAGTTCAGGATCTGCCCCAGGGATGTAGAGTCAGCAGCTGCGAATTCTTGCAATGAAGAAGCCACCAGCGCCGTCGCCAGAGAAGCAATCGGCTTGGGGAGAAGCGATCCGGGAGGCCGCCTGGGTAGTCCCGCCTCAGCCTCAACCTGCAACCGCCCGCCCGAAAGCACAAAGATTGCAACACCCTTGGAGGGACACAAACTCACGAAGGTATCAGCCACCATTTGCAGGGTCGAGGGCACTGCCTGGTGGTTGATAATCGCCGAAAGTATCTCGTGGGCGCGGACTGGCTTGGCTGGAGGTTCTCCCGCTGACCAGTCCGCCGGGAACAGGCCCTCTCTGTTTACAATCGCCCGCCCAGCAGGATCCTGAGCCGTGGCTTCCGCGATGTCCATGGTGGCATCATCGTCAGGACCAGCAAATTCTTTACATTTCGATCGCTACTCGGGCCGATCTATTTATGTTTCCTGACCGGAACGGGCTTCTTCGCCGGATGGGACTTCTTGGCCGGCTCCGCTTTTTTTTGTACCTTAGCCGGCGCTTTCACCGCCGTCTTCTTGCTCGGCACGCTGTGCTTCACGGCTGGCTTGGCGACTACCGCCGGTTTCGCAACCGGTCCGCGAACAACCTTGGCGGGCACCGGCTTCGAGGGAACAGACTTGGCCGGGATCTGTTTGGCGGCTGCCGCTTTGGCGGGAACCGGCTTTATCGGCAATGCTTTCTTCCCAGCCGGATGGGGATGGCTGAGCCCATGATCATGAACCGGAGAAGGCTTGGCAGAGTGGCCCCGGTTGGGGGTTGGGGGCAGGGCCGCTTTTGCCGGCTGCTTGGCCATCACGTGCACCTTGGCCTGTTTGGCCGGCGCCACCACGTGAAGCGCCGGGCTTGGCGCAGCCTTCGCCGCCGCCGGGACGGCCTTCGATGAAGGAGCCTCCGGTTTCGCAGTCGGGGAGGGCTTCGCGGAAGTCGGCTGGCTTTCCGCAGTCGATTTCTTCGCCGCCGGGGCACTCTTTTTTGCTGCCGGTGGAAGGCTTACCGGGAGCTCGCCGTCGCCTTCGTCTTCGTCCTCAATGTCGTCGCTCGGCTCGCCGGCGACCTCATCCTCGTCCAACGGCAAACTATCGTCAGCATCGGCATCGCCGTCGAACGCCACTTCCACCGGGGCCTTCGTCTTCTCCGCTGATTTCTTGGAACCCCGAGTTCGGCGTACGGTCACCGGCGGCGGAGGAGCCGGAGGCGAATAGGGTTCCAGGAAGGCACGCAGTTGCTCTTCTGTCTCCAGGTTGCCATCGATGACGCCGAGGAACAGCCGGGAAATCATTTCGTCATAACCCGGGACCTCTGGCGTGATCCGCAATTCTTGAAGCAGGGCATGGGGGATCTTCTGCCGCGCCTCCGGCCACACGGTAAAGAAGTTCTTGTATTTCGCCTGGACGGCCGGCACCTTGGAAGTCAAGCCCAACCACAGAACGGCCTGTGGGTCGGCCGAGGTGAACAGTTTCCAGGTGGCCGAAGGTGTCGCCGCCTCTTTGCCCATCAGCTGCTTGTTGAATTCTTTGGCCGCGTTATCGAGGTTGTTCCATTCCTCAACAAAACCCGGCCGAACGAATGTGGCCTTCAGCGCTGCCAGGTCCTTGGCTGAAAGCTTCGCTGTAAGATAGTGCGCCGAGACTGCGGAAATGTCAGGACTTACACCCTGCATTTGCAGTTGCGTCACGAGCTTGCGCATCTCCTCCAGAGCAGCGGCGTCGGCAGAGGCCGTGGTCCAGGCCGGAAAGAGGGAATGCATCCAGCCTTCCGACTCAATCGCAGCCAGCACGCGCAGCCCGTCTTCCTCATGGCCGATTTCTTCCAGTTCATAACCGCGGTGATAAGCGGAGAGAGCTTCGATGGCCTTCTCATCCTTGGAATTCTGGAATCGCGTCTGCGTCCGCTCATCCAGCTGCCACCCCAAACGGGTGACCAGCCGCGTGGCTCGGAGCAAGCGAGCCGGATCTTCAATGAACCCGTAGTTGCTAACCAGCCGCAGCTGCCGGGCTTCGATGTCGGCCACACCGTTCAGCGGATCCATCAGCAACCCGTACGAATGTTCGTTGAGGGACAACGCCATCGCGTTGGCGGTGAAGTCGCGGCGACGAAGATCCTCAAGTATCGTGTCCCAGTGGTATATAGGTTTGCCGGGCTTCGGGTACTCTTCGCGGCGAGCGCTGGAGATCTCCACCGTTACCCCCACCGGGAAACGGAAGAAGAGGGTCCGGGAGGGCTCGTGTTCGCCCCACAGCTTTCCACCCGCCTTTTCCAGCGTTTTCTTTAGTTTAAGAGCATTTCCCTGCACCGTTACATCAAGGTCGAAGACGGGCGAGCCGCTGGTCAGATCACGGACCGCGCCCCCCACCAGGAACACCGTCATTCCCGCTTCGCGTGCTGCCAGGCGAATCTGGTCAAGGGCATTCCGCTGGTGGATTGAGAGGCGGTTTTTTAGAAGATAGATATAGTCGGGCATGCCTTACGTTGAGCTCCGCCGGCCACTCAAATTGCGGCTAACATTCGTCACGTGAACACGTTAGCGGCGAGTCCACGGTACGCACAAACACCTAAGTTAACATACTGTTGACGCCCTTGGCTACAGGCTTGCACAGTTTCCGCTGCGTGCCATTGCACGATTCCCGGTGCGCCCGGCCAAGATCGCGTGCGACAATCCAGCCGGTGGTGATTTTCCCATGCCTGTCAGCCGCAAGAAGGTCATAGTACGAAAGTTGAGCCGGGATTGGCTATCTGGTTACCTTCCTCCGGCGGCCTTTGTGGTCCAGGAACAGGCACAACTCCTCGATCTCGCCGGCAAGCTGGTCTCGGTGAGCATGGCCGAAGTGAAATGGATTTGCTTTGTGCGCGACTTCCAGTCCGGAGACGTGAATCAGCCAGAGCGTTTGCTGCGCAAGACCTTTGTCGCTCGTCCCCGGAGCGAGGGTCTGTGGGTGCGGGCGCGGCTCAAGGATAATGACCTGATCGAGGGCCTGGTACAAAACGATCTCACTTTGCTCGAGGGGGAGGGGTTGTTCCTGATTCCTCCCGATACCCGATCCAATACCCAGCGGGTTTTCCTGCCGCGGCAGGCCGTAGCGGAACTGGATGTACTGGCAGTCATCAAGACGGGGGCTCGGCGAGGCCCCGCCGAGGGGTTGCAGGAGAGCCTGTTCAAACAGCAGAATTCGTCAACATGAGTCCGGTACAATCCCCAGCATGAAGCTTGGCGAACTCGCCCGCGTACTGGGCGCCACCTGCATCGGCGATCAGGAACAGGAGATAACCGGGGTCGAGGGTATAGAGAAGGCTGGGCCCGGCCAGCTGACCTTTCTGGCCAACCCGAAATACACCCCCTTTGCCCGCACCACCAAGGCAGGGGCGGTATTGGTAACAGAAGACTTTGAGCCCATCGCCGCCCCCACTCTTCGGACAGCCAATCCCTACCTGGCCTTTGCCCGCGCGGTTGACATGTTCCACCCTGCCCCGCAGTATCCGCCCGGGGTTCATCCCACGGCGGTCGTCGATCCCAGCGCGACCATCGGCCACGCGGTACACATCGGAGCCTACGTGGTGATCGGCGCCGGGGCCGTCATCGGCGCTGGCACGACCCTGCTCCCGCATGTAGTGATTTACCCCCAGTCACAGCTGGGCAAGGATTGCTTTATCCACGCCCATGCCGTGGTGCGGGAAAATTGCCGGCTGGGCGATGGAGTCATTTTGCAGAATGGCGCCGTCATAGGCTCAGATGGCTTTGGATTTGCCAAGGAAGACAGTGGCCGATGGCATAAAATCACGCAGAGCGGCGCGGTGCTGCTAGGCGACCGGGTGGAGGTTCAGGCCAACTCCTGCATTGACCGGGCAAGCGTTGGCAACACCGAGATTGCAAGCGGGGTCAAGATCGATAACCTGGTGCAAGTTGGGCATGGATCGACGGTGGGCGAAAACACCCTTCTTTGTGCCCAGGTAGGACTGGCCGGTTCCTCGGGAGTAGGAAAAAACGTGCTGCTCGCGGGACAGGTAGGGGTCGTCGGCCACAGCTTCATCGGAGACGGCGTGATCGTCACCGCACAATCCGGAGTTCCGGGCGATGTGGCGCCGGGTACCATGATTAGTGGATCTCCGGCGTTTGAACATCGTCGCTGGCTGCGCAGCGTGGCCGCCTTCAGCCGCCTTCCAGAGCTCGTCAAACAGATGAATAAAAAGCCGTAAACGATTATCAAGCTGAATGTTAGCGGTTTGGCAGCTGGTTTGGTAAAGTCCGCATCCTATTTCAGTCTTACTGCCGGCAAACTCATGCGCTGGCCGACGGGAAGGAAGATTTTGCACCTGGTCGAAAACCCCATCCGCGTATTGCTCCTTGATGACGATCCAGAGAATCTGCTCCTTCGAGCCGCTATCCTTCGTAAGCATGGTTACCTCACGGACACCGCGAGCACCATCGGCGAAGCGGAAAAGCTGCTCAATGAGATCGATATCGCCGTGCTCGACTACCATCTGGGAGCGGGACAGTTCGGTACCGAGGTAGCCTCCGTACTTCGCGGACGGCGCCCGGAAGTGCCGATCATTATCCTGTCCGCAACCCTGGAGCGGCGTTTCGGCGGGGTGGAGGACATGCACCTGCTGAAGGGTTACAGTTCCGTGGACGACTTGATCGCCGCCCTGCGTTCGTTTGAAGCCAAGCATCGCGGAAGGCCGGTCGTCGTCGATGCTCGCGACTTCTTTTACTCTCGCATCGGCATGGCAATCGGCGATGACGCGGTGCTCGAAATCCTCGACGGCGCGGGGCAGTGGATGTATGTGAACGAGTCCTGTGCGCGCTTGCTGGAACGGCCGCGCGACTGGTTCCCGGGAAAAAACATGTTCGTCGAGATGCCGGACCTGACGGCAGACTGGAAGGAGATTTTGCGCACCGTGGCGGAGAAACGGGAAACTTACATCGATCGCACTTATCGAGGATTGCTAAATCTGCCGCGCAAAGGGGAGGAATGGGTATGGAATGTGCTGGCCTTCCCGCTCACACTGCACAATAACGAGACCGGCGTGGTGTTGACGGCGCGCATCCTGGAACGAAAGTCGCTGCTGTGAATGGGAAGGCGTGCCCTTGGTACAGAGATAGGCCTGATTGTTAATTCGCTTACGAACTCGTTTGTTGTTGTTAACTCTCTGCGCAGGGCTCGCCGGATGCCGCTCGCGCTTTGTTGAGGTCACGATTGTGAATCAGGGACCCACGGTGCACGTGATGGAGTTCGACTACCCGAGCGCCAGCTTCGGCGCAAACTCCCTCGCCACCGGGGCCAATTACCATTACCGCTTCAAGATTCAGGGACCAGGTCCGTTATCGTTACAATATGAGGATCTGTCGGGAAAGACCCACACTGCGCAAGGCCCCAGGGTGGACCTGGGGGATCAGGGCTCGCTTCTGGTCAACATCGACGCGCACGGCGCAGTGACCTGGACCCCCGACCTCAGCAATCCCAAATAGACTAGTGAACCACTGACTGGAACAGCGTCGATTGCAATAGGCTGGAAAATTGGCTGTCAGAGGACGCAAAACGCACGTCCAGGGTGCCGCCACTGGAGTTGATGGTGGTGTTGTCGATGGCTTCCTTCTCTGCCGCACTGCCGCTCACCTTCTTGTAGAGGGCCGCGGCATTGAGCAACGACGCCATGGTCGCTGCGGAAATAGTGTCCGGGGTAATTACGTTCAGGGTAAACTTCACCCCATTATCGAAGCTCATGGAGTAGCGGGAGCTAAGCAGCCGCTTCTTTACCGTGTCGTAGTCAGTCAACTGCGAAGCGTCTCCCAACACCGAGCGCATCATGGTCTGCGTGCCTTCCTGATCGAGGACGCTCCAAACCGCGTCGGCGTCGACCGATTGCATCTGGCTCAGCATTGCGCTGTTATTGAGAAAGCTCGGCGTAAAGCCGTCGCGCGCATCGAGCGCTGACTTCAGCGCATCGGTCTGGCCAAACACCATGGTCGTCGGATTCAAAAACGCCACCTGCATGCCTGACTGGCCCATGGGATAGACGCGATTCTCCCGGTAGACGATGGGCTTCACCTTGCGCTTCTTGAAGTTGGCCAGGATGTCGTCGAGCGAGAATTGGCCCTGCGCCAGGCCCACGATGCGGGTGTCACCACCGGCCTTGAATGAGGCAAAGGCCAACTCCTCAATATCGTGGTTCTCGTCCAGACCAGAAGTACGGAGCGCCTGCTCCAGTTGCTTGAGTTCGGGCGGTAACACACGTGCCTTGAGATCCATCGCGGCCTGCGAGTTCTGCATGGCGTGGTAGTCAACCACGATGAGTTGTTGAACATTCTTGGGAATCGCGGCGCGAGCGTCTTGACCGAGCTGAGCGGCAGTAGCAGGTAAAGCCAGCGCAAGTGCGAGCCCGGCGATGGTGCTCGTTTGCAGTTTCTTCGTGACTTGAATCAATGGGTCATTCCTTCCCTGGGGGGACTACAGTCGGAGACGTAGCAGTTACTGGTAACCCACCTTCTCCATCTTATGCCTTTTCGGCTACGGTACCTGGCCACTCCAGTGGCTGTTTCAGGCGCCGCTCCAGGATTCTCTCTTCCGGGTTGAATCCTCTAATTAGACGCACCCACTCACTATCACGCTCAAAGGCGTCTTCCGGAAGTAGACCGATGAGTTCCCCGTCTACAACCTTGGTGCCATGCTTGCCCGCCAGGCGGTTCAATGCGTCAAATACCCGCCCCACCGGGGTAACGCGGAAGTCGGTGATGTTGAGGGAAACCTGGGCCCGTCCCTGGACCAGCACTCCCATGGCCTTAACCCCATCGAGTCCACCACTTGAGGCTCGCAGGGCTCGGGCGATCGCGCGCGCGGCGGTAACGTCGGGACGGTCCAGAAAGAGGTTGTAGGCGATGAGAAACTTGCGCGCTCCGACGGCGCTGGCGCCGGCCGTGGGGTGCAGTTCCGGGCCTCCCAAATCGGGACGACGTGCTGCATCGCGCAACACCAACTCGCGTAAACCTTCGAACTGCCCCTGGCGCACCTGCTCCAGCAACGCCCGGTCGGGACGGGAGGCAGCCGCTTCATAAAAGTAGATAGGGATGTTGTGGCGGCTCCAGATTTCGAGGCCGGCCTGGCGAGCCAGGATGGCGCACTGGGCCAGCGAGATGCCGCAGACGGGAACGAAGGGAATGACGTCGGTGGCGCCAATGCGGGGGTGAACTCCCCGCTGGGCGGTCAGATCGATGAGCGCCGCTGCCCTGCCTGCGGCGCGAACCGCGGCTTCGACGACCGCCGCGGGTGGGCCGGCAATGGTGACCACGGAACGATTGTGGTCGCCGTCGAGCGACCAATCCAACAGAGAGACACCGTCGACCCGCATAGCGTCCACAATGGCACGCACTTTAGTACGATCGCAGCCCTCGGAAAAATTGGGCACGCACTCGATGACGGTTTCGCTCATAAACGGTTACTTCCACCACGTATAGCCGATGGAAAACTGCACACTTGCGTTTACTCCGGGATTCGCATCTCCCAGGCTGGCATTCGAGATATGAACCGCGTTGGCGGAAATGGAAATCGATTGCCGCGGCCTGACGAAGTAATTTACGCCAATCCCAAACTGCGGAGTGAAATTAAAAACGCTGGTGCCCAGATGGTTGGGCACGGGATACGGACCTATCGGCGGGAACTTGTGGTTGGTCCAGATGAGACCGCCCGCACCCTGAATCCAGGGACGAACGCGGTGACTACCGGCGAAATTCCAGCGCAGGATCGCGGGCGTGACGCTGATCCCGGTGTAGGTGCCACCCGTGGGAAACAGGTTGCTGCACGAGAGCGGGCCGCCCCCTGGCGGCTCATAGCAGTTGGCGCGTAGATACTTCGGCGTGTAGACCTGCCAAAAAGGAATAAACTCCACCGCAAGTTCGAACTGGCCGCGGAGCAAGCCCTTGCCCAAAGGGTTAGTCAGCACTTTGCCCGCATGGAGTCCGGCCCATAGAAATTTGTAATCGGAACGGTTGCTGGTGCCCACCCCCCCGTTTACAAATGGTCCATATTCCCAAGGGTGGCTCTCGAACAAACCCGGACCTGGCAATGCAGAGTTTCCGCTATCCGTGGGAGCTTGCGCGCCGGCCGAAACCAGTGCTAACGAGAAAACAAGAATGATTACGGAGGCAATTCGAGCGATTCTTAGTCTGATACTCGCCTTCCCTTCTATCCACCGGGCGTCGACACGGGTGCTGGTTACGACTTGGACCATCGGGACGCGGAACACCCGGGTCCCTGGCTGGGACGGAACTTGGTCATTAAGGGAAGAGACAAAGGCCGGACGCGACTGGGTGGATCTAGCCAGCGACTTCTTCGTATTGAGAGGCATCCAGATCGAAATTCGAGTAGACGTTCTGCACGTCGTCCAGATCCTCCAGGGCTTCGAGCAACCGGATCATCTGGGCGGCGACGCTGC
>JBAVQC010000261.1:0-4714 GCA_049693715.1 Acidobacteriaceae bacterium | reverse complement strand
TACGGAGAGGCGTCGGCGAGCACCTTTTTCGGATTTGTGCCGAAGTGGAACGCGGTGAGGACGCTCAACATGGCACGGCTGAAGCCGTGCCCCTTCAAAAGCAAAGCCAAGCCTTGGTCACAAGTATAGACGGGTACGGAGAGGCGTCGGCGAGCACCTTTTTCGGATTTGTGCCGAAGTGGAACGCGGTGAGGACGCTCAACATGGCACGGCTGAAGCCGTGCCCCTCCAAAAGCAAGGCCGGGCCTTGGTCACAAGTATAGACGGGTACGGAGAGGCGTCGGCGAGCACCTTTTTCGGATTTGTGCCGAAGTGGAACGCGGTGAGGACGCAGGTCGGGTAACATCGCTGGTGGTTACCATGCCTCCGCCGCAGGTCTCATTGCCAGCCTCCGCTTCCGCGCAGCGTGCCCAGTTCGCCGCGGCCTACTCTGTTCTTGAGCAGGCGGTTTTGCAGCAAGCCTTTCCGGGAGCGGCCTTTGGTGTGCTTTCGCGGGGCCAGGTGCTGGCACTCGATGGCGTTGGCGGATTCACCTACGATCAACCAACAACTCCGGTTACGGCCTCAACTGTCTACGACCTGGCCAGCATCACCAAGGTGATCGCGACCACTTCCATGGCCATGCTTCTGCATCAGGAAGGGGCGCTCTCTCTCGATGAATCGTTGACGCGGTTGCTTCCTGGCTTTGCCCAGGGAGAACCTGCAGGAAGCGCGCGGCGTGAAGTGACGCTGCGTATGCTGCTCGCTCATGCGTCCGGTTTGCCTGGCTACGTACGGTTTTTTGAGGGGCCAGGAGGCCGTGAGGAGTTGCTGGATGCCTGCCTCAAACTTCCCCTGGAAGCATCCCCCGGAAGCCACGCGGAGTACTCCGATCCTGGATTCATCCTGCTGGGCCGTGCGCTTGAAATCATTGCCGGAGAAGACCTGGAGAGCTTCTGCTCGCGGGAAATTTTTGCTCCGTTAGCTATGACCAGCACCTGCTTTCTTCCGCCGGCTGATTGGCGATCGTTTATTCCGCCGACCGAGGAGGATACAACCTTCCGCCGCCGTGTGATTCAGGGAGAGGTTCAAGATGAGAACTGCTTCATTCTGGGAGGCGTAGGTGGCCATGCCGGCCTATTTTCCAATGCTCTCGATCCCTTGCTTTACGCAGAGTGCCTTCTCGGCAAGCACCAACGTTTCAATGCGGCGACCGTCGAACTATTTACTGCTCGTGCCGGGTTACCGCCGGAGAGTTCCCGAGCCCTGGGATGGGACACTCCTTCCCAACCTTCCTCGTCGGGCCACTTCTTCAGCCGGCATTCAGCCGGCCATCTTGGGTATGCGGGAACTTCGCTGTGGATCGACTTTGAGCGCGAGCTGGCGGTCGTGCTGCTGACCAATCGGACCTGGCCCCACCGCAACAGCCAAGCCATTCGCACCGTCCGCCCGGCATTCCATGACGCGGTGATGGAATCACTAGACTGGTGTAGATTGCCATAACCCAAAAGTGTTTGCGTGGTTGGCACGCCGCGCCCTTATTTGAGAGCAAACTTTGGCCGGTTAGAGATAAAATCATTTAGTTGAGTGGGAGCAGAGTAAACCAACATGGCCACAACAAGTACCTTTCAACCGGAGACAGGGACCGGCCAGGACGCGAATATCGATCAGCCGCACAACCTGCACGATCTAACAACGGAAAGCTCCAACGAAGCCTCGATGGGCTTCGACACCAAATCCGCACTTGAAATCGCCCGCATTATCAATCACGAAGACTCAAAAATAGCAGCGGCAGTGAAGAAATCGCTGCCGGAGATCGCTTTGGTGATCGATATGGTGGCGCGCAGTCTCCGCGATGGGGGACGCCTGATCTACGTGGGCGCCGGGTCCAGCGGACGCATCGCCGGGCTTGATTCCTCGGAGTGCCCGCCGACGTTTTCGACCCCTCCTCAAAGCGTTCAGTACATCATGGCCGGAGGGCCGAAGGCGCTCGCATCCGCCGTCGAAGTGAACGAAGATTCGACGGAGTTAGGGCAACGGGATATTGCCCGCCGCCGCCCGACGCGGAAAGACGTGGTGATCGGTCTGTCGTCGAGTGGCCGAACGCCCTACGTCGTCGCAGCGGTGGAATATGCGCGGGCACGCGGCGCCAAGACGGCAGCCGTTACCTGCAATCACAACACTCCGCTTTCTGGTGCTGCGGACATCTGCATTGTGGCTGAGGTTGGCCCGGAGGTTCTTTCCGGATCGACGCGTATGAAAGCCGCGACGGCGCAGAAGATGGTGCTCAACATGATCACCACCGGCGCGATGACACGGCTCGGGTATGTCTATGACAACCTGATGGTCAACGTGCACATGCAGAACACCAAGCTGGTGGAGCGTGGTATCAGCATTCTGATGCGCGCTTGCAACATTGACCGGGAACACGCTGTGCTCACCATCAAGTCTGCCGGTCGCAGTGTGCCGGTCGCATTGGTGATGCTGAAGGCTGGAGTTGATAAACCAGAGGCAGTACGCCGTCTGGCTAAATCGGATGGCAATGTTCGGCTGGCGATCGAAGATACAAAGCTCGAGTTATAGAAGTGAGAAACGACTAAGGAGCACCCCCGGGCTCGCATGGACAAGTTTGTGATTCGCGGCGGTAACCCGCTGCTGGGAACGATTCGGGTAAGCGGAGCCAAAAATTCCGCCCTGCCCTGCATGGCAGCCGCGATACTCACCGAAGATGAAGTGGTGCTGGAGAATATTCCCCAGGTCCGCGACATTGAGACAGAGCGGAAACTGCTCACTTCCATGGGCGCCGAGGTCGAGCTCGGTTACGGCCGCGCCCAGCACCGCACGACCATCAGTTGCCGCGTTCTTTCTGACCCCACCGCCAAGTACGAGATCGTCAAAACCATGCGTGCGTCTTCGCTGGTTTTGGGTCCGCTGGTGGCACGGTGCGGGCTGGCGCGTGTAGCGCAGCCTGGCGGTTGCGCCATCGGGGACCGGCCGATCGATTTACATCTCAAGGGCCTGGAAGCGATGGGCGCTACCATCGTGCAGGAACACGGCTATCTGGAAGCGCGGGCCGAGAGGCTGCATGGCGCGCACATTGTTTTCGACAAGATCACAGTGACCGGCACGGAAGACCTGCTCATGGCGGCGGTTCTTGCTGAAGGCGATACGCTGATGGAAAATTGTGCTCGCGAGCCGGAGGTGGTCGACGTGGCTGCCCTTCTGGTAGCCATGGGGGCGAATATCGAGGGCGCGGGCACGGCGACCATCCGGGTGAAGGGCGTAAACAAGTTGCACGGCGCCAAACACCGCATCAATCCAGACCGCATTGAAGCGGGAACGTTTCTGGTGGCGGGTGCGATCAGCGGAGGCGACCTGGTGGTGGCCAATTGCCAGCCCGCTCATCTTGCCGCCCTGGTGAGCAAACTCGAGGCGTGTGGAGTACGGGTAACGCCCATGGGGACTGACTCGCTGCGCGTGCGCAGCGAAGGGAACCTGAAGGCCAACGATATCTCCACCGAAGAATACCCCGGCTTCCCCACGGACATGCAGGCGCAGTACATGGCTTTGGCGACTCAGGCCGAAGGCACCACGACGGTGGTCGAGAACATTTTCGAGAATCGCTTTATGCACGTGGGCGAACTGGTCCGCATGGGGGCCAACATCAAAGTGGACGGCCGCACGGCGACAGTGCGGGGCAAGACACCGCTCTCTTCGGCGGTTGTCATGTGCTCTGATCTGCGAGCGTCGGCGTCGCTGGTGATTGCGGCGCTGGTCGCGGACGGCGAGTCCATCCTGGATCGCGTTTACCATATCGATCGAGGCTACGAGCGGATTGAAGAGAAACTGCGCGGGGTTGGAGCGCAGATCCGCCGCATCGGTGACCTGTTCACGCCGCCCGGCAAGCGCGAGGTTGCCATGGAAACCCCAGTTTCCTAGCCGATCCAGGTTCCTGGATCGAAATTCAGGTCTTCCGCATCCGATCCAGTATGCCGGACGATGACGCTTCTCTTAGAGATAACCTGGTTCAGCTGCTTCGCGGCGGCCATGCGCACGTCGACGTACTCTCTGCGCTGGAGGGTTTTCCAGCGAAACACTATGGCACAAAGCCAGAGACCTCGCCCCATTCCGCGTGGGAGCTGCTGGAGCACATGCGGATTGCGCTGCGGGATCTTTGGGATTTTTCTACCAATGACGAATATGTTGAGAAGAAGTGGCCGGATGACTACTGGCCGAAGACGGCGGAGCCTCCTTCCAAGGAAGCCTGGCAGAACTCGGTGCGGGCGCTGAAGGAAGACCTGGAAGCGTTTGAGGAGCTAATCAAGAATCCAGATAGCAATCTGTATGCGCAGATTCCGTGGGGGAAAAAAGATCAGACGTTGTTACGCGAGGTTTTGTTGGCCGCCGATCATAACAGTTACCACACGGGAGAGCTGGTCTTCCTGCGGCGGATGCTGGGCGCGTGGAAGGGCTGAAGGAAGAGCCAGTGTGCAGGGGTGAAAGCACGTGGACCAGGTCCACCGTTGGACTCTGTCGAAAAATATTTTCAAGAATGGTCCGCGGAACCGCAGGTCCCTCCGCTACGGTCGGGATGACAAAGGGGGAGAATGCACCTCCCATCTGAGATTAGTTGCTGGTGGAGTGAAACTGCAGATCCCTCGGCTACCCCGGATTTCCTGTTGATGTTGGTGGCGTTGGCGAACTTCATGCGCCTTTCCTTAAAAGAAAGGCGCAC
>JBAVQC010000260.1:0-9752 GCA_049693715.1 Acidobacteriaceae bacterium | reverse complement strand
GTCCTGGGTAGAGAGTTCGGGATGCGAAAAGTCCCGTAGGGACGATTGGAAGCTACCCGGACAATCTCGAGATATTCCGCGATTGGAGAATTCAAGGTCCGCTGTCTGATTTCAGCCGTCCCTGCGGGACTTTTCGAAGCCGCCTGCCAACCCAGGACTGCGTCCTGGGCTACGTTCAGCCGTCCCTTCGGGACTCATGTCATCATGGTAGTCCCACGTAAACACTAAAACTCTCATCCGTCCGATTTCCGCTAAAGAGGTGTCAGAGCCGAGGCCGTGCCCCTCGTCCGTTGAGTCAGTGCGGTTTCGAAAAAAAGTGCGAATTAAGCGAACTAAGCGAACTAAGTCGGCTTCCAGTCAGTTGGTCATTTCAGTTGGTCATTAAGGATTAGGTGCAATTTGGGCGGGTTTGTCGCGAAAAAAGTTGATTTTTCTTACCACCACACCAACCTGGTCAGCAGCGGATAGTACAGTGCCAGCCGTAGGGGCTGGTCTTCTCCGTGAACCTTGCGCATCACGGCGGCATAGGCTTCCAATTGGTGCAGGTACTTTTCTTTTTCGCTTTCGAGAAAGGCATCCAGGCCGGATGCGCCATGGCGGGCCGTTTTGTAGTCCACAATCCATAAGTGTGTTTCTTCGCCGGAACAGGGAGTGGCTCCAGCGCGAAAGATCCGATCGCCGCGCAGCGTGCGCACCACTTCTGCTCCTTCGGAGCCGGTCCAGCCGGACCAGGAGGTCTCCGTCTGCGCGCCGGCGCGGGCTCCCAGGATCCAGCGTCCTTTTGCATCCTGGAGCACGCCCTGCAGGGTTCGCACTACTTCTGTCGATTGCGGCTCCGCCTCGGTTCGCGGCAACCCGGCGGAGCGAAGCATCGCCAGAGCGCGAGGCCGCCAGCCACGCAGTTCGTCGTGAACTGATTGCGCAACTCCTGCGCCATCGATGCCTGGTAGCCTGGTCAGGTCTTCAAGCAGTGCATGCACGACGGTGCCGAATGCGCGCGCGGCCAATGAGCCGCGAGGCCGTTCGATAACTTCCAAATTTCCTTCCGGAGTTTCTGGCGTTGCGGCGGATTCGGGCGGCTTCCAGTTCGCGGGCAGGCGATGCAACTTTATCCTTGGCACGGCCGGCGGGAAGGAGAACTCGGCTTGCTGTGGGGTCGCATTCCCGACCGGCACTTGTTCCGCACGCACGCGCTCAAAGTCTGGTTGCAGGGCCGTCCACGCGATGCCCAGCAGGCTTCGGCTTGAGCCTGGAGTTACTTCCTGTCCGTTCTTTTTTATGACGGCGGTTCCTAAAAGGTGCAACTCTCTGCGGGCGCGCGTGGCCGCGACATAAAGCAGGCGCCTGGCTTCGTCGTCCTCCCGCCGCCCCTGGAGTTCTCCGATCCACGAATAGATACCACCTTGCTTTCCGTTGCGGCCAATGGGAGCGACGACAAACTCCTGCTCCTCCTGCTCTGCAGGCCCGATCAGCCTGGTCTGCTCCAGCCAGCGAAGCAGCGGCTGTGTTTCGGTGCGGGTTACCCGTCCCAGGCCGGGGACAATCACGACGTCAAACCCCAGTCCCTTGGCTTTGTGGATGGTCATCAGCTGCACGCCACAGCGTTCGTTCGCCGCCGGGTCCGGCTGTGCGCAGAGTTCGTCAATCTGTTCTTCGAGCCCAGCGGCTTCCGGGCCCAGTTGCTCGAGCATGGCAAAAAAAGCCTCGACATTTGCGTACGCTGCGCGGTCTACGCACTCTCGGCCTCCCAGGGTCGCCCAGGTGCGTTCCACCCATTGTGCGAGAGAGACCTGGCGGTGTTTGCCGCGCAGAGCATCTTCCAATACCGCCAGCACCCGCGCTGCTCTTGCTCGTCCGTCCGCACTGAGCGACGCCTTTCGCTCGCGCAGCAAAGTGAGGATCGCGGGTGGGTTCGAGTCCCTGGTGTCGCTGTCGGCGAGCACGTGCAGGTCTTTGAGGGTGAGGCCGCACCATGGCGCACGAAGAACGCTGAGCCAGGCGATGCGGTCCATCGGATGCAAGAGCGCGCGGGCGAGCGAGGTCAGGTCCTTGACCTCCTGACGTTTGCTCAACTGCTCAATCTCGACCGCCCGGAAGGGAATCTCTGCCTTGCGAAGTCTGTGCGCAATCAGATCCAAATGGGTGCGGGCTCGAACCAGGACCGCGATGCGAAACTCGGTGTGCTTGCGCTTCGCGGTTTCGACGGCGGGCCAGTGGTCCTCGATGATGTTGACCACCTGCCTGGCTTCTGCATCTTCGGTTGTTCGTCTTTCCTCGTCGCTGGGGCGGGAGACACTCAAAAACGGCCACACTTTGACGCCCAGGCTGCCCCGCGGCGCCGGGCCATGCGCGGTAGATGGGGCGAAAGTCACCTGGTATTCCTCGCCTGTACCGGGCCTGAAGACCTGCTCGAAGATTTCGTTAAGGCGATTGACCAGTCCTGCATGAGAGCGGAAGTTGGTTTGCAACTGCAATGGTGTCAATTGGACAACGGCCGTTCCTTCGCCGAGCCCGTACCTCCTGGTGCGTTCGAAAAGCTCCACTTCAGCCTGGCGAAACATGTAGATCGATTGCATTGGATCGCCGACCAGGAAGCAGCTGCCTCGACCCGCGGACTCCCACCCGCCGGCAATCAGGGTGAACAGTTCATACTGGCTGCGCGAGGTGTCCTGAAATTCGTCGACCAGCAGATGAGGCCAACGTGCGGCAACATCGGCGGCCAATTCGCTCAATTCGCCCTCGTCGTCACGCAAAACCTGGCGCGCGGCCAGGCCCAGTTCGACAAAATCCACTACCCCACACTCGGCGAAGACCAGGCGCAGCTCGGCGACCGCATAACGCAGGATGACGAGCAGGTGCTGCAACATCCGCGAGTCCTCTTCGGAGTACTCCTGGGGCGGAAGGGCGCGCAGCTCGCAAAGCATGGTGAGGATCTCGGGACTTCCTTCAAGGCTGTCAATGAGTGCGGTGTACCGCGCCCTTGGGGCTGTGCCCGCCTTACCTGTTGGAAATCCAATTTTGGTGGGAACGGCGGCGCGCCACTCATCATTCTGAGTGAGCAGAAAATCGCCTAAACATTTCCATTGCTCCTGATCGGTCAAATGCCGAATATCGGTGACGTGCTGCAGGGTCATCAATTTCGCATCCGGATCGATGTTGGCGCACGCATAGGTGAGCACCGCGACCAGTTCTCGCGCGAGGACTGTGTGTCTGGCGAACAGTGCTTGTGCTTTTTGGAAAGCCTGCGCGTGAGTGCGGCGCAGCGGTGCTTCGAGCAATGCGCGTACCTTCGGCCAATCGAGCGGCGACTGGCCGAGAGGGAGCACGCGGCCCCACTGGTCCCGCTTATCCAGCATCTCGGCAATCAGTTTTTGGCAATCCGGAAGGCTGGTGGCGCGCAATTGCAGTAATGCGCCCAGGGCGCTGGATAGCGGCTCTTCGCCACCTAACCGGGCCAGAGTGCGGCGAGCCGCCAGGGTATAGAGAGGCTGCGGCTTGTCTGTAGGAGAGAGTGACCCACCCAGGCGCGAAAGCAGAGGAGTCTCATGTGCGATCGCCAGGCAGACCGCATCGATGGTCTGAATATTCAGCCGCTCTGGCTGTTGCAGAAGATTCCATCCCCGCCGGGCATCGTTTTCGAGGGCTTTGCGCGCCAGTTGAAGTTCTTCGCTAGTCTCATTCGTATCCCGGGCCTGGTGCAGTTTTGTGAGCACGCGTTCCCGCATTTCGGCGGTGGCGGCGAGGGTGAAAGTAATGGCCAGGATCTGTTCCGGCTCGTCCACCTCCGCGAGCAGCTTCAGCAGCCGGCGCGTCAGCAGTTCGGTCTTGCCTGAACCGGCGGGAGCCTGGACAAGAAAAGATTCGTTCGTCTCCAGCGTTCGCGCGCGGGCGCTTTGATCAACCGGCTGCTGATCCCGATCAGTCGTCACTGTCGCCCTCATCGCCGGTATTGACGGGGTCGCTCTCGGCAATCCTGCAGAGTCCGGGCAGATCGCAGAACGCGCACGTCTTGGGATACTGCTTAGGGTCGACCTGCGCTTCGCCGTTCAGGAACTGTTGCCCCAAATCGCGCAAGACATTCTGCCAGCTTTGCAGCATGGCTGCACTGTACGCCGGCCGGGTCAACTTAGCGTCGTTCGGCATCACCAGACTCGCGTTTTCCACGCGGCCGATGAATTTGATTTTGTCTTCGCGGACCCTGCCCAGCAGCACGCCCTTCAAATGGTCGATCTGGCCAAAGCCGGCGTACAGTGGCAGTTGCGGTTCATCGGGCCGCGGGCCATCCCAGGAAACTCCAGTCAACATGCCTGTTTTGTAGTCGATGATCACACGCCCGCCGTCCACTGCATCAATACGATCCACCCGTACCTGGAGTTTCAGGTCTCCCACGCTCGCGGCAAGTTTCTCTTCTCCGGCTTCCACAGTAAAGTCTGCCCGCTGGGCTTCGTAAGCCAACCACGCTTCGATGAGAGAGACAATCCGCTCTTCTTCCGCGTCGAGATAGGCCTGGCTCCAAGTGTGCTGTAGCGTACGCTCGCGAAATTTCTCGAGGGCTGCCCGAACGTGGTGCTCGACAATAGCGTGCAGGCCGGCTTCCCGGCACGCGGTGATGAGTGCGTCGCGGGTTTTTAATTCGGTCCAAAGACTCTCCAGGATTTTGTGCACAACGGAGCCACGTTCGCGAGGTTCCAGGCCCCAGTCGGTGGCGTCCATGGGCCTGGCTCCGAGCCGCCGGGTAGCAAACGATTGGAACGGACAGGCTGCCTGCCGGCGCAGTATTTCCGCGCCCCCTGCATCCTGCTCCCTGGGCCAGGGAAGGATGGCTGCCGCTTCGTCGTCCACCTGCAAGGCAGGGAAGTCCTCTTCCGGGGCAACGGATTCGGGGGCTCCGATCGATAGCCGCAGCGCCTTCGAAGCCACCCTCGTTTTTCCGGCGCCCACCAGCGTCGATGGCCGGCACGGCCCTTCCGCATTCTGTGACGGAAAGCTGAAGACGCATTTTGCTGCGCTCCTTTCCAGGCGCTTCGTGACCTGCTCAGCAAGCTTCCAGTCCGCGGTGCTGTCTGCGTGCGGCATGTTGTGGGTGCGCTGCAGCGATCGGGTAAGAAAAGGGTGAGGCCGTCCTACCGACGGCCAACTGGTGTCGTCGGCGCCCAGAAACCACAGCGCGTCGAAGGTGAGCCCCGCCGCTTCCAGTGGGCCCAGAATCTGTACCGGCGCGTCGCGCGACTCGGGGGCGAAGATGGTCTGCTTGGCCTGCTGCTCCAATACTTCGAGAAAGCCGGCATAATCGGTCACGCGTCCATCGAATGCCAGAGCGGCTACGCTGTCGAGCAATTGCGACCATCGCGCCTGTACCTGAAAATCTTCGCTCTCGAGTACGTGGGCTCCAGGCCAGTGGACAGCCTCGAGCATTTGATCAGCCACGTGAATCCATTGGGCGAAAGTCATGGTGCTGTTGGGGTGGAGTAGCCGCTGCGCAGCGTGCAGCCTGTGGCGAAGCTTTTCCGGGGGATGAGCCGACCGCAGGAAGCTATCCAGATCCTGTTCCGGCTGTCTCATCGCCCGGCGCCGCACGTTGACGTCGAACTCTGCGATGGCGAGTAGTTCCTCCTGCTGCTCGCAAAGGAAGCCCGAGAGCAGCAACCAACTGACCTGGGCCTGCACCAGCGCCTGGTTCATCCAACGCAACAGGAGCAGGGCGCTACGAGCCATGGGAGCGTCGGCCAGCGAAACGCCCAAAGAAAATTCGTACGGAAGGGGCGGGTCGCTTGCCGTAATCGCAACTGCCGCGGGTGCAAGTATCCGGCGAAAGGCGCGCTCGATCTCCGGGCGTTCGCCGGAAACTCCAGGCACGACCACGGCCAGGCGGGATGCTTGGCCCTGAGCTTTGGCGGCTGCAAGCTCACGCTGTACCCAAAAGGCGCAGGTAGCGATCTCATCTCGTTTATCCACGGCATCGACCAGGAAGCTTGTCTGCTCCGGAGGGTTCTCGGCCTGTTCCGCCAGTGTGATGTCGTGACCTTGCTTCCGAAACGCGTCGATCAAGTCCTGCTGCGCCGGCGTGATGCGATCGAAGCCGGTCAACACCAGGCGGAAGGTGGCCTCTTCCTGGCCGGCGAGCACCGCTTCCTGTAATTCCAACGGCAGTTTGCTGCGGCTCAGCCAATCCTCTTGCCGGCATTTACGCTCGAACTTGCGGGCCCATTTACGAAAACTTTCGACATCCGGACCGCCGAGCTTTTCTCCGCTCAGGAAATCGAGAGCCCCGTACGCACACAGCAAGCCATACGCCTCCTGTGCCAATTCGGCGACGCCGGGCACAGAGATCAGCCGTAGCCCCTCGATGCTTGGTCTTACCAGTTCGACCCAGACCTGCTGCTCCTGGAGATTGGTGAGTAGCAGGCGCGTCTCGCTGCCGGACCGCAGGCGCTTCTGCCACAAACGAAGCAACCAGCTATCCCAGTCCAGGATGTCCGGTGATACCCAGGCCTCTCGTCCCTTTATGCGCTGGGCCTGGCCATGAAGCCGCCGCAAGGCACGCGCGGCGCGGGCGCTGGATGCAATGACCGTATCGCCGGCTTCCACAGCTGCCGCGATGGCCGGGGGGAGTTGCATGCTTGTTTTATACCGTAAAGCATTTTGTCTGCGCCGGGAAACGCAACGCGTGTACACTCGCTGCATGCGGCGGATCGCAGCGATCGCATTACTGTGCGTTTTTGGAGCACTGTTGCCGGCGGCAACGGCGCTGGCACTCGCTGCGCCGCAACAATTGTTGCCCATTTGCTGCCGCGCTCACGGGGCACATGCCTGCGTGATGAGTTCACTCCTCAACTCGTCGTCTGCTGCCGTTCCCACGCTGCGGCAGCCGGGTTGCCCGTATAGCCAGAGCCTTCGCGCCGTCACGACCGGTTCCATCGCGGCGGATTTCACGGCGCGCACACGATTGGGGCTGGTGGTCGTTTCTCTCGACCGTCAGCTTCTGGCGGAGGCTGTCGCAACGCGCATGCTCAGCCGCTCCGCTCCCCGCGGACCGCCTTCGTTCTTCTCCGTTTAGATCCAGACAGGTTGATTGCACTACCTACGGAGAAGGACATGTCTTGTTTCTACCGATGCTGCTTGCTGCTCGTCGCGCTCGTGTGCTTGCCGGTGCCTGCGGCGGAGTTGACCGCCGTCCACGGAGTCGTACACGATTCGCAACATCGCCCCATTGCGGCCGCAACTGTTACTTTGCACGCTGCTGACTCCGATTTCCTGGTTAGTGGGAAAACGGATAGCGGCGGTGAGTTCAACCTATCCGCGGTGCCGCCGGGCGTCTACGTGGTCACCGTCGTGCAGCCAGGGTTTACCACCACTCAGCAGAGCATCACCATTGCCTCGGACTCTACGCCGGTGCTGCACTTCGAACTCCAGGTAGCGTCTGTCCAGCAGTCCGTGGTGGTGAACAGCGAGGCCTCCGCCGCGAACCCAGAAAGCGTTACCCCGACTACGCTGATCAGCCGCGAAGATATCGCCCGCACTCCGGGGGCCAGTAAAACCAACAGCCTGGCAATGATCACCGATTACGTACCGGGCACCTATATAACGCACGATTTGCTGCACATCCGCGGCGGCCATCAAGTGAGCTGGCTGATCGATGGAGTGACGATCCCCAACACCAACATTGCCAGCAATATTGGTCCGCAGATCGATCCCAAAGATATTGACTATGTCGAGGTAGCGCGCGGGAGCTATCAAGCGGATCTGGGCGATCGCACCTACGGCATCTTTGACGTTGTTCCTCGCTCCGGCTTTGAGCGTAATCGTCAGGGCGAACTGGTGCTGAGCGTGGGCAACTTCTACCAGACGAATGACCAGCTCAGTTTAGGGGACCATTCGGAAAGATTTGCCTGGTATACGAGCTTCAACGGCAATCGCAGCCAGTATGGATTGCAACCGCCCACCGAGCAGCCTGTGCACGACGCCAGTAATGGCTATGGCGGCTTCGTTTCGTTGCTGTTTAACCATGATCCTGCCAATCAGCTGCGGTTCGTGTCACAGGTACGATCGGACTACTATCAGATCCCCTACGATCCCGATGTCAATTCGTGGGAAAACCAGCTTTATGATTCGAGCGGACTGCGGGATGGGGAGCATGAGAACGACGGTTATGCGGCGTTCACCTGGGCGCACAACTTCAATGCGTCGACCTTGTTGCAGCTGTCGCCTTTCTATCACTACAACAATGCGAAATATGATCCGAGTCTCGACGATTTGCCCACTGCGACTTCTTCGGACCAGACCGGGAACTATGCCGGCGTTCAGGCCTCTGTCTCGACGGTGATCGCCAAGAATTCGCTGAGTGGCGGAATCTACGGCTATGACCAGCATGAGCATGATGTGTTTGGGGTGCTGTTCAACGACGGCAGCAATCCGAACTTTTCTCAGCCGCAAACCATCAATGGCGGAGTGGGAGAGGTATTTGTCGAGGATAGCTACAAACCCGCGACCTGGCTGACACTTGTGGGGGGCTTGCGGGAATCACATGTGCAAACAGGCGTGGTTGAGAATGCGATCTATCCGCGCATCGGCGCTTCCGTACTCATTCCTAAACTCGGCTGGGTGTTGCGTGGTTTTTATGGTCACTTTTATCAACCACCGCCACTTACCAGCGTTTCCGGTCCGGTGCTGAAGTATGCGCAGGGTAACAACACCGGCTTTGTGCCCCTGCGGGGAGAGCGGGATGAGGAGCATCAATTCGGGCTGCAAATCCCGTTTCGCGGCTGGCTGGTGGACGCCGATACTTTCGAGACCCGTGCCAATGATTTTCTCGATCATAGTAATGTGGGCGAATCGAGTATCTTCATCCCGGTCACGGTGCAGGGGGCGCTGATTCAAGGCTGGGAGGTGACGCTGCATTCGCCGCGCTTGTGGCGTTATGGGCAGGTTCACCTGGCTTATTCCAATCAATTGGCACAACAGCGCGGGCCGATTACGGGTGGGTTGATTTGCTCTCCGCCGAATTCGCCGAGCTGCGCGGTCGGCGAAGCGTATTCCGCGTTGGACCACGATCAGCGGAACACGTTGAACGTGGGGATAAATGGGAATCTTCCTTATCGTGCGTACGCTTCTTTGAATGTCTACTACGGTTCGGGTTTTTCGAATGGGTACCCCAATCCACCGTCCCCCTTCAGCGGAAATTATTTGCCTGGACACGTGTCCGCGGACGTGGCAGTGGGGAAGACGTTGGGCGAGGATTTTTCTGTTTCGGTGGATGCGTCGAATATTTCGAATACGCGCAGGTTGCTGGATAACAGCCTTACGTTCGGGGGATTTCACTACAACGATCCGCGGCAGATTTTTGGGGAGGTCCGGTATCGGTTCCACTTTTAAGGTTGCGAAAGGGAACATCTGACGGCAAAAGTTGGTCAAAGGGGTGCGTGAGACGAAAGATCGAAGAGGCATGTTTTGCATCTCCAACTCACCACACAAATGTCATCCTGAGCTTGTGACTTTTTCGATTTCGCACTTGGACAGCCACCCTGTCCTTTGGCAACCGCCCTCTCCCTCGCCACCACTCTCCCTTTTTTGTCATCCCGAAGGGATCTGCAGTTTCACTCTCATCAACCGCAGAGGCAAAGGAAGAGAACTGCAGATCCCTCGGCTTCCCCGGATTTCCTGTTCAGAGTTGTGGCTTCGGTCGACTGCATGTGGTTCTCTTGGGAGAGAACCACATAAGTGCTCGCCGGTGAGAGCGGTGAAGTAGGAAATCC
>JBAVQC010000259.1:0-1978 GCA_049693715.1 Acidobacteriaceae bacterium | reverse complement strand
GGCCCGACTAAAGTCGTGCCCTGATACAAAGCCAAAACTCGGCATCCCATCGAGCTGCTGTCGTTGAAATACCATGCGCTTGGTCCCTAGAAATGTAGGAACTACAGTGCCGGGGATAAATCCCCGGCCTACCCTGAAGACGCGTTTTTCCGCAGCCTGCTAGAACGAGGCTTTGCGAGCGATTCAGCCCGCGCTTCTGCGTGGCGACGCAGGGTGACGAGCGAGTATTCTATTGCCGTCCGCGAGAATGTCATGAAGATTGTCCCCGTAATCAGGTCTGGTGATTTGGAAAGATCCGTGCGTTTCTACACGCAAGTTCTCGACTTTGAGCGCAAGTGGCCCGGATACGAAGATCGCGAGATGGCCAGCGGAGTCATCGACCTGGTTCGAGACGGAGCCGAACTACAGCTTTCGCGTCATACAGGAGACGGTGTCTTCGGTTCCGTTAACCGTGTCTTTGTAGAAGACGTTGATGAGCGCTTTGTGACCTTTCGCATACGAGGGCTGGACACGACAGCGCACCCAGAATCGCCAATCCACACCGCGCCAGTGAATCAGACCTGGGGGCTGCGCGAATTTGCGGTAACCGATCCAGATGGGAACGGTCTGTGCTTCTGCACGCCAGTGAAGTCAGCATAGCAAGGGTGATCCGAGTCGGGCACCGCTGAGTCCGCGTCACCGATCGTTGTTCTTGCGAGACATCACTGATACGCAGCGGGGGGGATCAGAATCCAGCGGGTAGGGTTGCTGCGATAGGATTTCGTGTGTAGTCTGCCTTGTCCCATCCGGCCCGGTTGATTTACGGAAATCCCGGCTTTCCCGGAGTGAGCTTCACCACTATTTGAACGCATCGCAAGATTCGTAACCAGCCGTAAACGATCTTCAGCCAAGGATGAACCCGGGGACGGGAAGGTGTGAAAGATTTCAGCCGGGACGGTATCAAAAACCGTCCCGGCGTTTTAAATAGTCTTTGAACACCAGGCGCTGACCAGCGGTGAGCTCATCATTGCATAGCCAACGGCATTCATCTCCGTGCGCAGGCGCCCTGCGATGGATGACACGTCCAGCTCGTCGGCGCCCGGGATTCCATATTCGATAGCTTTTGGCAGAAGCTGAGCTACTGTATCGGCGATGTAGTCATAGAGAGGTGAATCCTGGCGAGGATCCACAACCATCTCGAAACGCATGTTAGGAAGCGGCAGACCAGCGGCCAGGAATACCCGATGCAAACGAGGACCCAAATCGACGTGAGCACCGGAACGTCGGAGTGTTTCCACTATGCAGGTGATCGCGATCTTCATCGTGCTGTCAGGGCCCGATGGAGACTGAAACCAGGGCTCGAGGAACGCGACCACACCGCCGGGACGAAGATGCTGTGTGAGCTTCGTCAAAGCCGCAGCCGGATCCTTCTGATACATAAGCACAAGACGTCCCACAATCGCATCGACGGGTGCATTCGGAACATATCGCGCGAAATCTGAATGAACAAACGTGACATTCGACACTCCCGCAGCCGAGACTCGCTCGCGGGCGTGGACTAATGCGTCTTCGTCGACATCGAGGCCGATCACGCTACCGCCCGATCCGACTATCTCAGAAAGCAAGATACAGATATCGCCTGCTCCTGAGCCGAGATCAACCACCCGCATACCGGGCTCGATGCCAGCCTCGGCAAAGAGTCTTCGAGTCATAGGCTTTAACAATTCCGCCTGACGGGTGAGCCGGGCGTACTCCTGCGGCGAACGGCCCAGTGCATATTGTTCGTGTAACGCGCTCATGCGTATTGCTCCGGGACCTTATGGGTTGTCCACAATCATACGACAGAGTTCCAGCACTCGTGAGTTCAGACGCTCTCCCATGAAGCTCTCCACGCTCAGGGATCGGTCAACCCCGTGGGGAACTCGGGGACCTGTAGTGGACCCCAAAATTGAGACACGGTTACGGCAAGAAAATCGGGGACATTTATCGGCCATAATGG
>JBAVQC010000258.1:0-5615 GCA_049693715.1 Acidobacteriaceae bacterium | reverse complement strand
ACCGTGCTTCCCTCGAAGCGATTCAAAATACTGTCTTCAACAGCAGCACCGGCCACACCTCTACCCTGAGTGCGATGGCTACGGTGACCCAGTTACCACCACAGAACGAGATTCGCCGGGAAAACCTGCAGCAGGTGGTGCTGGTGAGCGGGCGCCTGGAAGGCTCTGACCTTGGCGGAGCTATGGCCCAGGTCCGGGCTGCCGTGAGCCGCCTACAGCTGCCGGCCTCGGTCCGGGTTGAATACGGCGGCACCTACCAGGAGCAGCAACGATCCTTTGCCGATTTGGCCCGCGTTTTGGTATTGGCGCTCGCCCTGGTGTTCGGCGTGCTGCTCGCCGAGTTTCGCAACTTCGCCGCCCCGATTTCCATCCTGACCAGTTCCGTGCTCTCGCTCGCCGGCGTCGTCTTTGCGCTGCTCATCACTGGCACCAACTTCAATGTGGCCAGCTTCATGGGCCTCATCATGGTGATTGGGATCGTGGCCAAGAACGGCATTCTGTTGCTTGACGCCGATGAGCAACTGAGAGCCGGCGGGATGGACGCTCGCGAGGCTATGCTGCATGCCGCTGAACGTCGCAGGCGGCCTATCCTCATGACTGCCATTGCCACTGTCTCCGGGATGTTCCCGCTTGCGCTCGCCCTGGGCGCCGGCTCGCAGATGCTGCAGCCGCTCGCCATCGCGGTGATCGGGGGCCTCACTATCTCGATTGTGCTGAGCCTGGTGGTAACTCCAGTTGTCTACTATCACTTGACCCGCATGCGCGACGCTTCCGTTCCAGGCAGCGCAACCAAGGTTGTGGCATAAGTTCCATCCAAACTAATCAACAACTCACATCGCCAAAAAGCAAGTTGATCAGCTAATTTAGACAGCCCTGAATCGGGTAGGAGGCGGGATTACTCCCGCCGTCCTCCCACACCACCGGACGGACCGTTCGGTATCCGGCGGTTCCTGTCTACTGGGCAGAATCTAATCTGCGGCAGCGAGCTTGGTTTCGTGCGTTGTGTCCCCGGCGTTCTATAGGCACCGCGATTTCCGTCAGGACTTCCGGCCCATATCTCCATCGTCGGCTTCCGTGTTGCCACAGAACTTCTGCCCAACCCGCTCAGAGAGCACATGTGACTATCCGCTCATGACAGGTTCGGTCCTTCACCCCTCCGGTTCCGAGCGGCTACTACGACCTCTGCTGCCATCTGACAGCCCATCCCGACACCTTACAGTGTCAGTAGCACGAGGCAGGCTAACAGACTTCCCAGGGTAATTCGCGTGACCTTCACTGCATATATCCGTCGGATTTACGTTCTCACCTTCCGGATGGTATCGGGCTTTGAGTCGCTTTGCCCTCTCGCCCAGATGAGACCGCCTATATCCGCTGGCTGTTCGTCGGACCGCAGTTTTGCTTACAGCTTCCTTCAGATTCCACCTCACGATGGACACCCTTGCTGTTCGGCTAGCAGTTCCCACCATCAGGGCCTGCAGGGGACTTTCACCCCCAAGTCCACGAAGTGGCCACCACAGCCACCTCGCTTGCGCTTACGCGCTACGCGCCATGCCTGGCGCACAAAGATCAATCCCCTCCTTCTTGCGAAGAAGGGGATTTCCGCGCCGTACCACAGCGCAACGTCAAGCTCGCAGAGGCTCAGAAAATGATTTTGAGAGCCAGCTGGGTATTAAAAGGTTCGCCCGCTCCGATTCCTGGCGCGCCGTTAAAGCTGCCAATCGTCGTCGAGAGGTTCAGTGCATTGTCGTAGGTATAGTTGGGATTGAACCCACCGCTACCATTAGAGATCGGCGAAGCAAAATTCGTATGGTTGAAGACGTTAAACATTTCTACCCGGAATTGCGTGGTAACCCGTTCCCCGATCAGCGGAGTGTTTTTGAAGATCGAAAAGTCAACATCACTAAACCCAGGGCCGATATAGGCATTGCGTCCGGTATTTCCAAAAGTCCCCGCTGCTGCATCGGCGAAGGCCGCCGGATTCAACCACAAGGCATTGACCTTCGACTGCTTGAAGCCTGCGTACGGGCTCACTCCGGGCACGGCATCGGCCCTTTGTACATTGTTGCTCGTACCTGAGGTGTCTGCCGAACTGAAGACCGAGAAAGGATTACCGCTATGGAGGGTGAGTAAGCTATTCAGCTGCCATCCCTTGCTCAGCAGATGCCATTTTTGAGTTCCGGGAACGTTGTAGGAAACCAGCCCAACGAAAATTTGGCGCGAGTCGAAGTCGGTCGGTCCATAATCGCCTCGGAAGTTCGTGCTGTCTTGCGGTAGGGCGCCGCGATACGCGGTGACCTCGTCGAAGCTATGCGACCAGGTATAAGCCGCTTGCGAGGTAAATCCGTGTATATCCGAAACACGCAAGGTAGCTTGCAGCGAATTGTAGTTTGAATTGCCGATGCTTTGGATTTCGTTGATGAAGGTAAAGGCCGGGAAGGCACTGTAAAAGGGACGGGTCGCATTTTGCTCAGCGGAGGTGCTGTAGACCCCCGGCTTTGCCTGGTTTATGTCGAGAATCGAAAGCAAGTGTCGCCCCGCCGATCCCACATATCCCACTTGCGCCACGACTTTGTTAGACAAGCTTTGCTCAATCTGCAGGTTGAAATTGAGGTTGTGAGACGGAACGAAGTTCTTGGCAATGGAAAATATACTGTCAGAACCCGCGCCCGGAGGAAACACGTTTACGCCCTGCTGAATCGTGTAACCACCCGCAGTTGAGGTCGTCACCTCATCTCCCACAGGACCGCCAGGATTGCCTTCTACGCCGTTGGGAGCTCCGTTACCGGGCCGGTTATCGAGGAACGGATTCAGGTTTGGGGTGTCATAGTACAGCCCTACGCCGGCGCGAACCACGGTCTGCGGAGACGCTTGGTAGACCAATCCCAAGCGAGGACCAAAATTGGTGTAAACCGGGTCATACAGATTTGAGATCTGATTTCCCTGGAACGCTACGCCACCAAGGGTGGGCCGGAATACCGAAAGGTTCTTATACGAGTTGTGGAGCGGGCCTTCATAGTCCCAGCGCAAACCGTAATTTACGTTCAGCTTGGGGCTAAGTTGCCAGGAATCCTGACCGAAAAACGAGTAGGTGTTCACAAAGACCTGCCGTTCGGGATTCCCCAGCGCAATGCTGGAACTGGCAACGTTGCCGGCAAGGAAATCAGACAGCGCATCGATGCGCGCGTTCCCGGAAGTCCAGCCACCTACGGCCGTACCGGGTGCAGGTCCCTGGGAGCCATCAAACGTAAAGCTTCCCAGCGCATGGCGATGGTAAAACTCGTCCAGCTGCGCCTGGCGGAATTCTCCGCCAAATTTGAACTGGTGCCGTCCTACCGTCCAGGAGAGATCGTCTGTCAGATGCCCGGTAATGTCGTTGCGTCCCTCTGGAGGCGTCTCGCCGATCGGGTCGAACCCTGTGATCTTGATATTAGGAGCACCGGGAAGAGTCGATCCGGTCACCAAGCCAAGGGAAGGTGCGTCGAAGTCGGTCTCGAAGTCGTTGAAGACCTGGTTAAAGTAGTTGACGCCCAGCAACAATTGGTTGGCAATCGAGTTCGAGATGACGTGGTTATAGACAATTGCGTAGTTCTGCACGTGGATCGGCGCCACTTCGTAGTAGTAGAACAACGAAGATCCGACGGGAGCCACCTGGTTGCCCTGGCCGGCGAACCAATGCGCAGATAGTGTATTGCGTTCGTTGAACGCGTAATCGATCTTTGCCAGCCCGTTGTAGCTGTATCCGTACTCGGGGGCCGTGCTCGTATAGTTGTTTACCGTAGGCGCTCCACCAACATCCCCGGGTAGGTTTCCAGTTGCGGTAGACGGCCAAAGTTTACCCAGCAGGCTTACCGCCACCGGGTTTACCGGCACATTGAAATTCGCTAACTGGGCCTTGGCAGCGTTTTGCCACGCTTGCGACGGTTGGGTGGATTGATCCGGAACGCCGATGGTGAAGCGTTGATGTTCATAAGTCACGAACCAGAACAGCTTGTCTTTAATGACCGGCCCACCGGCAGAGAATCCGTAATTGTAGTTTCGAACCTCCTGCTTGACCGGCGCAGTAAACGGGTTGGTGGCGCCAAAGAACTCGTTCCGGTTGTAGTAGTAGGCACTGCCGTGGATCACATTGGTTCCGGACTTGAGCGACAAATTGACACTGCCGCCGGGATTACGCCCTGATTCGGGGGCTGCCTGGCTCTGAGCGGAAAATTGGTCGACCGCGTCGATGGGCAATATGATACCCGCGATCCCTGAAACGCCGCCTTGGTTCACAGCGGGAATATTGTGCCAAAGATCGTTGTTATCGATGCCATCGATCTGCCAGTTCAACTGGTTGGCGCGGGTACCGTTCAGCGAGCCATAGCCGCCGGCGCCGGAGTTCGAGAAGCCTGGAGCAAGGATGATGAGCTGGGTAAAGTCACGGCCGTTCAGGGGCGTATCCTGCAACACCTTGCCGCCTACACCCGCGGTCTGCGTCGTCGAGGTGGTATCGAGGGCCAGGGCGTTCGCCATTACCTCCACTACTTCTCCTGTCGACGCGACCACTAGCTTGATCGGCAGGGTGTAAATCACGCCCGCCGTTACAGGAATCGAGTCCACCTTTTCGGGCTTGAACCCCGATGCCGTGACACTGATTGTGTATTTGCCTAAAGGCAATTCCTGAAACAGGAATTCGCCACCGCTCGAACTGACTCCGTTATAGGAGACGGACGTGGCGTTGTCCACCAGGGAAACAACGGCTCCGGGGACGACTGCGCCTGACTGGTCGGTGATGGTGCCGTTCACGCCGCCGCGAAAGGTCTGTGCGGGGAGAACCACTGCACTCAGCACGAACAGCAGGCAGACTAAGGCTTTAGATACACGAGGACTCACGTAGGTACGTGACTGCATAACGACCTCCAAAAAAGGAACGTAACCGTCACGGCGACGATCGCCTGGACGGGAAATATAACGCGGCCTCCCCACTCGGAAATTTCGAGGGGCAGCGCGTCTCAACGTTTTCGGGGTCTTCGACTGGGAAGCCGTCCGGGGGTAACTAGTCGCCTTCTACACGGAAGGGACAAATCAAGGAAGCGTATCCAAACAAGTGCGACCTTATAACCGGGGCCTGATCTGCTGATAACCAGAGGGTTCGTTATTATGGACACACCGTGGCTGGAATTTCAAGCATTTTTAAACCGGCGCTTGGAAGTGGGTGCAATCGACGGAACGAATTTGGAAAATTACGGACGGTTTTGGCCAATTTTGCCCAGACCTGTCCAGCGACGTTGTTGTCGAACGGACGTCTCCGGCCAAACGTAACCTCCGAAAACGATAACCGGCGGTTCGGCAAAAAAGCCCCCACGTCAACACTAAACTCCGGCCCGCTGGATCTAATCCATAAAGAAACGATTTCGGCAGAGATCAGATTCTCGCGCGTCCGTTCCCTAGTCGGCAGTTGCCGGTAGTCCACGGCCTAAACGCGAGCGAAGGACGGCTTTACCGCTGTCCGGTGTCACACCCGATCCCTGTCCAAAAGTAAGCAATTACGACTGTTCCGCCGCTAAGGAGCCACTTATGCCAAAAAATGAAGTCGCCGACCTCATCACCGATCAGGAAATGGCCTATGGCCGCCT
>JBAVQC010000257.1:0-4684 GCA_049693715.1 Acidobacteriaceae bacterium | reverse complement strand
GCTGAAAAATTCAGAGACCGACGCAAAAAGCGTACTTCAGGGGCTAAAGCCCATCATAGTTTCAAGCAGTTACGGCCCGACTGAAGTCGTGCCCTGATACAAAGCAGGTTTTTCAGCAGCCTGCTAGAGCGAATACTTCCGGCACAAGTACTTCATTCGTTGCGAGTCCAGATGGAGGAGCCGGGCTGCAGCGGCCTTGCTGCCGTCGGAGCGCCGCAGGGCCGCTTCCAACAGCGCGACCTCGAGTTCCCGTATCTCGTCGTCGAAGCGTACGCCGGCGGGAGGCAGGAGGATTGCCTCGTGGGCGGTTACACTCTGCGCCAGCAGATGCTGGGGCAGGTGCTCGAGGCCAATGGTTGGTCCAGGCACCATAATCACCAGCCGCTGGATAAGATTTTCGAGCTCGCGCACATTGCCCGGCCAGGAATGCTCCTCCAGGGCCGCCAGAGCATCCGGTGTAAGGCGTTTCGGCCCCAGGCCATTGGCCAACAGGTGAACGCGCAGGAAGTAGTCTGCCAACAGGGCGATATCCCCGGTTCGCTCACGCAGTGGGGGCAGCTGGATCGGCACTACGTGAATGCGGTAGTAAAGGTCTTCGCGGAACTTTCCGCTTCGCGCCATTTCTTCCAGCGGCTCATTGGTGGCACAGATCAAACGGAAGTCGATCTTGCGCGCCTGGCGTGCCCCCAGCCGCTGCACCTGCCGGTCTTCGAGCACACGCAGCAGCTTGGTTTGCAGGGGGAGGGTTAGGGTCGCAATCTCGTCGAGAAAGAGGGTGCCTCCGTCGGCCAGCTCAATCTGGCCCGGCTTCGCCTCGCTGGCGCCGGTAAATGCGCCGCGCTCGTGGCCGAAAAGCTCCGACTCGATCAGGTTTTCGGGCAAAGCAGCGCAGTTAAGGCTGATGAAGGGTTTGTTGCGCCGGCTGCTTAAGACAACGATGGCGCGCGCCACCAGTTCTTTGCCGGTGCCGCTCTCTCCGCGAACGATCACGTTGATACGGGAGTCCGCGACCTGCGAGATAGCGTCGTAGACCCGGCGCATGGCCTCGCTTGCGCCGACCAGGTCCTGGAACTTGCTCCGTTCCAGCACCTGCTGCTGCATGCGCGCACGTTCCATCTCTTCCAGGCGCTTCTCAAGCGTGGTCTTGAGAACCAACCGCAGCTCCGATGGATCGATCGGACCGTGGAAGTGGGCATCGCTGCCCGCTTCCACGGCCTGCTTTTCGACGGCTCGGGCACGGGAACGGCTGAGCGAGATCAGGACCAGACCACGCTCCAGGATGCGCAGTTCCCTAAGGACACCCACACCAGCATGGGCGTCTTCTCCTTGTGTATCGATATCGACCAGCACGGCCTGCGCCCGATGTTCGCGCACCCAAATGGCGGCGTCTCCGTAGTGACTGCGGTGGCGCACTCGGTACCACGGCGCCAGCTCTCCCGCAATCTCTCCCTGGAAGTGGACGTCAGCCGTTATCAGGCAGACTGTCGGCAGTACTTCTTTGGTGTCAGGGCCGGTGGCATGGGGCATTGTGCCATTTTACGAAGGAGGCATCAGATGGCAAGCTAAGTATGAGCGCCGTAGCCGCGGAACACGGTCGAACGTGGGAGGGCGGCATCCGGGAAATGGGACGGGTGCCCCACGGCGGCAGATTGACCTAATTTACCAGATGACCGCCGTACACCAGTCCGCCATACAGCCGCTGCTACACTCAAACCACCCATGCCTGTGTATCTGATCGTCGTGATCGTGGCGTATCTGCTGGGTTCCATCCCTTTCGGATTCCTACTGGTGTGGCTGGTGCGCAAGCAGGATATTCGCGCCCAGGGCAGCGGCAATATTGGCGCCACCAACGTGCTGCGGTCGGGCGCCAAGGGATTGGGCATTCTGACGTTTGTTCTCGATGGCAGCAAGGGTTATGCCGCAGTGGCAGTGGCAGATTTTCTGGGCCGTGCCAGAAATCCCGCGACGCTCACCCATCTTGCGATCGTGGCCGGACTATTCGTTATCCTCGGCCATATGTTCCCCGTCTGGCTGCACTTCAAGGGTGGCAAAGGAGTGGCCACGGCGTTTGGCGTTTTCCTGGCAATCTGCCCGCTGGCGGCGCTCTCTGCGTTTGTATTATGGCTCGCTGTGGTGGCTCTGACCCGCTACGTTTCGCTGGCTTCGATTCTTGCGGCGTTCGTGCTTCCCTTCCTCACCCTGTGGATGTCGCCGGGCAGATATGGCTACGTATCCGGCGCGGCGGTCTTCGTCTGCTGCTGGATTGTCATCGTAAAGCACCGGCAAAACATCGTGCGCCTGGCGCAAGGCACTGAGCACGGATTTGGCACTTCAAGAAAGACCGGCGCGTGAGCCGTATTGCCATTGTAGGAAGCGGCTCCTGGGGAACCGCACTGGCCCTGAGTTTGGCCCGGCGCGGCGATCACTCCATAGCCCTCTGGTCCCATTCGTCGGCAGCGGGAACCTATCTTCCCGGGTTTCCTATTCCTCCGCAGGTCAAGCCACTGACGGATCTGGCTGCGGCCGTGGCAGGCGCTGAAATTGTGATCAGCGCGGTCCCCTCACAACATGTGCGCACGATCTACCAGAGAATGGCTCCCCATCTTGCGCCGGGGCAACGCATCGTCAGCGCCACCAAAGGGATTGAAGATGGGACTTTTCTGCGCATGACGCAGGTCATCGGGCAGGTTCTTGCGGCTCGTAGTCTTGAGGGCAACTTGCTGAGCGCCCTTAGCGGACCCTCGTTTGCCCAGGAGGTAGCGGCCGGCGATCCTACGGCGATCACCATCGCCTGCGCCGAAAGTGCGCTCGCCAACTGGCTGCAGGAGGAACTCAGTGCTCCCGGCCTGCGGATCTACACCAACGATGATGTGATCGGCGTGGAGTTGGGTGGAGCGCTCAAGAATGTCGTCGCCATCGCCGCCGGCATTGCGTCCGGTTTGGGGTTGGGTTACAACAGCGCCGCGGCCATCATTACCCGAGGCGTGGCCGAGATCACCCGCCTGGCGGTGGCTTGCGGCGGCCGCCGGGAAACGCTGGCCGGCCTTTCCGGCCTGGGGGACCTGGTGCTCACCTGTACCGGACCGCTCTCTCGTAATCGATCGGTCGGCGTGGAGCTTGGCCGGGGACAGAAGCTTCCCGCCATCCTGGCAAAACTGCAAGGCAAAGTGGCGGAAGGCGTGCGCACCACGTCGGCCGCGCTCGGACTAGCCAAAGCACAACAGGTGGAGATGCCCATTACGGAGCAGATGGCCGCCATCCTGGAGCACGGCAAGTCCCCGCAGGATGCCATCCGCGAACTGATGGCACGGCCTGGCCGCGACGAATAGCTAGCCTAGTACACTCGGATCATGCGGTATCGAGTGCAGTATCGATGATTCAAACCCTTTTTGGCAGCCTGGAAGAACCAGAGAAAAAGAGCATATTCGGCCGCATGAAGGAGGCAGTCTCGCGCACCCGCGAGACCCTGGCCGACCGGATCGATGGCATTGTCGCCCTGACCCACGAGGTCGATGAAGCCGCGCTGGAGGAGTTGGAGCTGAGCCTGGTGGCCTCGGATCTGGGGATTGGGACGTCCACGGAAATCATCGAGGCGCTGCGTGTGCGGGTGAAACGGCACGAGATCCAGAACGGGGCGGCCTTGAAACAATTGCTGAAGGAGGAGATTCAATCCATCCTGGATGCCCGGGAGGAAGAGGATTTCTTCAAACCCCGGTACACCGCGCCACCCTTTGTCATCATGCTGGTTGGGGTGAATGGGACCGGCAAGACCACGACCACGGGAAAACTGGCCAGCTATTTCCGTCATCAGGGCAAGACGGTGTTGCTTTGCGCGGCCGATACCTTCCGCGCCGCGGCTATCGAACAACTGGAGGTCTGGGGCCAGCGCACCGGGGTCGAGATGATCAAGACCAAGCAGGGTGGCGATCCCTCCGCCGTCCTCTTCGATGCCATGCGCGCCGCCCAGGCCCGGGGTACCGATGTCCTGATCGTCGACACCGCCGGCCGCTTGCACACCAAAGATAACCTCATGGCTGAGTTGAGCAAGATGCGGAGAACCGCGGAACGGATCATTCCCAGTGCCCCCCACGAGGTTCTTCTGGTGATGGACGCGACCACCGGACAGAACGGCTTGCAACAGGCGCGGCTGTTTACTGAATCGGCGGGTGTGACGGGCATCGTGCTCACCAAGCTCGACGGGACCGCCAAAGGCGGTATCGCCGTAGCTATTGCGCGTGAGCTCAAAGTGCCGGTGAGATATGTTGGAGTAGGAGAGAAACTGGACGACCTTTTGCCGTTTGACAGCAAAGCCTTCGTGGATTCTTTGCTCGGCAATTAAGCATTTTTCGCAAAGGTGTTGACCGGCGCCACAGAAGTTTGCGCAGCTTTCCGCCAAAGAAAGCTGCTCATAACCACCGTTAGAAAGTTCATAGTATTGCGAAAAACGCTTTAGAAAGATCAGGGATGCCGGATATTGATCAGCAGTGGATGGAGCGTGCATTGCAGCAGGCCGAGAAGTCTGTCGGCCTCGCCTCCCCTAACCCGGCCGTCGGCTGCGTGCTGGTTCAGGGCGACGATATGGTGGGCGAGGGTTTTCATGAGTACGACCGCCGCGACCACGCCGAAGTGGTCGCCCTTAAGCAGGCGGGCCCTCTGGCCCATGGCGCGACGGCTTACGTAACCC
>JBAVQC010000256.1:0-13153 GCA_049693715.1 Acidobacteriaceae bacterium | reverse complement strand
GAATCAGTCCGGCCCGAATTGCTTTCACGCCACAACTCCCGTCTCCATGCCGGCGACAATCCGGCGGCGTGTGAATTCAAGCGCCCAACCGCCAGCGAGAAAGAGTATGCCGAGACCGATGAGGCCGAGAGAGCGATCGAGCTTATCCATGACGCTCTCGAAGTAGAACCACACCACGATCAGGGCGAAGGCAGCCATTCCATAGTTGACGATTGGCTTGGCAAGGTTGCGGATACCCCACCACACCAGGAAGACAGCCGCGGCGGCGGGCAAAGCGTAAGCCAGCACATTGGGTTCGCTGTGGCTCCAGCTGCGCCCCGCCGTCTTTTCTACGAAATTGGTTTGAGCCCAGGGGAGAGCCCAGGCCGTGGCAGCAATCACAAGAACAGGAGCCCAGCTCTTACGGTCAAGAAACCAGCCGCCGGCAATCGCCAGCAACATGAATCCAACCGCCCCCAGCCGGTAGCTCAGCGGCAGAAAGTCCCCATGCTGCCTTCCATAACCCGCGACGCTCCATCCCCTGGAAAGGACGATAACGGCGACTGGTACCAGCAGCGCTCCCACGGCAAGCAGGATGGAGAAGACTGCGCGCCACCGGCTGCGCAAAAAGCCCGTGAGGTAAACGGCGCCGATGACTGCGAGGACGCGCGCCATGTAGGTGTCCACGCCGCCGTAATCATTCGCCCGGTCCATCCACTCCGACAAGATCCACGCCGGCATCAGCAGCAGGATCAAGGTCTGCTGGAACTGATCGCGCAGCAAAACCCAGCCGAACGCAGCGCACAGGGCCCACAACATGACGGCCGACGGCCAATGCTCCTGCATGTTGAAGATCTGGCCTACCAGCGCAATGGCCGCTCCGGCGGATAAGGTGCCCACCCCATGCATGGCGGTCGCAAAACCGGCGAAGCGGCTCCGGGTAAGCATCCCAAGGCCGTGAAAAAAAACCAGCATCGCCATCACCAGCAACAAGCGGGCTGGCGGTGACAAACGATCCCAATGCGCGGCAACGAAGAGAAGCACCCCGGCGCCGAGAAGGATAGCGCCAAAGATCAGGGCGGCCAGCGCCTGCCATCGGCGGCCGCTGGGCTTAGCATGGGACTCTTCGAAGGCGCGGATAGCGGTGGCCGTCGCGTCATCGAGCAGACCTGCGGCCTGCCAGCGCGCCAACCACGATTCTGAGTCCTGCATGCGGTGCAGTAAAGCAGATGCAGGGAAGAGCAGCAAGCAGAATTTCTTTGCATCAAAGTGACAGAAGGTAGGTTCCGGAATAAATCCAGCGGAATTATTTGGCCTCTACGCTTTCAGCATTTTTAAGGACAACACGAAGGGGCCGAACGATGGCTGTAGGGCGGGTCGACAAATCTATGATCTCTAGAACACCTGGCGGTGAAAGACCTCGTCCTTTTCTTCACACGGAGAACATGTCGCGCCGATCCCACAGGCGATCAACAGGGCCGCGCCGATGGTGACTAGAATTGCCGGGCCGTACGACTCAAACTGGAAGAACCAGTGTGCGAGGTTGTGAAAATGAAGCGAATGCATTGCGATACTCCACTACCTTTATGAAACCAGAAGCCCGGGGGTAGGTTTTCCGAGATACTAAATATTTATCAAAGTGGCTTCCAATCTGGCATCACGTGCGGCGAATTGCCCGAAAACCACCGATGGCACAAAGCTTAGCACCGCAATAGAAAATCCGATATGGCCAAAAGCTGTGCAACGTGACTGACGCGACCAACAGTACGTTCCGAATGGGTGATCCCCGCCTGCAGTGGCTGTTTCTGGATCTCAATTCCTATTTTGCGTCCGTAGAACAGGAGCTGCGGCCGGAGCTGCGCGACCGTCCCCTGGCCGTGGTACCGCTGGTAGCGGACACAACCTGCTGTATCGCAGCCAGTTACGAGGCCAGGCGATACGGGGTTCGCACCGGAACCCAAGTCGGTGAGGCCAAGCGGCTCTGCCCCGCCATTGTGCTGGTCGAGGCCCGGCATGAGTTGTACGTCGACTACCACCATCGGGTCGTGGAGGCGGTCGAGTCTTGCCTGCCAGTCACGTCGGTGATGTCCATCGACGAGATGGCTTGCCGGCTGTTAGGCCGGGAGCAGCCCCTGCTGGCGGCGCTGGAGCTGGCACGCGACGTGAAAGCCGCAGTTCGCCGCAGGGTCGGGTCGACGCTGCGCTGCTCCGTCGGCCTCGCCACCAACCGGTACCTTTCCAAAGTAGCCTCCGATATGGAGAAGCCAGACGGCCTCGTGGCCCTTACTCCAGACCTGCTGCATGACGCTCTCGCTGCGCTCACGCCGCGCGACCTGCCGGGGGTCGGCGCCCGCATGGAGAAGCGCTTGCACCAGGCGGGAATCCAGACCATGCAGCAACTGTTGGCGCTCGATCGGGAGCAGTTGCACACGGCATGGGGAGGGATCGGGGGCGAAAAGCTGTGGCACTGGCTGCGCGGTGAGGACTTTGGCGACGCGGAGCTGGAGCACGCGAAATCAATTGGCCACTCCCACGTACTGTCTCCCGATCTGCGCACTCCAGAGGGTGCCTATGCGGTGGCCAACAAGCTGCTGCACAAAGCCGCGATACGGCTGCGCAAGGCGCGGCTGTGGGCCTCGCATATGACCTTGACCATACGTTTCTCCGTCGGGAGCGCGGCCGCCACCTCCACGCATTCCTCCGGCATTCATCAGCAGCCCTGGACGCAAAGTTGCCCCTTGCTCGAATGCCAGGACAACCAGACCTTGCTCGAGGGCCTGCAGCGCCTCTGGCAGCAAAGCCCTGCAGGCAAAGGCCAGAAAAAGCCCTTCTTCGTCGGCGTTACCTTGGGCAACCTGGTTCCCGACCACCTGCACACCCTCAGTCTTTTTTCCGGCCTGGAAGAAGAAGCCAAACGGACGCGCCTCTCCACCACCATGGACCAGGTGAATTACAAATACGGGACCACCAAGCTTTGCTTTGCCAGCACCCTGTTGGCGGGCGCGGCCGCACCCACGCGGATCGCATTCTCCAGCATCCCGGACCTATTTTGAGACCTGTTTTGAGAACTATTTTGAGCAGCGTTGATTATCGAGGCCGGCTGGCTCCCTCCCCTACCGGTTATCTGCACCTCGGCCATGCCCGCACTCTTTGGATCGCCCAACAACGCGCGCAGGCGGCGGGAGGGACTCTGGTCCTGCGCAATGAGGATCTCGATCCCGATCGCTCGCAGGCGCACTTTTATCACGCCATGATCGAGGATCTGCGTTGGCTAGGCCTCAAGTGGGAGGAAGGGCCGGACGTGGGCGGCCGCTTCGGGCCCTACACGCAAAGCCAACGGCACAGCCTCTACCGCGACGCCTGGCGCCGTCTGCTGGACGGGGGCTGGCTTTATCCTTGCCGCTGCTCTCGCAAAGACCTTGCCGTGGCTACGCAGGCCCCGCACGACGATGAAGGAGTCTATCCCGGAACCTGTCGCCCGGTCGCCGGACAACCCATCAGCGCGACTCAACCATCCGGCGCAAACTGGCGTTTTCGCGTTCCCGAGGGCCAGGCGATCGAGTTCGAGGACAGGCATTTCGGCCCCCAGCGATTTGTCGCCGGCCAGGACTTTGGCGATTTCCTGGTTTGGAGGCGGGACGATCTTCCCTCATATCAGCTCGCGGTCGTAGTGGACGATGCGGCCATGCAGATCACAGAAGTGGTCCGAGGGGCCGACCTGCTCAAGTCGACAGCCCGGCAGATTGTGTTGGCTCGTGCGCTCGGGCTTTCCTCACCGGCCTGGTATCACTGCGATTTAATGCTCGATCAGCAGGGGCAAAGGCTGGCCAAACGGCATGATGCCCTGAGCCTGCGCACCCTGCGAGAACAGGGTAAGCAGCCAGAGAACCTGCTGGCATCCTTGCACACAACGGCCTGATTTTCCTTCCTTCCGAGATAGAAGAGAATAGGAAAAGAAACAATCCTGTGGCATCAGACTTTGCCCAACTCGTAAAGCAGCAGGCGGACATTGTCCGCATCGTCGGCGAGTACATCACGCTGAAGAGGTCCGGCGGGCAGAACCACGCCGGATTGTGTCCGTTTCACGGCGAGAAAACCGCGTCGTTCTCCGTGCACGCAGTGCGTCAGTTCTACTATTGCTTCGGGTGTCACGAGTCGGGCGACGTTTTCTCCTTCGTGCAGAAGATGGAGAACGTCAGCTTTACCGAAGCCGTTAAGATCGTGGCGCAAAAGGCGGGCATCCCGCTGCCTAAGCGGGAATTTGCCACCCCCGAGGAAGCCCAGGAGAATCGCCAACGCGGCAAACTGCTCGAACTGCATGAGCTGGCAACAGCCTGGTTTGAGGAGCAGTTGCGCTCACCGGAGGGCGCACGGGCGCGCGAATATCTCACCGGGCGCGGCCTGACACCGGAAGCGATCGCGAAATTTCGCATCGGCTATGCCCCCGATTCGTTCAATGCGCTGCGTGACCGCTTGCAGGGGGTGGCCGCCCCCGATCTCTTGCGCTTGTCCGGCCTTCTTTCCTCCAAAGAACAACCGGATGGTTCTGCAGGACCGTTGTATGCGCGTTTTCGCAAGCGCATCACGTTTCCCATCCACAACGAAACCGGGCGCGTGATTGCCTTCACCGCGCGAGCCCTCGATAGCGACGAGAAATCCGGGCCCAAGTATATGAACTCGCCCGAGACCCCTCTCTACTCCAAGGGCCAGGTGCTGTTCAACCTCGATAAGGCCCGGCAGGCCATCAGGGAACGCAAGTATGCCCTGCTGGTGGAAGGGCAGATGGACTGCATCACGGCCTTCATGGCCGGCTTCCACAACGTGCTCGCAACCAGCGGAACGGCCTTTACCGAGATGCAGGTCAAGTTGCTCAGCCGGTACACAAACAAGCTGTTTATCAACTTCGATCCGGATACTGCGGGAGCAAACGCCGCCGAAAAGTCGATTGCTTTGCTCACCGAAGAGGACTTCGACGTCAGGGTGGTTACCCTCGAAGCAGGCCTGGATCCCGACCGCTTTATCCGTGAGCGGGGAATCAAAGCCTACGTGGGTGCGGTGGAAGGCGCCAGGCGCCACTCGGACTACCTGATCGACCGCGCGATGCAGCTTTTCCCGCCTCGGACGGCCGAGGGCAAGAGTAAAGCCCTCAACTACTTGTTGCCGCACATCCGGCGAATGCCCGATCGCATCATGCGCGACGAGTTCGCGTCCGACGCAGCCCAGAAGCTGGGCATCGACTCCGCCCTGGTCAGGGAAGAACTACGTCAAGCGGCACGCAAGCGCCGGGACGAGGTCCGCCCGACCGGAGTGGACGCCCTGACCGAGGCCGAACGGGTCCTTTTGCGGGCGGCCGCTTACCCGCCCGAAAGTCGCGTCTGCCTCCGTGTTTTCCAGGCGTTGCACGACCAGCCCCAATCGTTTGAGGGGCTTAGCGTCGCCCCCTTATTGAGTATCTTGCGCGACCGTGGTCCGCTGGAGCCGTTATCCGCCGTGTCCGACCCGAGCCATCGAGCTCTGTTGGCCCAGGCGCTGCTCCGCGAGTCAGGAGAAGTGGAACTGCGAGAGGTAGAGGCTGCCCTGGAATCGCTCAAATATCGCCATCTGGAAGCCTTGCAACGCCGGGTTCGAGCGGACATCGCCGAGGCCGAACGCCGAGGCGATCTGGCCCAATTAGCCGTTTTTATGGCCGAAAAACTCAAAGTAGATCGCCAAATGCGCGACGCCGACTCTTGAAGGGTACGGCCTAAAGGCCGTACATAATGACCCAATGATCGAGGGCTTTACAGGCTGCGGAAAAACCCGGTTTTGTATCAGGGCACGACTTTAGTCGGGCCGTAAATGGCTGCGCGCTTGACGGCTTTAGCCGCTGAGGTACGGCTTTTTCCTGCCGTTTCCAAGCCACAGAGCGCGAGGAATCACCAAAAGCGTACCCCCAGAGGCTAAAGCCCTACCCTTCAAAGAAATTGGTTTTTCGGAATCCCAGCCTCAAACCCCGCCCTGAAACTTCGGATAAGCCCACGCCACAGATGAAACGAAATCCAGCAATTTACATCTAATTGTCAGGATCCAGTTCAGAGAGCGGAAAGTTTCAAGATTGAGGGGTGTCGTTCAGGGAGCGGCCCGGGAGCACACTCCAATCCATGATATTCTATAACTCTTTGAAGGACGTGCGTCTACTTGCCCAAACGGTTTTTTAACCGTCCGGAATATGCCCTTAGCGGCTCGCATAGCACCCTGTCCTTTCTGAGCACGGACCGATCCGAAAAATAAGGCACGGGATAGGATTTGCTTGGCTATCGAAGACAAGTACGAAGAAGATATTCAGAAACTGATTGATGCAGGCAAGGAAAAGGGCTATTTGACCTATAACGAGGTCAACGACCTGATTCCTGGTGATCTGCATTCACCGGACGATCTCGACGATCTGCTGACTACCATCGGGACCCAGGGCATTGATGTGCTCGAAGGCGGTCCCAAGTTTGGCGCAGACAAGTTCGAGAGCGAGGGTGAGGAGGGCGAGGATGTTGAACTCGACCTCACACCGGGCACACTCGAAAAAACCAATGACCCCGTGCGCATGTACCTGCGCGAAATGGGTACTGTTCCACTGCTGACCAGAGAAGGCGAAGTTGAGATTGCCAAGCGCATCGAGCGCGGGCAATTGCGGGTACTCAAAGCCATTTCCCGTTCGCCCATTGTCATTCGCGAGATTGTCGCCCTGGGCGAAGACCTCAAGCGTGGCGTGCGCAACATCAAGGAAGTGGTGATCTTCGACGAGGAAGAAATCACCGAAGAGATTCTGCAGGCGCGCATCCGGGTCACCATCGGTCGCGTCGACACGCTGCTCAAGCACCAGAAGAAAGCAGCGCTGCTCTTCGAAAAACTCGAAACCATCAACGTTAAGGCGAAGGCGAAAGAACATCGCAAGACGCGATGGATGATGAACCGCGAGCGGGTGGAAGTCTCGCGCATTGTTCGTGAGCTGAAGTACACCAACGCGGAACGCAAGCGGCTGCTGGACAAGGTCAACAAAACCGTAGACGCCATGCGCATGCTCGAGCGCCAGGTTAAGTCGCTGGAACAGAAGCATGACCAGTCGAAGAGCGAAGAGCTGCGCAAGGAATATCGCCGCCAGCAAAAGAACTGCAAAACCGACCTGGAAAAGCTGGAACAGGAGGCCGGCGTATCGATAGCCGAGCTGAAGCGCACCCAGCGCGAGATGATCCAGGGCGATATGGACGCCGAGCAGGCCAAGCGCGAGCTGATCGAGGCTAACCTGCGCCTGGTGGTATCCATTGCCAAGAAGTACACCAACCGCGGTCTGCAATTCCTCGATCTGATCCAGGAAGGCAACATCGGTTTGATGAAGGCGGTCGATAAGTTCGAATACCGCCGTGGTTACAAGTTCTCCACCTACGCAACCTGGTGGATTCGCCAGGCCATCACCCGCGCTATCGCCGACCAGGCCCGGACCATTCGTATTCCGGTGCACATGATCGAGACCATCAACAAGCTGATTCGTACTTCACGCCAGTTGGTGCAGGAGCTGGGCCGTGAGCCCACTTCTGAAGAGATCGCCCGCCGGATGGATATCCCGGTGGCCAAGGTTCGCAAAGTGCTCAAGATCGCACAGGAACCGATCTCGCTCGAAACCCCGATCGGCGAAGAAGAAGACTCGCACCTTGGCGACTTCATTGAAGATCGCCAGGCGGTTTCGCCTTCTGAAGCAGTGATCAGCGTCAACTTGAAGGAATACACCTCCCAGGTGCTGCGTACCTTGACCCCGCGCGAAGAGCGTGTGATCAAGATGCGTTTTGGTCTGGAGGATGGTTCCGAGCACACACTGGAAGAAGTGGGCCAGAGCTTCCAGGTAACTCGCGAGCGCATCCGGCAGATAGAAGCCAAAGCGCTGCGTAAGCTGCGCCACCCTTCACGGTCTCGCAAGCTGAAGGCCTTCGTCGAAGGCGTCCGCGAATAACCGCGGATGGAATAGCACCACTAAATGACGGCCTGCTCCCCTGGGGGCAGGCCAATTTTGTTGAGTCGTACCTCTCCTCACTTTATCTAATTGCGGAAGCCAAATTTATACAGGAGTAACCCGTGCCCCCGACATTATCCCCCGAAGTGATCGAGAAACTAAAGCATGCACCCGATGAAGCCGGCGTTGAGGATCTGATCCGCCGTCGCTGGAGCCCTCGCACCTATTCCGGCAAAGAAGTACCGGCAGCGGAGCTAAAGAAGCTGTTTGAAGCGGCACGCTGGGCGGCCTCCTCATCGAACGAGCAACCTTGGCGGTTCCTGGTGGGCAGGCGAGGCGACGAAACCTATCAGAAGATCTTTGACGCGTTGGTTGAGGGCAATCAGACCTGGGCCAAAAGCGCTCCGGTGCTAGTACTCACCGTCGCCAAGATGATCTTCACGCAAAAGGGCACGCCCAATCGCTATGGCTTGCATGACGCTGGCGCGGCCATGGCGAATCTGGCCATGCAGGCGACTGCCGACGGGCTGCACACCCATTCCATGGCCGGCTTCAATAATGACAAGATGCGCGCATCATTTGCGATACCCTCTGACTATGAATTGGGCGCGGTCACGGCAATCGGATACTTTGGCGACCCGGCGAGCCTGCCTGAGCACCTCCATAAAATGGAGGTCTCTCCGCGGCAGCGGAAGCCTCTGGAAGAAATCGTGTTCTCTGCATGGGAGAAGCCGGCGCACTTCTGAAGCGCCATGAGAAAGATCCTGCTCTTCGTCAACCCTGTGCTCCAGCAAACAGCGGCCCGGCGTAGAGACATCACCCGGGTCGAAGCGGTGTTTCGCGGGCAGGGCGCCACCGTGCACGTGATGGTGACGGGCGAGAACCGCGCCGCGGGTCCCAAGGCGAAGCGAGCCGTCGCGGAGGGATACGACACCATCGTTGTCTGTGGCGGCGACGGTACGATCTTCGATGTGATTCAGGGGCTCGCCGGGTCAGCCGTACCGTTGGGAATCATCCCGTTTGGCACCGGCAACGTGATGGCCCAGAACCTGAAAGTCCCCAAAGATCCGGCCGCCGCAGCCCGCTGGATTTTGCGGAGCCGTCCCCGTTCTGTGGGGTTGGGCAGGATCACCTGCTGCACCGCGGGCGGTCGAGAAAGCTGGCTGTTCGCCATGGCTGCCGGCGTGGGCATGCATGCCTCCCTCATGTCCGAAGCGCGGCGATCGGGAAAAAGCAGAGTAGGAAAAGCCGCCTACTTCGCTGCCGGGGGCAGGTTGTTGTTAAACCATCCGGTCAGGCCCTTTGACATCCGGTTCACCACCACCAGCGGCGCTGTCATAGAGGAGCAGGTATGCGAGGCGTTAGCGGTGCGCGTTGCGGAGTTGAACCGATGGCGCCCGGGCGGCGGGCTGCACTTTCCCTTCCTCCGGCTGGCCATGGTTTCAGGGGCCTCCAGATCCCGGCTGGCTCTTGCCTCCTTCGAAGCCCTTTTTCGATCGGGCGGAGCTCGCGATCGCGAACCCGCGGCCAACGCAGCGGCAATGTATCGCGATGTAGAGCGCGTGGTCTGCAAACCAATCTCTGATCGCGTCTATCAGCCACCCATAGCCGTCCAAGCGGACGGAGAAGTCCTAGGCGCCTCCTGCGCCACCATTGAAATGGCCGGCCTCAACATCTCTCTCTGCTCAGCAGACTAATTCTGTGTGGCCGACACCACTAGATCACTTCCTTCGGAACTCAAAAATTAAACAACGCCTGAAAATTAAAATCCCGCACTGCCGAACCGTGGGAAAAGAACCCAGCCGCCAACTGATTCGACTTACCAAAAAACGGCGAATCCGTAGTCCCATCCGGAGGCCCGCCCAGCGTCCCATTCGGCGGCGCAAGATTCACCACATTGAAGATATTGTGCGCGAACGCGCTCAACGTAATACTGTACCGCCGATCCACCCGCGTGCTCGGGTCATGAGGACCACCGCCGGTTCCGCCTAACCCCAGCCCCGGTATGCCACCCCCACGCCCGCCACCCCCATGCGGGCCGCCGCCCCCGTCCGAGACGGCTCCTTTGCCTTCCTCCGCCCGCGGCCCAATTCCAAAGCTCTTGGCCACGCGCAAATTCATCGCAAACTGAACCGGGCCATTTCCATGATTGATAGGAATTAGCTGAGACCCGGCGGGAGGTGTGGGACTGATATCGAAGTTCCCATACTTCGTGTTATCCACGGTGGCCGGATTCGAAGCCGGCGACGCGAACGTAGGCCGGTCATTGAAGAACGAATCGCCGTTAATATCCTGGCTTAACTGCAGATTGAAAGGCGCCCCCGACGACGCGCTGAGAAAAGGGCTGATCCTGAACCCATAAGGGGCCGAGTAATTGGCAAACGCAAACACCCGGTTGCGCACGTCGAAGAACTGGCGTCCGTAATCCTGCGCGATGTCGTATTGATTCGAAGGATGGTACCCGGGACCACCCGTATCGCTGTTTGCTTTGCTGTAAACATAGAAACCCGTAAACGTAAGCTTGCGGGCAGCGGCCACATTCAGGTTGAGAAATATCTGGTTTTCCTTGAAGACTGCCAGCGAATCGTACTCGTAGATGTTGCATGGCGTCCCGGGAGCCGCTCCGACAGGGTTGCTGGGGCACAAGCCAAGCGCCGGCCTGCTCCCGTCCGGTGTCGGCGCATCGATATTCCGCGACAGCAGCTGGTGGATGCCGCGGGAATAAAGATACGTCGCCGACACGCTTACACTTTTATTCACCTGGTGCTCAATGCCCGTCCCGGCCTCGGTAGTCGCCGGAGCATTGAGCCCTGGCTGTGTGCGATAGAAAGTCGGCAGCGCGGGAGAGCTCTCTGTCGTGCCGCCCGGAGGCGTTCCGTCAGGGTTCGATTGGATATTCTGAACCTGCCCCAACTGGTCGAGATTGTAGCGATTCGTGTTGAGCAGCAGGTCGTAAGTGAAGCGGTTATAAAAAATTCCATAGCCCGCCCGCAGCACCGTCTTAGGCTGTTTCCCCCCGGTTCCAATACCGTAGGAAAGCGCGACCCGCGGCGCAAAATTTATTTTGTTGGCAATATGGTTTTGCGTTTCAAAACGCAATCCGTAGCTGATAGTGAAGTTGGGCCGCACTTTCCAGTCGTCTTCGGCATAAAGTCCCAGGTCGGTAACGCTGGCCGTTTGCGTGGGCGTCCCGGTAGTGATCGAGAATTGGCTGGGCTTCGCCGCAAGGTAGGCGTTCAGGTTCGAGTAGGTATACGTTCCCTCAAAATTTGCGCTGGAATAATTCGTGTCCAGGTTGCGGCGAATCCGGCCGCCGAACCGGATGTAATGTCTCGCCAGCGCCAGCGACGCGTAATTTTGAACCTCGAATTCCTGCTGTGTGTCGTGGAGCGTACCTAAAGGACTGCCCCCACCCTGAAAGTTCTCGAGCACAATGACAGCCGGACCCACCAGCTGCGGAGTCTGGTTGTTGGTGTCGTGAATGTATTGGAAGCGAGTATTGTTGACCAACTTCGCCCCGTACACCTGGCTATCGCTGATCTGGATCCGGTTCTCCACCTCGTTGGTGTTGTACGCCTGGCTCGGCAGCACAAACGGGTTGCTGCCCAATCCGTTATTCTCCCGCGTGTCCTGGTAGTAGCTATAGCGAGCGGTCAGTGTTTGCGTGGGCGTCAATTGGTAGTCAATGCGCGGGCTGATATCCGTACGCGTTTGCGGGTACGGCACAGCCAGATTGCACAGCGTGCCGGTGGTCTCTTGCACCACCCCGTTTTCCGGTTCGCACGTGGCCAGGTCGGGCACGTACGGCACGTTGGCGTTGACGATGCTGTTGTCCTGGATATTCCGCCGGTCGAAACTAAAGAAGAACGAAGCCCTCTTGCCCAACGGACCACTCACGTTCCCGTTGTATTGGAGTCTGTGATATGGGGGTTGGTTCAACGCAAAAGGATTCGCCGTATTAAATGCCGAAGCACCGGCATTCACAAATACCTGGCCATGCAGCTTGTCGGTGCCTGGCTTGGTCAATATCTCCACCCGCCCATAGCCCGGCTTGTCATATTGGGCAGAGAACGGATTCTGATTGATGATGATGGCGCGAATCGCCGACTTGGGCGGCAGCTGCCCGCCGGTGAACCCATCGATATAGATCTGGCCCCCGCTAGGTCCCGCAGCAGGACCGGCCAGCGCCGTCAGTTCGTTCGACAACTCGTCAGGATCATCCGAGAGCGCGTCGAGGTCTTTCCCGGTCAACACCACTGCGCTTACATTGCTATCGGGATCCACGCTCACACCCTGAGCATCTCCCGTCACCTGCACCTGTTGCTGCTCTATTTGAATCGTGAGCGAGACATTAAAATGCTGCGTCTGTCCGGCCGCAACGCCCACCGGAGCCGAGGTGAAGGTGGAGAAGCCCGGGGCCTCGACCGTGATCGTGTATTGGCCGGGCGCCAGCCCGGACATCAAGTATTGTCCGGAGGCATCTGACTTGCCCGTGCGGCTTACTCCCGCGGCCGATGTCACCGTCAAGGATGCCTGGGGAATGACGGCTCCGCTCGGGTCGGCCACCTGGCCGCGCAGCGTTCCCACCGCGGCCGATCCGGTAGTCGTCTGTGCCAGGGCAGGTGGTAACTGCGTCATCGATGCAAAGACAGACAAAGCCATAAGGCAGAGAGCGAGCAATCGAGTCAAAACTTCTCCTCTAACTACGTTCAATGTTCCGGATTTTCAGGACCACGGGTTAGGCCTGGTTCTACTGCGGAGCTTCCCCACCACCACCGCCCTCACCACCACCACCGCCGCCCAGGTTCCAGGACGAAGAAAGGATGGCTTGGCTTCCGCTGGTCGACGCCTGAAGCATGGGTTCCACGCCGGCGACGACCGTGATGGCAGTTGCGGACTGCGGAGTCTGACCCTCGGTAGCAACAACAATGACCATGTTGCCTTTCTGCAGATCTTTCAAGGTGACGGATGGCGCGCGCGCTAACACCTGCTGAAAATCGGGTCCCCCGCCACCCGGACCCCGGCTACCCGCTGGATGGTCTGCTCCGGAAGGTCCTGAACCCGGGCTGGCTGCGGCGCCAGCCGCACCCGATCCGCTAGACGAACCCTCCGAACGCTTCGCGCCGCTCAGCCGCGCGGCAATCCGCTGGGCCACCGCAGGGTCGAGCTTCTTGACTTCGCTGTCAGGTATCACGG
>JBAVQC010000255.1:0-5196 GCA_049693715.1 Acidobacteriaceae bacterium | reverse complement strand
GTAGCAAAAAAAGGGCCCCTCGGGTGAGGGGCCAATCTGCCTTGGTTCTCTCGTTGTGTGAGAGCTTTTATGCGGCTACTGTTGGGGCTGCGACGCAGCATTCCGGGGGGAGGGCTGCGGGTTCGATTGCTGCGTCGCGCCTATTGGTGAACTGCCGTTATTTTGATTTGTTGGCGAGTTCAAAGCCGCAAGACTGTTGTGCATCAACGTTACGTGAACGACCGTACCGGTGGTGCCGGATTCTGTGGTTTCCTCGCGGGGAGCATTGCCCATCGCAAGGCGATAAATTCTGAAGACAGGAACATGATGGTCGACGACTAGGTAGCGAACGACCGCATCCGCCATGTCCTGAGACTTCTGGATGCCGACTTGACCGCGTGCGTGGGAATATCCCTGCACTTCTACTATATAGCCTTTTTGACCTTCCAGCTGCGTTGCGACCTGGTCTAAAGCTTCTTTTGCCTTGGAATTCAATGCCGTCTGCGCGGACCGGAAATGCAACTCGGTGTCGGTAATCTGCTGATACTGGTCAAGGTTCGTGACCGTGGTATTCAGCTGGCTGGTTTGCGCATTGGCTTGCTGCGCCATCTGCTGCGCTTGGCCAGCCTGAGTGCTTGCCTGCTGTGCCTGCTGGTTGGCGGCGTCCGCCGTGCTTTGCGCTTGGTGAATTCCGGCTTGGGCGCGGCTATCTACGTCTTTAATGTCGTTCGCGTTCTTGGCAGTGAGCTGGTCCAGCTCATTCAACCGGTCTTTTACTGGCGCTACCTGACGATTGACCCACTTCTTACGGGCCAAGGGATTCATTTTTCCCCAGAAACCCTCGGTGGACTTGGCCGGAAGAGGCTGTCCGGTAGCGTAAGTCGTAGAATCTGTTGCTGCGCCGGAAGTGCTTGCGGCGGTCGGGTTGGCTGGGGCTGGAGTGGCGCTGGTCTGCGGAGCGCCGTTATCCGCCGCTGGAGCGTTCTGCGCCATCGCTGGCACGCCCAAACTGGCAGCCAGGAATATTGCAGCTATCGATCCCGGAGTTGCGGTACCTTTTATCACAATGTCCCTTTGTCGGCCCAAAACGAGATTTGGAAGAAGACGCGCACACCCGTCGCTTCCGCACTTGTCTAACTCTATTGCAAGCGATTGGCCAAATAGCATTTCTTGAAAAATAAATCAGTTATTTGGCTGATTACAGGATACTTATTGGATACATCGGACCCATTTGTGGATATTTCCTAAAACGGGTATAGCAGTGAAAAACGTGCACTTTTCTCTAGTCGCTAAGAAAAAAATGCTCGAATGCGGCTGCGGGGGTTACGCAGGTTACTGAAAATGCCGATGAACTTTAGCGGCTACGGACGCTGATAACCCGGGCCTCGGGAACTTGTTGATTCCAATCCGCAGGTACGGTATCAAAAATCAAGCGAAAATCCCGTGTCTGGCCCGGCTCAATGGGCGCAGCGGAAACAGGCTGAGTATCCACGTATGGTTCGCGGGTGCGGATCAGGCTGAGCGGGACCGCCAGCCTTTGAGCAAACTGGCCCACATCATTATGGAAGCCGACCTGGACCGTGACAGCAGTCACGGTCCGGTCGCCACTGTTCGTGATCTGGCCGTCGATATAAGTGACCTTGGCCCCGGAAAAGCTGGTGGCCTCGCTCATCTGGATACCGCTGAAGCCTAACTTGGGGGCGTAAGGGTCGGCGGGAGCCATGCCGGTGCCGAGGGCCGACTCCGGAGTGCTGCGGCCGCCGGCTACGACCAGGATGCCAAGTCCCAGAATCACGACCGCGGCGGCAACGATCCACGGCATCCACGAGGTTGCTTCCCGGGCTTGGTGCGAGGCAAGAAAGCCCGCATCATCGGCGGATTTCGCGTCAACCTTGTTCTTGTCGTCTTGAGTCGGCATCAACGCGATTGTACCTGCCGGGGCGAAGAATTCGCAGCCGAGCAGGCTCAGCCGAAACGTGCTTTCTTGACGGATTGCCTCAGGTCAGTGCCGCGCATCTCCACCTCCACGCACATTTCCGCTAGACGCGAACGCATGCGCTCGCCGATACGGTCTCCCAGGCTCTCTTCGCGCGTCGGTTTATCGGCGGCGCGCGCCAACGCAGCCGGGGCGTTGGGATAGTTGGTGGTGATCAGGGTGGTCCGTTTGTCGTTGTAGCGGGTGTTGAGGATGAGCGCTACGGTGTCCCAGACCCAGTCTGTCGGTTTCTGTGCGCCCAGCTCGTCCAGGATCAGGACTTCCGCCTCAAACACGGGGGCCAGAATCTGCAGCTCTGTGGTGGCCACCAACGGGTTGTAAGACTCCTGGATGCGTTTGAGGAGTTCCCGGTAATCGCAGAAGAGAGCGCGCACACCTTTTTCGAAAATCAACGCCTGAACGATGCCTACAGCCAGGTGCGTCTTTCCGACCCCTACATCCCCGGTCAGCAGGAGCCCTTTCCCTTCCGTGGTCACGGGATAGCCGGCAACAAAGTTGCGCGCCATCATGTGGGCTGCCGCCAGTGACCTGTCAGCCCCAGGGTAGCCGGCCTCGAAGGTTTCCAGGGTGCAATGCTCATATCGTTTCGGGATCGAGGCCCGGTTTAATAGCCTGGCCGCCTGCAGCTGCAAGCGGCATTCGCAGGGCTGGGCATAGCGTTCACCGTCGGGTTGAATCATCAAACGCAGGCCGGAGTCTCTACAGATGGGGCAGAATTCGCTCATGGGACTAAGGCCAACTTACCTGAAGCCAGGGCCGCTCGCCAGGGTAGCGAAAGGTGGAAGAGTGGAAAGAAAGCAATAAATGCCCTAAAATGGAGTTTCGAGCCTTGCGTTGCGGGCTTGCAGGAAAGGTTTTGAGATGCCAAAAGAGGGAATCCATCCAAATTACAAACAAATCCGGGTGCAGTGCGCATGCGGCACCGGGTTTGAAACGCGCTCTACCCACAAGGGCGACATCCACGTGGAAATTTGTTCTGCCTGCCACCCGTTTTTCACCGGCAAACAAAAGCTGGTCGATACGGCAGGCCGTGTCGAGCGTTTCCGCCGCAAGTATGCCAAGTCTGATAGCGGCAAGGCTGAGGCGACCAAGGCTCCCGCGGCTAAGTAAACGCGGCTGGTGTCGAACGAAGGCCTCCGGCGACGGAGGCCTTTGTCGTGTGGGAGCCTGATGAAAAAAGTCTCCATGAAGAAGAACTGGGACAATCCGCGCGAGAACAGTATGCCTGCGGTGGCTCGTGTGCCGGCGTCGATGGAAATCGGAGGGGTGCTGGTAGCCCCGGCTACCGTATTAGCTCCGATGGCTGGAGTGACGGATACCGTGTTCCGTCGGTTTATCCGCAACGCCAGCATCTTTACCGGCAGTGAGGGTTCCCCGGCAGGCGATCCGCACCTGGTGGAAACGCCTATCAGCAATCAGCAATCCGGTTGCGGCCTGATCATGACCGAGTTCACTTCGGCGGATGGCCTGTCGCGCATGCGGGAGTCGAAGCGGAAGCGGTATCTCTCTTATGACGAGGATGAGCATCCCATTTCGGCGCAGCTATTCGGGTCCGATCCTGCGACTCTGGCAGAGGCGGCGAGAATTGTCGAGGATGCAGGCTTTGACATCGTGGACCTAAATCTCGGGTGTCCGGCCAAGCGCGTGGTCAGCTGTAACGGCGGCAGTGGCTTGTTGCGGGATTTGCCCCACATCGCAACCATCTTTGAGCGGGTGCGGGCCGCCGTGCGGATCCCCTTCACGGTCAAGTTCCGTATGGGCTGGAACGATGAGCAGATTGTTTGCGTTCCGCTGGCCAGGCTTGCCCAGGAGTGCGGTTTGAATGCGGTTGCGCTGCATGCGCGCACGCGGGAACAGGGTTATGCCGGTCAGGCGCGCTGGGAATATATCGCCGCGGTGAAAGACGCGATTCGTATTCCGGTGATTGGGAACGGAGATATCCGCTCCCCGGAGGACGCCTGCACCATGGTCGCGGAAACCGGCTGCGATGCGGTGATGATTGGCCGCGCCGCGCCGGCGAACCCGTGGATCTTTCGCCAGATCGCACAGTACACCGCCCTTGGCAGCTATGAACAGCCGACCCCGATGGACCGGTATCGCATGATCCGCGATTACTTTGTCATGCTGATGGAGGAGACGGAGGAGAAGGCGGCCATCGGCGGCAGGATGAAGCAGTTTGCGTCGTGGTTTACTCATGGGGTCCCGGGCGGGGCTATTTTGCGGAAGAGCATCTATGAGGCGAAAAGCGGCGAGGCGGTGCTCGCTGCGGTTGATGCGTTTTTTGCTGCGCAGCCGGAACAACTGGTTGGCGCCGGGGCTTAGTTTTTGGATTTCTCCCCGCAGCCAAGCAATGGGATACGCGAACCTCGATGTTCGTTGCTCATAGAGTGAAAGGCATGCCGGTCAGGAGCAGTGGTATCCCACATCTCGCGAAAAACGAGCGAGATATGGGGCACCCGTCGTTCCGTGGCCGATACAGAAAACATAACTCGGCTATGGAGACCTATTATGAGCTGCGCTTGCGAAAGACTACCTTTGGCTCGGTGCGCCAAGCCTCGTTCAACGCGATCAGGGTCCAGGTAATCCTCGGCGAGAGGTGTTGCAGCACGGTATCCATGGATGGATGCGCGCGCAGTGCGGGGACGATGAAATACAACAGGGGCGAATGGGGGAGCAGCGGGATGCCGGGGAAATATCCGTTCTGCTCCAACTCACCCGCTCCGGTCGAACTGCGCTGCTGCTGCAGCCAGTGCACGCGAATCCAGTAATCCAAGCCCTGGAGGGGAAAATGTAGATCTTCGCCGGCCTTCAGTTCCAGGATGGCCAGCCGCCCACCGCGGGTCACCGTTAGCAAGTCGAGCATGGCGCGGTCTGCCCCTGCAAAGGCAGGCACCTGGTGGTAGATGACATGCGTGCCGAGTGAATCGTCCATTTTGCTGAGGTCGCCGGCAAGTGTCGATTGGAGCCACGACTCCGGCTGCAGACGAAAGAGCGGATTACGCGCACTCCCCTTTGGAGTGCGGCTCTCGAAGAGCCGCTGCATCAACTCCACAAAAAGAGCTTCTGTCTCTTCCAACAACGGAGTTTCACTGGCTCCGGTCCCAAAGGTAACGTGGGCGTGGCGATCAAAAGAGTCGGCCGCAAATTCCTGGCGCACGCGTGCGAATTCCAGGCCGTAGAGGGAGAGCGTAACCTCGTTGGCGTGACGCGCGGCGATGGAC
>JBAVQC010000254.1:0-40943 GCA_049693715.1 Acidobacteriaceae bacterium | reverse complement strand
GATTACCTGGCCGCTATCCTTCCAGGACTTGCAAACGCGCCACTCCAGCGCACCGCAGAACTTACCCCTGCCGCCTGGGCTACCAGACATCCGCACAAGTCAACCGTGGGTTTGCTCTGACGGATACCTTCTATTGAAGGCCCAGAAAAGAGGTGAAAGATAGAAAGATAGGACTTTTGGGGACTTTTGGGGACGACTTTTGGGGACAGATAGCTCGCCCCCCCGTGCGAAATGCTGAGCTTTTGCTCGACGTTTGTCGTCGCCTGGCCTCGTCCGAACACTGCCGATGGCGCCTTGCCAGCTACTCCGCCTCCAGAAACGTGCCAGGCGTAACGATCCGAACTCCCTGAAAGGGATGCAGTGCAAGCAGGTCCGCATCGCCGGTCACAATGTGAGTCGCCTGTCCGCTTACAGCGAGAGAAAGAAACTTGTCATCCTTCGGATCGCGGCAGGCGGTTATCTGCACATCGACATCGATCCATTGCGCCTCGCGGGTCAGGACAGCGAGAAAACGCCGCATGTCTTCTTCATCGATGTAACCACGAAACTGCTTCCGGCTCAGAACCTCGAATAGCTCCGTGAGGGTCCCAAGGGAGAGCAGAATGGCTCCCTCCTGATGCGCTCGGTCAACCGCCATCCGCGACTTCGATCCCGGCGACAGCAATGCGCTGACAAGGACGTTGGTGTCGAGGACACAGCGCAATTACGCGCCCTTCAGAAGCGAATCCAGAACCTCAGGAGTAAGCCCGCGCGCCTGTGCCTTGCGCCCTGCTTCGTCCAGCACCTGTTCCAACGACGGAAGCTCGTTGGATGTCAACTCACGCAGCCAAAGTCCCACCAGCGCCTGCATTTTCAGCTTCTCTTCGGCGCGTGCGGCGCCATAGGTCCGCGCCGTCTCCGGGTCGAGAGGAATGGAGATGGTCTCGATCGGCATTATGGAACTCCCGGCCTCATTATATGGCAAGTCCGGCTTTCATTTCCGCGACTAAAGAGGCGCAGGCGGACGGAGGCAAAATAAGAAACCGATAGCTCAACCCCGTGCGAAACGCTGTTCATCCCCTGAGTGAACGGAACTTTGGATATCGCAGTACCCGGTTAGTTCCTCAATGGTGCCGCGAGAAGCCAATGGCAAGGCATCTCCTGCACGCCAATGCGCACGCAGCCAAGCCAGGCGGCCGCTGGTGCGATAGCAGTGCCGATACAACGACCTTTGTGTCAAAGACCACGCGAGGGCTCACGCGTGTTTACGTGCCCACGAGATAGCGGCGGTGACATCCTCATCCTTCCAAAACTTCCTCGGGGCTAACTGATTCGTTACTCTTGAACAGTAGGGAGTAATCACGAGTTTACTACCCGCTCTTCCACATGTTTATTTCCCAGGGCCATGGACGGCGGCTCCAGAGCGTATTACTGTGGCCATAAGACAAGATTGTTATGCCAGACCGGTCGCATGGAGGCAACTGTGGTTGCGTTGCCCCTGCGCAACGCGCGGCATCATTGTCAAATGAACGCGGAGGCCGCCCCACAAAATGGTGAATAGATGGCCATCAACCAGCCCAACAACCGCTTCGTCAATAGAGCTTTCCCTCTCCGGCAGATTAGTACCCGGCGGTCAACGAGAGGCAAGGTGCTCAAATAAATTACTTGAGCACCTTGAGCATCTTCACGAAATAAACGACTTATTTGGCAACGTTGCCAAATCCCAATTTGCAGGCAATGAATGTCATTGCCTTTGAAAGTGATAGATCTGGGGATAACCCGGGGGACGGTCACCTCGTTTTTGGGACGCAATTTGGTCATTGCCGATGCGCCGCTCAAGCGATGGAAATGATCATGACTCAAGCGCGGATGATCACCACCGACGCCGAGATAGATGCGGCCATGGAACGGGCAAAACTGCTCGACGGAGAACCGCTGGCCAAAACGGCTGTGTATATTCCGAGCCTCAAAGTACTCATGGTGGGCGGCGGCCAAGCGCAGTGGTGGTGGTGCAACTAGAAAAGCGTGACACGGCCTTGGATCAACTCAGGAGGATTGGGGGCAGTCCAATCCGCGCGATTTTCCTCTACCCCTCAAGGCAAATAAATCACGCAGGTCCAGTCCCACCCTTCAATGCCGGTTCGTGCCCAGGACGTTGACCGCGGCACCCGTGGAGAAGCGCGTTGAGGAACCAGAACGACGGGTCGGTCCACGGGGCTGTGAGGGCCATGTACTCCTCTTCCCGCGCCTTCGTCAGCACACCGTCAGCTTGCTCCCATGAGCGGATGGCCTCCAGGGTCGCCTGCCACCACCGCGCCCACGGGCTACCCCCGCGCACGACATCCGCAGAGACCTCGTCGCGGATATTGACTAGACCGCAGCGCTCGAATAGCACCGGGAGCTTGCGTCCAAACGTGGGGTCATACCCGCGTGATACCCACCACTCGCCACCCTGGTAAGCGCCTTGATAGCGGGCGTAGTACGGATGAGACGGATCCACAGGAGCAATCGTGCCCCAGTCACCGTCCTCATCGACGAGCCATCCTCCTGGTCGCAAACACTCCACCATGCGTCGGATAGCCAACTCCTGCCTGCCGGCGAGCCAGAACAACATCAAACGCGAACAAACCAGATCGAACGAACCCGGGTCTAAGGCGTCTAGTGGATCTTCAAGGATGTTGTGCTGACGCACCTCGAGGTTCGGAAGATCGAGCCGCTGCAGATAGGTGACATCGATGTCGGTCGCCACCACTTGGCCGCTCTCTCCGACTCGCTCGGCTAGCCAAACGGCCATGGATCCCCGGCCCGCGCCGATCTCCAGGCATCGCCAACCAGGCTGGACCAGCTGACGTCGTCTGCGAGAGAGCGGGTCGAAAATATCTTCCAGGAGACCCAACCGATCGCCTTCGGCCTGTTGGCGCCCTCTCGCGTCGAGCCGGTAACCTGGCCCGAGACCCTGCGGTTCAGCGACTCTGGATGCGCCCTCGCGTTCTGCCATTGCGCAACCATACCCACTGACTTTCTCAGGGTCAAGGTGCGCAGGCATTGAAGGGTCAGGACCGAAGTACCCCGAAGCAAATGCTCGCATCGTAAGTCAGCGACAGCCGAGCTAGGATGCGGGCCGTATGTTCTGGTTGAGGGAAAACAGGTTGTGGGGATCGTAGCGCGCTTTAACGTGTTGGAGCCGCCCATAGTTGGCGCCATAGGCGCGCTGGACGCTGCTCTCTCCCTCGCGATCCATGACGTTCACGTAGGTGCCGTCTTCGTCCACCGGCAATTTCGTTTTGAGCGCCTCAACCCACTCTCTCGCGCCTCGCTGGCCATTGGGCGGCTTCCAGTAGGCGGCAACGTCAACGGCAATGCCATCCCTGCGCAGTGGAAATGGCGTTGCAGCTACAGGCACCCGCGTCACTGCGCCGTGAAGGTGAATAAGGAAGCAATCGACGGGAAACGGCGCGCTCGAAAATGCTTTTGCGAGAATCTCGATCCTCCGGTCATCAAGCGCTGTGAAAAAGCCGCCGCAATGTTCCTCGTAACTGGACGGAATCTCGGCGGGTACCATCTGCTCAAGCTTGAGATACGGCCTTAGCTGAATCGTGTCGCGCACGACGGCCCGGTGATGACGAAGGGGCGCCAGCGCTTTTTCTCCTCTGCTCTGCTCCCCGGCGTAGCAGGCCTGGATTGTGAGCTGCGGCTTGTGACCAGGCTCCCTGGACATTAACGCAATCAGAGTCAGCTCCTCCGGCGCCGTAGGAACGAACTCCGTGAACGCCCGCAAAAACTCACGCGGGTCCGCTGACTCAAGCGTGAGGTCACCCGCGAAAACTTTCGAGACCGGATGCAATGCCACATCGAATTCAGTCACGATCCCAAAGTTGCCGCCTCCTCCACGGATGGCCCAGTAAAGGTCCGGGTTCTCCTGTGGGCTTGCCTTGACCTGTCGTCCGTCGGCCAGCACCAGTTCTGCGGCAAGGATGTTGTCGCAGCCGAGGCCGTACTTGCTCATGAGCGGACCGACGCCCCCACCGAGAAGAAATCCTCCTACACCCACGGAAGGACACTGACCCAGCACGGCGGCCACTCCTGCCTTGGCGGTCTCGATCTCAACCGCGCCGCACAACATTCCACCGCCGACTCGAGCATGACTTTTGTCCCCAGCAATGGCAATGTTGCGGAAGCCGGACATGTCGAGCACGAGGCCTCCCTCGCAAGTGGAGTATCCGGCATAGCTGTGGCCCCCGCAGCGGACGGCGAGAGGCAGATGATTGGAGCTTGCGAAGCTCAGGGTGACCTGGATGTCCTGTGGGTTCACTGGATGTACGACGAGGTCGGGATGCGCGTCAAACTTGGCTGCATAGCCTTTGCGAAGTTGCTCGTACTTCGGCTCGCCGGGGCGAAAGACTGTTCCCGTGAGTCCTCGCGCAAACGTTGTGAGATTGGCGTCGCTCGGCTTCGAGAAAGGCAGCGCCGCGAGCTGCTCAGAAAAGCTGGATCTTGCAAAAAACGGAAGGGACAAACAAAGACCCTGCCAGAGGAAAGAACGCCGGTTCATAGATGCCCCCTGTGAAGGATGGATCGTAAGCTGTTGATTATAGTTTCGGGATTAGTCGTCCAGACGGGACGGGTACTTTTAGGATGAAAAGGAGAGATGGAGGAACAGCATGCCTATATCAGCAATTCTGCGAGATACGTATCGCGTCCAATCGCGTCCCCTTATCTCCCCCGGGTCCATCAAACACCCGACGCCCTTGAGCGTGGATGGATCGGTTGTGCTACCAGGCGCACCCCGAGCGCCGCGCAAACCCGGCTCACTGTATCAAATCGTGGAGCGCTATCCGCGCGCAACGCTTTATATAGGGCTTCCCGAGTGATGCCGGCTGCCTTGGCGATCTCTTTCATGCCGCGAGCGCGAGCAATGTCGCCCAGTGCCGCCGCCAACAGGGCTGCGTCGTTGGCTTCCAGGATGTCCGTCAAGTAGGCAGCGATGGAGCTCTCGCTGTCCAGGTACTGTGCTGCGTCGAACTCCGGAAGATCCGCCACCTTAATTCGTTTACTCATGATCATTCTCTTCTCCATCAAGCAAACCGGCCAATACCTTGGCACGCTTGATGTCGGCTTTCTGCGTTCGCTTCGACCCGCCGGCAAGCAGCACGATGATCTCCCTGCCGCGCTGCGTGAAATAGATGCGCCACCCCACGCCCAGATGTATCCGCAATTCCGAAACGCCTTGGCCTACGGGCAAAACATCTCCTATCAATCCTCGTTCCAACCGTTTGATCCGCGCTAGCACCACGCCGCGGACCATCTCGTCTTTGAGACCGTCGATCCAGGCCGTGAACCCAGGAAGAGGTCTGACCGAGAGCATAGCTAATTGTAATCGTTCGATTACGGGCGGCCAACCAGAGTTTCCTGAGATTAGTCGTCAGGACGGGACGGGTACTTTGAAAAAATGCCGTGCTTAAGGACCGAATGTAAGTTCACCTTGCCCTCTGCCCGGAACGACCTTCTCTCGTGGTCCCTGCTTTCTCGGGTTAGTCGCGGCAGCCATCCCCGTCTCGAGACCATGAATACCTCCGAAAGGCTAGCCGCCCGGCATAAAAATACCTACCGGCACAGTTACCTTAAATCCCGCAAAGGTATATCCTGTTGGAGAGTTAGAAGACGATTTCGGCAGGCAGCAGGTTCTCGCGTCCCAGCTCCCTGACCGGCAGTTGCCGGTAGTTTCGGCCTAAACGCGAGCGAAGGGCAGCATCACTGTCCGGTGTCCCACTCGATCCCTGTCACAAATGCCTCCCAAAGCCTAAAAAAGGTCGAATTTTATCAAAATTTACAAAAATCGAGGAGATGGGGTACCCCCCATCCCCGGAAATTGCCCCACAACGCACGCCTTCGCCGGCTCAAGTCGCAAGTCATTCCGAGTGGAGTGTAGTGATTGGATCGAGGCGCATCGCGCGCAGCGCCGGGATATAGCTGGCCGCCAGCGCGACCATAGTAAGTACAACGGTGACGCCGGCGAAGATGGGCAGGTCGGTAGGCGACACGCCGTAGAGCAGTCCGGCCATGAGGTGAGAGACGATGAGCGCACCGGCCACACCCAGCCCGGCGCCGGCGGCGGCTAGGCCAAGTCCCCGCCGCAGGACCATCTTGAGGATATTGCCTCTTTGCGCTCCCAGCGCGAGGCGAATCGCCATCTCACGTCTTTGTTCGTTCACCACATAGGAAATCGTCCCGTAGATGCCAAGCCCGGCCAACAGCAAGGCAGTGCCCGCAAAAGACGCCACCATCTCCATCGAGAATCGCCTGACGGATAGCGAGGTGGAGAGCACCTCATCCAGCGTCTCCGCATGGAAAACCGGAAGTTCTGGATCGATGGACTGGACCTGCTCGCGCACTTGGGCGGAAACGGCGCTGGCATCGAGTTGTCCGCGAAGAAAGATGGCCAGGTCTTTGGCCGGGCGCTGGTACACGCTGCGGTAGATCTGCGGAATAGCTGAGTCTGCCAGCGATTCCGTGCGGGCATCCGCAATCACACCGACGATGGTGGTCCAGGCTGGCTTGGCAGAACTCAACGGCTCGCGGCTATCCAGGCGCAAACGGACACGCTTGCCAAGCGGATCCTGGTTTGGCCAGTAAGTGCGAGCCGCGGCTTGATTGATGACTGCAACCTGCGGCGTATCCTCGAGGTCCTGGTCGCTGAAAACGCGTCCGCGCAACAGCGCCATGCCCAACAGGTGGAAGTATTCAGGCGAAACGATGGGACCATCGATCACAGGAGCCTCATTGTCCATCGTCTCGATGCCTTCGCGGATCAACGGCAGCGGGCTGGGATGGCTGTGGCCCAGGGGAAGAGCGGCCACGTCGCCGATGCCCGCTTCTGCTACGCCCGGCAGCGTTCGGCTGCGGCGAAGAATCTCGCGCAACAAGACCGATTCCTGGGTGGCGGTCCGGTAGATATCCGCACTGGGATCGTTCGGCCCCGGCAGCCAGGTTTGAACGGCTATCACGCGGTCAGGATTGAAACCGGGCTGCACCTTGAACAAGTCCCAGAAACTCCGCAGCAGAAGGCCCGCGGCGACCATGAGGACAAGGGAGAGCGCCAATTCACTGATGACCAGAATCTGGCGGGCGCGCGAACGTCCAACTGAACCAATGGATCCTCGTCCTTCCTGCCGAAGCGTACCGATCAAATCGAAGCGGCTCATGAGCCAGGCAGGGGCAAGCCCAAAGACGGTTCCGGCTGCGACGGAGACGGCCAGAGCGAACCCCAGCACCCCCCAGTTGATCGATATGTCGTTCAGGTGCGGCAGGCTCTCCGGAATCAACCCGAGCAGGAATTTCCTGGTCAGGAAAAGAATCGCAAAACCGGCGATCCCGCCAAGCAGGAAGAGCAGCAGACTCTCGGCGAGAAACTGGCGGATGAGGCGCACTCTTTGCGCTCCCAGAGCCTGGCGAACCGCTACCTCACGGCCTCGCACACTGGCTCTGGCAAGTAGAAGATTGGCGACGTTGACGCAACTGATCAGCAGGACCAATCCGACCGCGCCGAACAGCAGAATGAGCGATTGGCGAACGCTGCCGACCACGCTTTCGCTGAGCGGACTCAGGCGCACGGTCCATGCGGCCTGTGCTGGATACTCCGCCGGATATTGCTTTCTCAGCGACTCAACCAGCGCATCGAGGTGCCCCTGCGCGGCTGCAATCGAGAGACCGGGCTTCAGGCGCCCGACCACGCGACCCTGAATACGTGAACCGCGCAGTGGGGGCGGAAACGGGAGACCGGCCATGCCCGCCGCCAACCACGTTTCCGTTTTCCGCTCCTCGCTGGTCGAGCCCAGATCGCGAAAACCGCGCGGCATCACTCCCACGACGTGATACAGGTCGTTGTCGAGTCGCAGAGCTTTGCCCACAATGTGCGGGTCAGCTCCGAATTCTCTCCTCCACAGCTCGTCGCTGATCACCGCCTCTAAGTTGAAGCCAGGAGTAGCATCGTGGGGATCGAATGTGCGACCCAACTGCGCGTCTACTCCGAAGACCGCGAAGTAATTCGGCGAAACGTGCTTGTAGCTGAGACGCTCCGGCTGCTCACTGCCGGTGAGGTTCACGTCTGCGCCGGTGCCGGAGACCGACACGGACTGGAATATCCCGGAACTCTGCACGTCTCTCCACTCAGGGACTGAGATCCCGACGTTCTGCGCGCCTACGCCGGAAAGATCGTCCTGGATGCGCACTAGCTCGCCAGGGTTTGGATACGGCAAAGGGTGCAGCAGGGTGGCATCGATCACGCTATAGATCGCGGTGGTGGCTCCAATGCCAAGAGCCACGGTGGCGATCGCAATGAAAGAGAATCCGGGAGATCTCACCAGCATGCGAACCGCGTACCGCAGGTCGAAGAGCAGATTCTCGATCAGGGGCAAGCTTTGCTCGGCGTGGTGGTGTTCCCGTATCGCTTCGGCCGAGCCAAGCTTGAGTGCGGCTTGGCGCCGCGCCTCGGCGGATGACATACCGGCGCGCAGGTTCTCCTCGATCTGGAACGTAAGATGCCCGGCGATCTCTTCCTGCAGGCGTTCGTCGGCACTTCGCCTCGTCATGAAATTCGACAGGCGTATCGAGAGGCGTCGTAGGTATTTCATGCCAGGTCCTTCGCTTTGATTGCAAAAAAGCGCGCGATGATCGCCGCGGTTTGCTCCCAATCGCGGGTCTCTGCCTGCAGTTGCCTGCGGCCGGCCGCAGTCAGACGATAGAAGCGGGCTCGGCGGTTGTTTTCCGATGCTCCCCATTGCGAAGCGATCGAGCCTTCATGCTCCAGCTTCAGCAGCAACGGATAGAGCGTGCCCTGATTCACATCCAGAAGCTCTCCGCTGATCTGCTCGATCCGCCGGGCGATACCGTAGCCGTGCTGCGGCCCAAGCAGGTCCAATGTCTTGAGGACCATCAGGGCAAGCGTTCCTTGCAAGACGTCTGGCTTTTCCTTCATAGGGAATTTCACCTTTAGGTTTCCAATAGGAATAATGACATGTTTCATCTTGGAAACCAACAGGAAATTCTAACTTTTCTTTTCTACCTGACTAGACGCCTGGACGGGGGCTGGACGGGGGCCCCAGGTTCGCGCCGGCGTACCTGGGACGAGAAAAATGATGATAAGTCGGCCTTCGGCAGCGATGATCGTAAGCCGGTCAGCGAATTTTCGTCAGATCCTACCGGATGCCAACCAGCGCTCAAGTCGATCTGCGTAGGTGCGGCTCGAGCGATGCTCCGAGCCGTCCGAGAGCTTTATCATAAATTCGCGGTTCTCGATGGATCGCAGTTCCAGTATGCCTTTGGACTGCACAATGCGGGAGCGGTGTATGCGAAGAAACTTCGCCGGGTCGAGCTTCTGTTCGAGAGAAGCCATCGTTTCGCGTACCAGAAAAGAATGGCGGTCGACGTGCAGCTCAACATAGTCACCAGCAGCGCCAATCCACTCTACATCCTCCGCGGTGACGATTTGAACGCGGGAGCCAGTCTGCACCGTAAATAGGGACGCGTATTTATCCGAGGCGCGGTCCAGCAACTTCATATCTCGCTGCGCCATTTCGGCCTTTAAGGAGGAATCGACCAGATCACGAGCTCGACTGACCGCTGCCGCGAAGCGTGAGTCGTCCACCGGCTTCAGCAGGTAATGCAGTGCATGGACATCGAATGCCCGCAAAACATGTTGCTCATACGCTGTGAGAAAAATGACTGCTGGCATGCTTTCTCGAGGCAACGCACGCAGAACCTCAAAACCGTCCATGCCCGGCATCTGGATGTCGAGGAACACAACATCGGGAGATCGTTGCAAAATTCTCTCGACCGCGGATACCCCGTCTCCGCATTCTCCAACGATCTCCACATCTTTGAATCGACGAAGCCGATGAACGACACCGCGCCGCGCTAATGGCTCGTCGTCGATGATTAGAACGCGCACGGTGAAGCCTCTTCGAGGTTTGAAGCCAGGCGTAAAGGCAGTTCCAACACCACTTCACAACCGCCCGCTTCAGGCCACCCAAGCGAGAACTGAAAATTCGTCCCATAAAGTGACTTCAGGCGCTCCGCCGTGTTTCCCAGGCCGATTCCATTTCCACTCTTCTTCTGCTCCCCTTCACCACGACGTCCGGAGTTCACGATCATAATGCGCAATCTGTTGGCATGGAGCGCGCTGTTGATGGTAATCGACCCACCATCGATCAGCGGCGCCACCCCATATCGCACTGCATTCTCTACCAGAGGCTGGAGCAACATACTTGGCACGAGTGCATCCCGCGTTTCAATCGGTATTTCCATATCGAACTTCAACCGGTCTCCCAGCCTTGTTTGTTCAATCGCAAGATACCCCTCGGTGAAGACTAATTCCTGAGCGAGAGCCACTTCGGCGGTAACCTCGGAGTCGAGGCTTGAACGCAGAAGATCTCCTATTTGCGCAAGCATGCGCGTTGCCGCCGGAGCGTTTCCATCCAGGACCAGAGTGGAGACGGCATTGAGCGAATTGAATAGGAAGTGTGGATTCAACTGATAGCGAAGTGCAAGCAGGCGCGCCTCTCTGACCTCAGACTCGGCGCGGAGCAGACGCTCCTTCTCCATGGCCGATTGCTGCCATTGCTTAATGCTGAAATACAGACTGCACCATATGAAGAGAATGAAAAAAGACCACATCAAAACTGAAAGCCAAGCGTGCCAGGGTACAGGATAGAAATTCTGCAAAATCAGGCCAGCTGCGCAGGCTACGGGAATGGATGTGACGAGGGCCGCCGCGGCTGCCTTCCATTCATAAGCGATCCACGACTGCGATTGTCGCAGCAGCCGATGGCAAAAAGGGCGCAGGGCACAACTTCCCAGGAACATCAAGACGATAGGTACCGTCTCTTCATCGATATGCACACGCTTAGTCAAGAAGTTATGAATAGATTCCAGAAGGTTGAAAAGATAAAAGCAGCCCCATCCAACGATCTGGATTTGCCAGAAGGACCTCAAATTAAGGACATTCTCTCGATTCATGAATAGCATTTTAGCGTACGCAGTGAAGAGACATTCCACGGCCTGGCGCGCAAAACCTTCGACTCATCGCATTTCTCAATCGTCCAGCGGATTAGGTCCGGCTTATTAACTTCATTGAACTAGGCTTTTCATACGGCTCGCAGTCTGCTGTGAATTTTGGCAACGGAGTCGCGCAATCCGGCCTCGTAGTTCGAGGGTTGTAAGAGGATAAGTGTTTAAGAATCAGCCAACGGCGGAGCTAGGTCTTCACCACAGCGGAGGCTCGAAGTCGGACCGGATAGGTGTGGTTCGAAATGGCCCGCTGGCTTGCAGAACCTTTTGGAGGCAATGTGAATTCACACAAATTCTGGTTTCCTATCATGGCAACTGCGCTGTTCCTTAGCGGTTGCTTTACTGCCCGCGGGCAGTCCACCTTCGGTTCGGTTTCGGGAACAGTCAAGGACACCTCGGGCGCCGCTATCTCGGGGGCGCAAGTTACACTGACCAGCACCGCCACGGGTGCAAGGGAGACATTTAGTACAGATCAAAACGGGTTATATACCTTCGTCAACGTGAATCCTGGTGAGTACACCGTTGATGTGGATAAGACCGGCTTCAAGCGATTCAAGCGCAACACCTTTGATTTACAGGTGCAACAGAGTGTCCGCATTGACGCCACCATGGAGGTCGGCGCCGACACCCAGACCGTGGAAGTCACCGCGTTGGCTCCGTTGCTGCAGACCGATAATGCGTCCCTTGGCCAGGTCATTGACGAACGCAAGACCAACGAAACTCCTTTGAATGGCCGCAACGTTTTCAACCTCATCACTCTTTCTCCAGCTGCTATTGCGCAGGGCGGCTCCGGCGGATCGCAGGTGGGCCAGAATCCATTCAGCTGGGGCAATTACCAGGTGGGCGGCTCGTTCGGCAACGAGAGCGCCGAGTACATCGACGGGCAACCGGTGAACATTGGCTACATCAATCTGCCCGTTCTGATTCCTGACCAGGACGCGATATCCGAATTCAAGGTGCAGTACAACAACCTCGGCCCGGAATGGGGCAGGTTCTCCGGCGGCATTGTCAACCTGAGCACCAAGGGAGGAACGAACACCTTCCACGGCTTAGCGTATGAATATCTGCGCAACAAGGTCTTGAATTCCCGGCCCTATTTCGATACGACCAATCCCCCCTATGTGCAGAATCAGTTCGGCGGCACGTTTGGCGGCCCGATTATCAAAGACCATACATTTTTCTTCTTTGCCTATGATGGGTACCGTCAGAGGGCGTCCTCGGTGGTTACTACCACCGTGCCGACGGTTGGCGAGAGGAGCGGCGTATTTCCGTCGGACATTCCGATTTACGATCCGTTGAGCATAAGTGCGGTATGTGTAGCAAACTCCACGGCCGCGAATTGCGGCCGTAGACAATTCGCCAACAACACCATCACGAACATTAACCCGGCGGCGTTGACTGAACTTAAGTATCTTCCGCTGCCGACCAATGGCGCCGAGAACAACAATTTCACCTCGGCCTCGCCGTCCGGTGGAAACACCAATCAATACGTAGCCCGCGTGGATCAAAATCTTACGTCGACGCAGCATATTTTTACCCGTTACAACTTCTTCAACCTTCTAAATTTGCCTACGGATCCCTTCGGCACCGGGCTGTGCGAGGATCGTTGCGCGGAAGCGTATCAGACCAACGCCGCCGTCGTAGACTACACCGACTCCATCCGGCCTAATCTGTTGCTAAGTGTCAACCTCAGCGGCAGCCGGTTCCACTACTTGCGTTCCCCCACTAACTCGAGTTTTGATTTGACCGGGTACGGCTGGCCCGGTTCTTACAATGCGGCCATTCCGAGCGCCGGACGGTCGCCGTTCACACCCTGCTTCACGCCACAAGACGTAACCGTCACCTGCTCGCAAGGCCAGAGCTTCATCACGGATCACGACACCCAATGGGCCCTCTCCCCCAACCTTACCTGGATCAAGGGACGTCACACCATGTTCTTTGGCGGCCAACTTATTGAGACGTTTGACAACTACGCCCAGACGAACATCGCCAGCGGCGCCTTTGCTTTCAACGGCAGTTGGACGCAGAGCAATCCTGTTTCCGGCGGAACGGGCGGTATCTCCTTCGCCGATTTTCTGCTGGGCTACGGTCTGAACGAATCGACCCTGTTCAACCACAACTTCGGTGAGGCGCAGATTCCGGCCTTGGTGGCTCAAAAGGAAACCTATCGAGGCTTCTTTTTCGGGGATACGTGGAGAGTCACATCGAAACTTACGGCCAGCTACGGTCTGCGCTACGATCTGCAGGGACCCATGACCGAGCGGTATAACCGGGTAAGCTACTGGGATCCGGCGGCGTCCAATGCCTCGGTTACCGGCTGTAACGGCGGGTCATGCCCGGGCGACGTCTTCCTCGTTGGCGACGGAGTCAATAAGACCCGAGGCAACGTACCGCTGAGGAAATACGAGTTCATGCCCCGTCTAGGCGTGGCTTACTCCTTGGATCAGAAAACAGTCGTTCGCGCGGGTTACGGCATATTCTTCATCCCCAACTGGATATTTTTCAATCTGAACCCCACGAATGATGCCATCAACCTGGCCTCGACGCTATGGGTTGCAACCGCGAACGGCGGAATCACTCCCAACAGCACGCTCTCGGCAACCAACTGCGTGTTCACTGCGGCCGCTTCTTCGGGAACGCTGAATTGCCCGACCAACGGACCCTTCGGTCCCAATGTCGTGCAGCCCCTTGGCAGAGGCAACGTTTCGGCGTTTGATGCCGGCCAAACCATCACCCAGGTAGCTCCCTACACCACGTATAAGGCGCCGTACGTCCAGCAGTTCAACCTGGACATTCAAAGAGAGTTCCCGGGAGGGATCTTCGTCGATCTTGCATTTGCAGGCTCGCGGGGTGTGCATTTGCCCAATCCGACGGCGACTCAAATTGACCAGATTCCGGACGCGGATCTGTCAATGGGAAACGCCTTGCTGGTGAACGTTCCCAATCCATTCAAGGGGATCAATACGGTAAGCTCGTTGAACCCGGCCACAAACTCCACGGTTCTCGCCGGTCAGCTGCTCCGTCCCTACCCCGAGTATGGTGGCGTCAGCCTTGCCGGGGACGGCTGCTGCTCCAGTGACTATAGCTCGCTGCAACTCTCAGTCACCAAGCGGTTCACGGGGGGCGGATCGTTCCTGGCCGCCTACACCAACGAAAAACTCCTCACCAATGCGGATACGCTGACCACCTGGCTCGAGTCCGGTGTGGGAGAAGTGCAAGACTGGAACAATCTCAAGGGAGAGTGGTCGCTCTCTTCCCAGGACGTGTCCCAGCGCCTGGTGCTCAGCTACGTTTATGACCTGCCCTTTGGTCACGGGCAAAGGTATCTGGCGGGCGCCACCGGCGTGGTGGGGAAAGCGGCTTCCGGATGGGGCGTCGATGGCATCACGACGTTTCAGAAGGGCTTCCCCCTGCCGATAAGCTATGGGGGGTCGACGGCACTGTCACAAGCGAGTCTGGGAATCGGGGTTTTGCGCCCGAATGTTGTGCCGGGATGCGTCAAGGGTGTCGCACACGCACCTGAGACGGGAGGAATTGCCTGGTTCAACCCGACTTGCTTCACAGCTCCCAGCAGCTTTGGCTTCGGGAACGAGTCGCGCGTGGACCCTACGCTTCGCGGCGATGGGATCAATAACTGGGACCTCGCGATATACAAGAATACGAAGTTCGGTCCGGGTGAAAAGTTCGGTTTGCAGTTCCGGACGGAGTTCTTCAATACGTTTAATCGCGTTCAGTTTGCCGCCCCGAATACCGCTTGTTGCACATCCAACAATGCCACTTTCGGAATTACGAATAACCAGTTGAATAATCCGAGGCTCATTCAGTTCGCTCTGAAGTTCTTGTTCTAGCGTGGACAACATGAACGCCGCCGTGTCCGGGCGCGGGTCCCTGAACGGAGCGGCCGAACCTGGACGCGATCTCCTGAAAATTCGATCGATCCGGCCATTCGACGGGAATAGGCATGTTCCGAACCTTGGATGTCAGGTTTGAGCTTCCAACGCCTGAATCTCATCATCCAACCGCGCATGCAACCGCTCACTGAACCCAAGCGGCAGCTCAAACACTCGCTCGTCCGCAGTCAAGATCAAAATGTTCCGCGTCGAATCTAAAACCGCGGAGCAAATCTCGCAATGATCCAGATGCTCCTGGACCAGCTCCAGCACATCGGGAGGAAGCGCCTGGTCCAGGTACCCGGAGATGTGCGTCCATACGTGCTTGCACTCTAGGCCCAAGCAGGTCCAATGTTTTGAGGACCATCAGGGCAAGCGTTCCTTGCAAGACGTCCGGCTTTTCCTTCATCAGGAGTTCCACCTTTAGGTTTCCAACAGGAATAATGACATGTTTTCTCTTGGAAACCAACAGGAAATTCTAACCTTTTTTCTACCCCCACCTGATAATGATCTGGGGGAACCGAACCTATGGCGCTAGTTTCTTTCGCGGAGATGCAGGACGTGATTGCCTCGGCGTTCATCAATGCCGGCATGATCGAGCAGGAAGCCCGGCAATGTGCGCGGATCCATACCGAATCCACGCTCGATGGCGTGAACTCGCATGGTTTGAACCGGGTTGCGCGCTTCGTAGATTACCTCGGCAAGGGGTGGGTCAATCTTGCCGCCAAACCGAAACTGGTGAAGCAGTTGAGTGCCATCGAGATCTACGACGGAGGGCGAGCGCCGGGGGTACTCAACGCGATCTTCTCCACCGATCGTGCCATGCAGATGGCTTCGCAACAGGGGGTTGGGATCGTCGCTCTCCGGAATACAACTCACTGGATGCGCGGCGGCGCCTATGGCTGGCGTGCGGCGGATCAAGGGTATGTGGCGATCAGTTGGACGAACACCGAATCCGTTATGCCGGCCTGGGGCGGTCGTGACGCGCGCGTCGGCAACAATCCCTTCGTCATCGCCGTCCCGAGAAAGAAGGGCCACATTGTGCTCGATATGGCACTGTCGCAGTACTCCTACGGCAAGCTGCAGACGACCAGGCTGAAAGGTCGCAAACTGCCGTTTCCCGGTGGCTTCGATAAGGACGGCAACCTGACCGATGACCCGGGGCTGATCGAAGCTTCCATGCGGATCCTGCCCATGGGTTATTGGAAGGGGTCGGGGTTTTCGATCATGTTGGACGTGCTGGCGGCGGTGCTGTCTGAGGGGGCGCCGACCAACGCGATCGATAAGATCCAGGAGGGGAGTTGCACCGGCTGTTCCCAGATATTCATCCTGATCGACCCGGCGAAGCTCGGTGGCGAAAAATTCACAGAGGAAATCGCGAACAGCGTGGTCGATTATGTGCACAAGTCGATTCCGGCGGCGGACAGTACTGGCACTCTTTATCCCGGCGAAAATGCGCTAAGCACGAGACAGAAGCAGATGAAAGGGGGAATCCTTGTCGACGACGCCGTGTGGAGGGAAGTGCTGACGCTCGCTGCGAAGAAGAATTGACGCGGTTGGGGAGATAGGGAGAGAAGGAGAGAGAAAGAGGAGAGAAAGGGGACAGCTGAACCGCGCAATAAGATTCGCCCAGTTCCTGTCTGTCCCGCTTTTCCCATCGTAGTATTCCTTGAACGGTGGCCGGAGGAGTGCCATGCCCAGTTAGTCGTGCGTCGACGGGAGGGTCAACAGATCGCTCGTGCAGCTCACCGGTTCTGCGCTTCCAGCGAAGTAACCGTAGTCTTGGCCGGTAAACGGTTCTGTCGCATCTCCCCGGGACAACTGGATGTAATCCGTTGCGCCCGCAGCGACATACGAGGGGTCGGCGCTGGAAACGCTGACCGTCAGCGCTTTGTTATCGCTGGAAAGGCAACTGGTACCGCTGGTCGTTAAGATGACGCTGTCAGCGGTCTTGGTATAGCCCGTCCACGGTGAGCATTTGCTCGCCGCCGGCAGAGAAAAGTTGCGCGCGACGAAAGTCGTGCCACCATTGCCGAAGCCGCCGCTCACCGCGATGCAGTATGGCTCCGGGGACGCGGCGAAGCTGTGGATGGGGGCGATGAGTATGAGCGACAGAACCGCGAGGGACGACTGAGCGATGGAATTGAATTTCATGACATCCTCCTTGGGGCTCCTTGCAGTGGAACCCAAACTGAATTTGTCTCTCAAACTCTCCGCGGTTTGGCTTTGAGTTTGCTCGGACGCACTCCCAATTGCATGCGGCGGACCAAACGCGAATGTTCCGCGGCGCTTATGAGAGCTCTTGTATTTTCAATAACATCCGGGTGGCCGGACCGGACCGGGGAGGGGGATCGGTAGCCGAACGGCTACCTGCGCGGAGCCAATCAGTTCCGGCGGCGGTGAGGTGGGATTTGTTCGGTGACTTTGGGTCACGTTCGTCGGTCCCGCAAACTCAAGAACATCGGCGGTGGCGTCCACTATGTGGTTTTCGATCCGAAGTGAAATGCCTTTCTTAGACACCCACCAGGAGATGTCGTTCTCGTTGCCGCTGTTAAATGGCCCGCACTTCCAGCGTCTTGCCCAATGCTTTCAAAGCCTCGTCGATACCATCGATCTTCGAGGAGTATCTTCTTCCTTCGTGCGTAGCGTAGCGGAGAGATCTGCTGTTTGTCTCTCCGCAAACCTCAGCCCCCATCAGGTTCCAACGCCTGAATCTCCTCGTTCAACCGCGCATGCAACCGCTCACTGAACCCAAGCGGCAGCTCAAACACCCGCTCGTCCGCAGTCAAAATCAAAATATTCCGCGTCGAATCTAAAATCGCCGAGCAAATCTCGCAATGCTCCAGATGCTCCTGCACCCGCTCCAACACATCCGGAGGAAGCGTCTGGTCCAGGTAGCCGGAGATGTGCGCCCATACATGCTTGCACTCTATGACCATGCCCACCATCTCCTTTTGGGCGCCATCTCCTTCAACTGCGGCGCCAGAGTCTTCTGTAACATCATTCGTGCCCGATGCAAACGAACCTTTACCGAGGAGGTGGTGATCCCGAGCGCCTGTGCAGCCTCCTGCACACTCAACTGCTCAATGTCCCGCAGCTGAAAAACTTCGCGGTAAATCAACGGCAAAGCAGTGATCGCCTTGTGTAGCAGAGACCGGACTTCCTTTCGCTCCAACGCCTCGGACGGTATCTCCCTCCAGTCCCGCAACAAAGCCGGTGAAGTCTTTCCCTCTTCATCTGGCTCGTCGAGCGACTCGGTCTTAATCGCGTCCCGGCGGCGAATCCGGCTCCGTGCCTCGTTCAAGGTGATGCTGACCAGCCACGTCCCGAGTTTGGCGTCGCCCCGAAAGCTGGCCAGGTTGCGGAAGGCCTTGAGAAACGCCTCCTGGGCCACGTCTTCCGCATCTGCCTCATTGCGCAGGAACGACAGCGCCATCGCGTAGACCCTGCGCTCATACGGACGAATCAGCTCATGAAACAGCTGAGTCTCACCGCCAAGAATCGAAGCAATCATCCGTGATTCATCCCGTAACTCGGTCGCCATTCGTCTGTTCTCTTAAAGAGGCTTGGTGTCGGTTCCCAGCACGCGTCCATTGCCTGGGGTTTGTGCGAACAGGATGAGATGATGCCCCTGGTTTGCCTGAAACGAAGCGGGAATCGGGATCTGCACTGTCAGCTCCCCGGCCGTTTTTACTCTGGCCACACGGGTGATGGAGCGGGCTACGGAGACATGCGCCAGCGTCCGTCCGGAGTTTTCCCCACGCAGTACGTTGGACCGGTCAGCGTCGTCCGCCAGCACCGCCATCAGGTCGGCTCCCTGGTTAGGCACGTCGCCGCTGGTCACAAAATTCACCGTCAAAGTATTGGCTGCCCTGTTTACCGACATAATGCGGAGAGACAAGCGCGGGCTTTCCGCATCCTCCTGCTCGACCGCGTGCAGCAATCCAGCGTGGTCGCTCCCCACAATCTGCTCCGCGCCGTTGATCACCATCTGCGGCGTATAGACCCCATCCAGGTGGAACCGCTCACTATAGGCATTCTGCCGTTCTGTATACGCATCAGAGGAGTAAGGGTCAGACCACCCCAGCGAGTTCCAGTAGGTTACATGCTCGCTGATGCCGACCACCAACTCGCCCCCGCTGGTCTTGCTTCCATTCACCAGCTTCAGCAGGGCATCCGCCGGTGGACAGCTGGAACACCCTTCCGACGTGAATAGCTCCACCAGGACCACCTTTTGCGCCAACGCGCTGGTGGCCATCAGCGCCAAAATCATCAAGGTCACGATCTTTCGGTTGTCCATAAGTCTCTCCGTGCGCATGAGACGCACGCCCGGCTGGAGAGTTACAAACACCTACATATTCGTGTGCCCATGGCGCATTTCCTCGTTAAAAGCCGGCTTGGTCAGGGCAAAAGCCTGCTGCAGGCGTTCCCGGAACTCCGCCTCACGAGCCAGCAGCCCCGGGGTGGCTGCCGCGAACTCCGAGTCATCCTCACTCCATGTCACCAGCCCGGCGCCGGCCAGCACCGATGCCGCGCGCACCAACTCCTCGGGAGTGGTGTTCAGGTATTGCGCATCGCGCGGGTCAGCGATCCACACCGGCTGCGATTTTCCCAATACCCCAGACAGCCAGAAAGCCTTGGCCAGCAAAAACTGCTGCCGGCTTTGCTCATCGGTGTCGGTAAAGAAAAACTTCTTTTGCCAGCGGCTGTAATAGCGCGTCGTCAACGGCACCGGCTGGCGGTTGCCGCTCTTCAGCAGTTCCAGTTGACCCTGGTCCAGGGTCTTGCGAATCGCGCTATAGATAAAGGATTCCGCATACGGCTGCTCGGGAGCGGCCACAATCTCCGCAAAGGTCACCGTCATGCTGGCGGAGACCTTTGCGTGCAGCAGGGAATCGGTGCCGTCGGCCACGTACACCACCCCGTGCACGATATGGGTATCCGCGCCGGAAACAGAGCGGTGGAAAGGCCAACGAAAATCGGCAAACGTGATCGGCATGCCGGCCATCGTCACGTAGGCATCAGGCCGCGGATTGCGCAGGCGCTTGGCCTCATCGCGTAAGTGGGCCGTCATCTCCGGCAACAGTTCAGGGCGACGGAAGTCGAAGTCTTCGCTCAACTCCAACCGCAGCGTCCGCTCGGCGGGAGCATCTTTCGCCAGGCCGAGGCGGAAGATGGCGGTCGGGCGCCCGTTGAAATCAACCCCCTCTTCAGAGGAGAGAACGGTTAAGCCAGCGGGGGCAGCGGCATTGCCGACAGCGGTACTCAAGGCGGTTACGAGATTAGCAGACATGGTTCTACTTTCCTGCGGAAGTCTTTCTTGATTGTACCCAGTTACGTGGCGCGTCGAGCGCGAAAGCTACTGTCGAGTGCGAAAGCAACCAGGGTACGGCCATGCCTGCCGGTCGATCGCTCAAATTCGTCCAGCAGCTGCGCTTCCAGACCCTCAGGATCTACGGGCATTTCGCACGCGGCAATCTGTTCCTCCGTGGCGCCGTGATAGCAAAGCTCGCAGATCCCCAGCCCCTGCTCCGAGCGCACAGGGGGTCCAAAGACGCGGCAAGTCATGGGGCGGGAAAGATACAGGTCACAGAGGCCGGTGCGCGGGTCCAGGGCGGCACAGGGCTCGTCGTTGGCAAAGTCCTCGAAGCGCGCCTCGGCTTCTTCCGAGGGATCCAGCAGTCCGGTCGCCGGATCGCCAGGGAAATCCTCCGTCAGGCGCTCGACCGATTTCCGCGCCCGCCCGCGAACATTGCGAGCTCGTTCCGGATCGCTGGCAATCAGCTCCTCAAGTCCCTGCTGGAGACGGGCGGCATCGAGCTGATGGATGGCGAAGACCCCCACACAGCACTGGGTACAACCTGGCTTACACACCAGCCACTCTCCGCTGCGGCGGCCACTGTCGGCGAGCGCATCGTCAATAATCTGTACTAATTTGTGATCGCCAGTAGGGAGCATGGACCTTTTTTTCGAAAAAAACTGAGTAATCCCGAAGCCGATTCCTACGTCTATCCAATTATGAAGGGGCGGTGACAAAAAAGTTAAGGGCTGCGCAACTTTTGCGTGCAGTCGAACGTTAGAAATTGCAGGTACCTTCGCGCCTCGAGGAGCTTCGTGAATAGACAGCATTACTCCCCCCGTGTTCTTCGTACCTGGCTATTGGTGCTGAGCGCTTTGCAGATTGCGGCCTTGATGGCCGCCTTCGAGCGGCCGGCCCAGGCCTACGTCGATCCGGGTTCCGGCTTTGTTTTCCTACAGGTTGCGGGCTCTATGTGTGCCGGCGCGATTTTCTATCTGCGCCATCGCGTCAAGCGGCTCTTTTATTCGTTGCGCAGATCACAAGCCCCTGTGCAGACTGAGGTTGCAGAGAACCAGCCATGAGCCAGGGCACGTCGCAGCATATCGCGACGTTTCGCGATCCTGCCGGCTCGCTGCGCATTGATGGCGAAGATGTGTTGCGGACCGTTCACCCTCGGTACGCGACCGAGTCTCTCCGCTTCCTGCAGTCTGGCCTGGCCCGCCGGTGGACCGAGGAAGGCCACCTGGTCGCGAGCGAAGTGCTGTCTGCGGAAGAGGACCAGCCTTTGCTGCTCCAGCATCCGCGTGTCTTCTTCCCTTCCTACCCCTGGGAATGGACGCCCTCGCAATGGGTAGCAGCTGCGGAACTAACACTAGAATTCTGCGGCCAGCTGCTTTGTGAAGGTTGGATTCTCAAAGACGCGACCCCGTTGAACATCCTCTTCGAGGGCTCGCGCCCGGTGTTCGTCGATCTGTTGTCCATTGAGCGCCGCGATCCCCGCAGTCCGCTGTGGCTTGCGTATGGCCAGTTTGCGCGCACGTTTCTCTTGCCCCTCGCGGCCTATGAATATCTGGGCTGGCCGTTGGCGGCCACAATCCATCGCCGCGATGGCTACGAGCCCACCGACCTGTATCCGTACCTTTCCCGCGTCGAACGATGGAGTGCTCCACTTCGGTCGCTGATCACCCTTCCTTTCTTGTTTGAGAACCGCAATCGTGGTGTGGGAGCACCCGCCAGACTGCAGCAGGCGCCGGAAATCGCGGCTGCGGTGTTGGAGCGAAACATCAGGGGATTTGGCAAAACCCTGCGCGGGCTGCAGCCGAAAAAACGCGATTCCCGCTGGAGCGAGTACCACGCCGCTGCCGATCACTACACCGAAGAGGAACGGCGGCGCAAGCAGGAATTCGTGGACCGCGCCATGCAATCACTGCGCCCGGAATCGGTACTCGACATTGGCGCCAATACCGGCCAGTACTCGCGCATTGCCGCCAGTGCCGGCGCTCGCGTCGTCGCCTGGGACACGGATGTGGCCTCATCAGACCGCAATTGGAGAGAGGCCAGGGAGGGCGGGCTGCCCATTCTTCCCCTGGTCGCCGACGTAGCCCGGCCAACCCCGGCGGCCGGATGGTGCAACACCGAATCTCTCACCCTGCTGGAGCGCGCGCGTCAGCGTTTCGATTGCGTCATGATGCTGGGGATTCTTCATCATCTGCTGCTTGCCGATCAGATTCCCATGGCCGACCTGTCCGCGCTGCTGGCATCGCTCACCCGTCGCTGGAGCATTGTGGAGTGGGTCCCGAAGACAGACGTGCGCTACATCGACCTTTGCCGCGGGCGAGACGAACTCTATGCGCATCTGGATGAAGATCTGTTTGTCGAACAGTTCACTCGCCATTTCAACATCATGATGCGCGAGGAATTGAGTAACGGTCGAGTGCTCTTTCTGTTCGAGAAGAGATGAACCTCAAGACCTTCGTACAGGGCTTTGGAGCAGCCGTAACGGTCCTGATCCTTCGCGTCTGGCCTCACTTGTCCAGCTACCACCCAGTGATTTATCACAGCTTCCTGCCCATCCACAGCGTGATCTGGGGCGTCCTGCTTGACCTCGGAGTTGTCACGCTGCTCGCTGCGCTCCTGTTTCGCTATCTGGAGAAAAACGAGACTGGTCTGCGCACTGTACTGTGGGCATTCGTGGCCGCCGAGCTTGCCTCGGCCTCGGTGACTGCCCTGGGGGTCATGCGGCGCGCTCCCATCCCTTACCTCGGCCCGGACAAGGTATACCTGGTGATTCTGCTGGCGGCGCTGGCCCTGCGATGGCTACGGCCCGTTGACTATCGTCGCGCCGTGCGTGTGTTGGGCGCACTCATCGTGCTCGCCGGTTGCAGCATGGTCTGGATGATCCCGGAGCTTTTTTACCAGGGCCTGCGCGCGCAGCGGGCCGACGTCCCAGTCCCGGCGATGCATCCAGCGCTGGTCTCCGATCGAAGTGCGCCAGCCGAGGGTGGCCGGATCGTGTGGCTGCTGTTCGACGAGCTCTCATATGATCAGACCTTCGAGCATCGATTTTCCGGCCTCGCTTTGCCTGCCTTTGACAAGTTCAGGAGCGAAAGCGTGGTGTTCAGCGACCTTAAGCCCGCGGGGTATTACACCGATCGCGTGATCCCCTCCTTCTTCCTCGGCACGCAAGTGGATAGCATCCGCAGCACTCTGGATGGAGAACCTCAGGTCAAGCTGGCTGGGAGCCGGCGCTGGCAAGCATTCGATGCCCGGGCCACGCTTTTCTCCGATGCCCAGCGGCTCGGCTGGACCACGGGGGTGGTGGGTTGGTACAACCCTTACTGCCGGATTCTCGCGGGAATGCTCAACTACTGTTTCTGGCGCATGGGCGATGGCCAATCCGACGGAGCCATGCCGGATCAATCTGTATGGCAAAATGCGATGGCGCCGTTGCTAGAGTCAGGCCGCAGATGGAATCACGAACCAGGCTCCGCCCAGCAAAGGCATGTGCAGGATCATGCCGCGATCATGCCCCAGGCCGAGGCGTTGATTCGCGACCAGAGTATCAATTTTGTCTTCATTCATCTGCCCGTGCCGCATCCTCCGGGTGCGTATGACCGAAATCACCAAGGCGGCACCGGCTCCTACATCGATAATCTGGCGCTTGCCGACAAGTCGCTGGGAGAACTGCTGACGACTTTGGCGGGAACCGCGATGGCCGCAAAAGCAACTGTTATTGTTTGCTCTGACCACTCCTGGCGAGTCCCCATGTGGCGCTCCACGCCGGTGTGGACGAAGGAAGATGAGGCTGCAAGCCACGGTCGTTTCGATCCACGTCCAGTCCTGATGATCCACTTTCCCGGCCAGCAAACCGAGCAGGATGTAACCCGGCCCTTCGACGAGATTCGTATCCACGAAATGATCGAGACCCTGCTGCGCGGCCAACAACCCCATTTCGAATCTCTACTGGCCGGCGCCCACCCGCACCCGTAGCAGCGGGGCACTATCCTCGTTCAGGAAATGAAGTGTCACAACGGAGTCACAGGAAATCGGACGGGTGCCCTGCAGCGTACTCCGGATTTCCTGTCGAGCTCACTGGCGTTGAAGACCTGCATGCGGCCTTCCTTAATGAAGGCCGCACCCGCCGCTGTTGGTGGCGCCCCGTGCAGGAAATCCGGATACCTGGGCCGAAAACGATGGGCGGAGCCACAATCGCTTTTTGTTAAATCGATTACTCGCTACCCACAACCGTGCCCCGGCACTCCCCCAACCCAATCCCCACGAACTCATCCCGCTCGCAATATCCGCGAAACACAACCTCATCGCCATCCTCAAGAAAGCCACGCTGTTCACCCGCAACCAGCGCGACAGGTTCGCGCCCATTGCGAGTAAGCTCCAGCAAACATCCAAGATTCTCCTGCTCAGGCCCGGACACCGTACCAGTGCCCAGCAGATCCCCCGGCTGAAGGTTGCAACCATTGCTTGCGTGATGGGTAACCAACTGTGCCGGCGTCCAATAGAGGTTCCGCAAATTACTGCGGCTAACACGAATACCCTCATCCATCCGCGGCGACCGCAAATATACTTCAACCCTCAAATCGATCCCGCCTTCGCGCAGGTCGTTTTCCGAGGCAAGGTACGCGAGCGGCGCCGGGTCCTGCGCAGGTCGTGCGTACGCGCCCGCGCGGAAAGGGGCGAGCGCCTCCATAGTGACGATCCACGGCGAGATGCTCGTAGCAAAGCTTTTCGCTAGAAACGGCCCCAGGGGCTGGTACTCCCACGCCTGAAGGTCGCGTGCCGTCCAATCATTCAGCAGGCACACGCCAAACAAGTGTGAAGCAGCATCCTCGATCCCAATCCTGTCTCCCATTGGATTGCCGGCCCCAACAAAAAATCCAACCTCGATCTCATAGTCAAGCGCCTGACAGGGCGCAAATCGGGGCGCCGCCCCGGGGGAGGGGACAATTTGCCCCTTGGGCCGCTTCACCGTAGAACCGCTGAGGACAATGGACGATGCCCGGCCGTGGTATCCGATCGGCACGTACTTGTAATTAGGAAGGAGAGCATTATCCGGACGAAATAACCTACCCACATTCCTCGCATGATCAATCGAGGCATAGAAGTCCGTATAGTCGCCGATGAGCGCCGGCTTCAGCATTCTCACGTCTGCCATCGCCACCAAATGCGGCTCCAGCGCCCGGCGATGATCAGCAGTCTGAGGATGGTCGCCACGAAGCAAATCGCTAAGCCGCGCCCGCAGAGCGGACCAGCATTCCGGTCCAAGCGCCATCAGCGGATTGAGTGTGCTCGCGGCGCAGGCCTCCACCGTGCCCGCCGGCAGCAGCCCTAAAAATTCCGAGCCACCGCGAAGATCCAGAATCTGGTCGCCGATCGCAACCCCAATCGTAGGCCCCGAAGGTCCCGCAAACACACCAAAGGGCAGGTTCTGAACCGGAAATGCGTTGCCGGGGCGATTGGCGGAGAGGACCCAGCTTTGCCGCTGAGGATCATGCGTATCATTCATGGTTACATTTACTGGATGGGCTTCCCGGTGAAGTGTTTCTTCAGCGCCTGCCATACCTGAAAATAATCGCGCTGCAGGCTATCCGTCTCCAAAGCAAAGCGTGTGGGATGAAGCACCAGCTGGGTCTCAAACATGAACGCCAGGGTACCGCCAAGATAATGAGGCTTAAGTTCAGCGCTCACCGCACGCTCGAAGGTTTCCGCATCCGGCCCGTGTGCCTGCATACAGCTGTGCAGGCTGGCGGAACCGGGCACGAACCCTTCTGCCTTGGCGTCATACTGGCCGAGAATCAAGCCCATGAACTCGTTCATCGCATTGCGGTGAAACCAGGGAGGGCGAAACGTATGCTCGGCCACCATCCAGCGCGGCGGGAAGATGACGAAGTCCACATTGGCCGTACCTGGCACTGCCGTCGGTGCCGTAAGCACGGTATAGATCGATGGATCCGGATGGTCGAAGCTGACGCTGTTGATGCAATTAAACTTCGCCATGTCGTACTTGTAAGGCGCGTAGTTGCCATGCCAACCCACAACGTCGAGCGGTGAGTGATCGATGCCTGCCGACCACAACTTACCCTGGAACTTGCACAAGGTCTGAAAGTTGTCATCCACGTCCTCAAACGCCGCGACGGGATATAGAAAATCGCGTGGATTGGCCAGGCCGTTGGCGCCGATAGGTCCCAGGTCGGGCAGGCGGAAGGGAAGGCTATAGTTTTCGCAGATATACCCGCGGGCAGAATCGTCAAGCAGCTCGACGCGCATCTTGAGGCCGCGGGGAATGACGCAGAGCTCACCCGGCGCCACCTCCAGAATGCCCAGCTCGGTGAAGAAGCGCAGCCTCCCCAACTGGGGCAGGATCAGCATCTCCCCATCGGCGTTGGAAAAAAACCGGCCATACATGCTTTGGTTCGCGGCATAAATGTGCACCGCGCACCCGGTCTGCGTTGCCGGGTTGCCATTGCCGGCCATGGTGACCATGCCATCGAGGAAGTCGCACGGCGCGGTGGGGATGGGCAATGGATCCCACCGCAGCTGGTTGGGAGTCGCAGAAACCTCGTCGAAAGGCGCGCTGCGCATCCTGTTGTCAGGCAGCTCAACGAACGGTCGGTGGGTTACCGAGGGGCGGATGCGATACAGCCAGGAGCGCCGGTTCGTGGCCCGTGGAGCCGTAAAAGGGGTCCCGCTGAACTGTTCTGTATAGAGTCCGAGGGTCGACTTCTGGGGTGCATTCTGGCCCTTGGGCAAAGCCCCTGCAACCGCTTCGGTCGCAAACTCGTTGGCAAACCCCGATTGATATTCCAATTTCGACATGACATCCCCCAGTAGCTATATACCGGAGGAAGCTAATGATTGCCAACTGGTTCTGAGTACGGGGTCCTTCGCCCGGGGAGTAGCGTTTGCGCAGATGGCGAACCTCCAGCATGGCTTTAGGAGCTACGGAGTGCTCTCAAGCACAACCTCGGCGTGCGACGGCGCCTGCAGCGTGATCGTATAGCAAGGCACCCGGTCCGACCAGCGAACGGAAAGAGTGAACGCGCTTGGGTGACTTCCCAACTGCATGAGACTGAAAAGGATCAACGAAAGCGTGACGGCCGCCTGAAGCAGGCGAACCGGACCGATGCCGGGACCGGTAATGATCTCGCCCGTTGCAATCGACAACTGGCCGGGATCCTTCTCCATCCTTGAACACTGCCGCAGCAACGAAATCGCGCCGTCCAGGAACATATAAGCAGCTCCACCCCGCGAGTATTCCTCGTCGAAGATCCAAAGCATTTCCGTCCCAAACTCGTCCTGGAAGGAAGGCGGATGCAAGCTGAGAAGAAGACGATAGGCAAACCGGGCAAAGGCTCTGTTCATGCTTTCCCTGTCCTCGCTTCCTGCAGGCGCAATTTGGCTTCTCTTACCACGCTTTGTAACCGGTCGACCTCGGCAGCCAACGCATTTTTCCCGGACTTGGTAAGCGTATAAAAACGCCGATCGTCTTCCGTCGAGGTGACGGGCTTGCGCTTCGACGAGGAAGCAGTCGCCGCATCCGCAACCAGGCCGGAGTCCATCAACTTCTTCAAGTTGTCGTACAACGTACCCGGGCCCAATCGATAGTGGCCATCTGAATTGCGGATGACTTCTTTGATGATTCCGTAACCGTGCAAGTTACCCCCGGCCAGCGCCAGAAGAATATGCAGGGTTGCGGACGATAGCGGAGAACTCTTCGGAGACTCGGATTTCATATCGGAAACCGACTATATCGAATTCCGACCATAGACGTCAACACCATTTTTCAACGGTCCCTTTTGAAATGGTCATTGGATCAAAGAGCTCCGGAACAAGCCTTCAGGTACGAGCAGACAAATAAGGTAAGTTCCTGCCGGAAGGTCTCGAAATGCTTCTCAGGGTTGTCGGACTCAAGCAATCTCCGGCTGATCCCGCCCATGGCGCCCTGCAGCATCGACGCCACCAGTTGCGGATCCTTAGTCAGCGGCTCTCGGGCACTCGCCAACATAGCAAGGATCGCTTGATTGGATCGCAGGCCTGTCTCGCGCGCGATCCTCGCTCCGTCCACATCCGCACTGACCGCGTAGAGAGCGACGCTCGTTTTCCCGTCTTTCATCTTGGCTCCAAGGAAAGCATCGACCAGAGCCGTCGCCATGCGGTCCACGGGCTTCCCCCGCTGCTCCTGGCAGACTTGCTCCACCGCCTCCGTAACCCCGTCCAGGTGGCGCTTGAGAGCAGCCTGTAAAAGCGCGCTTTTGTTGGGGAAATATTGGTATAAGGTCCCGACCGACACTCCTGCGCGCGACGCCACTCGGGTGGTGGTCAGCCGCTCCATGCCAGCATCCAGCAAAACCTGAACCGTCGCCTCGAGAATCGCGTCCACGCTTGCGGTTGAACGGGCTTGAACGGGCGATTTGCGCGGCTCTAAGAGAGCTTGGGAACGTTGGGACAAATGCGAACTCCTAAACCGAGGCCCTCTTCATCTAATCAAAATGGGTACAACCACTGCAAGTAAAGTACAGATAGAGGAGAACAGCATGACGACACAGATAGACCTTGGGGGCACCTTTACGCTCCCCGGCACCTCGATGATCGTAAACCGTATGGGCTATGGAGCGATGCAACTTGCCGGTCCGCAGGTGTGGGGCCCGCCTCGCGATCGGGAGGTAGCCATTGCCGTTCTGCGGGAAGCGGTCGCCGCCGGCGTGGATCACATTGATACCAGCGACTTTTACGGACCGCATGTGACCAACCAGATCATCAAGCAGGCGCTGCATCCCTATCCGGATGACCTCGTCATCGTGACCAAGCTGGGTGCGCGCCGGGGCAACGACAAGTCCTGGCCTCACGCTCTTTCGCGCCAGGAACTGACCGATGGCGTTCATGACAACCTGCGCAACCTCGGCGTTGACACCCTCGACGTGGTCAATCTTCGCGTCGGAGGGATCACCGCCCCCACCGAAGGATCGATTGCAGAGCCCTTGACCGTGCTCGCCGAACTCAAGAGCCAGGGACTGATTCGCCATCTCGGCCTAAGCAACGTCAGCCCCAAACAGTTTGCCGAGGCTCGGGCGATCACCCCGATTGTCTGCGTGCAGAACATGTACAACGTGGCGAACAGAGGCGATGACGGCTTTATCACCGATCTCGCCAGCCAGGGCGTAGCGTATGTGCCGTTCTTTCCCTTGGGAGGGTTCACGCCGTTGCACTCGGCAACGCTGGATGCCGCAGCATCGTCACTGCAGGCTACGCCTATGCAAGTCGCCCTGGCTTGGCTCCTCCAGCGCTCGCCCAACATCCTTTTGATCCCCGGAACATCTTCGCTGGCGCATCTTCGCGAGAATTTGAAAGCGGCAACGCTGGAAATTCCGCCCCAAACCATCGCCAAACTCGACGCGATGGGCAAGAGCGGTCAACCGTAACAGGGCTGGTCGCGTTCCAGGCACAGCTCTTAGGCCGATCGGCCTTCACTCAGCCTGGTCAGCGTGCCAATCATGGCTTCTTCCGCCTCGGTGAGCATCACGTCCAGACCGTCCTGGCAGCGGAAGCGGCCGTAGTAGCCATCTCCCAGGCTCCAGATCTCTTCCACAACCGCGGCGCCAGAGCCGGCCAGGCGGACGACCTGGCCGCGCTTTAAATCGGATAACTTGCGAATACCGTTCACATAGGCAGATTTCAAAGGTACCCCAAAGGCGGCTAAAAGCCGGCCAAACATGATGTTCCCCGGCGTCGCACGACAAACAGCCAATGTGACGTTTAGGCACCGGCATTCCCGGCTAGCGCTGGAAGCTGCCGTTCCGTAAAGGAAGGAGGATCACTCCAACGATCATCTCATCGGCGTGACCCCCGAAGCGGGATAGCCTTGAGGGATCTCGAAAACATTCCGAAAGCCGGAAAAGGGAACCTCGTGACCTGAACTCCCACCCTCTAACGGTCGTAACCTTCAAAAAGTGAGTCCTCACGCTGGCGCTTCAGGGCCACAGGCCCAAGGTCGGTTGGACCTCATTCAGCCTGGTCAGTGTTCCAATCATGGCTTCTTCCGCCTCGGTGAGTAGCACGACCAGGCCGTCCTGACAGCGGAAGCGGCCGAAGTAGCTTTCCCCCACGATCCAGATTTCCTCGACCACGGCAGCGCCGGAACCAATCAGCCGGACCACCTGGCCTCGCTTCAACTCGGATATTTTACGAATGCCGTTCACATAGGCAGATTTCAAAGGGAACCCCCAAAGGCAACTTGGAGCCATTGCCAAATGTGATGATTATCGTGCCCGGGAAAGAGCACAGTCAATGTGACGTTTCGGGGATGGGTGTTACCTTCCGCCGAGAACCGCAACGCGCCGGTACCCAAAACGCTGCTCTTCCGGCAGGCTTGATCCCACCATCGATCCAAAGTCTTACACCGAAGCGGGATAGCAGTCATCATCATAAGCGACACCGCGACCCAGCCGGTCACGAATTGGCAGCATGTCGTTCGAGTTCAAAGCGGCGGCCAACCTGGTAGGCGAATTCTTCACCCCACCCCGCTAAACAGTGAGGCATAAGGAGCATTTTATGGCTGAATTGGATCGCAGAGCACGCCGCTCCCCCAAAGCTCCCCCGGAGAGGAGGATATTGCCGTCCCCGGCCCCCTTCACCGCAAATTGGGCAAGTTTTAACGCAGTTGGGGGCCTGAAACAGTCGATACTCCGGGCAGATGCGCGACTGGTCTCAGCAGCGATCGCCTTCAGAAGTAGTTTTCGAAAATCCCATCTCGTCGTTATGTGCAACTGGTGCCATCCGTAACCGGCTGGGAAGAGAAATCAGCAGTCAGCTTGCATCCTAGAAGGGCAGACTAGATGCGGTCGGACAATTACGCTGCCCCCGATATGGCCGCAAGAAGAGGTTTTTCCGGAAGCAAGCCTTCCAGGGGCCTCGGTCGTACATCAACGGTAAAAGCGCAGGGGGAGAAATCCAATGCATGTAACCGGCCGGCAGAGTAAACCGATCCAGAACCGTAGATTGCGCTGTGGGATACGCTCAAACTTTTGCCTGTCGGCCATCGCGCTCGTGGTATGGGTATACGCGCCGGCGGCCTGGCCGCAGGCTGATCCAGCTCTGCCTGCCCTGACCGCAGACCAGGTGGTGCAGCGGCTCATGGAAAAGAATCAGGAGCGCGCCGCAGCCCTGCAACACTATCTAGGCCTGCGCAGCTATCGCCTCGAATATCACGGGTTCCCTGCTTCCACGGAGGCGACGATGGACGTCGAAGTCAATTTTGACGCGCCCGACACCAAGCGCTTCACCATTGTCAGCACCACCGGGTCGAAGATGATCCAGAGTCGTGTCTTCCATCGGCTAATGGAAAGCGAAGAGCAAGCCGGTGACGCAAGCAACCGAAGCCACACCGAGCTCGGCCCGGACAACTACACCTTCTCCCTTGCCGGAATTGAAGGTGCAAACTATGTGCTCAATGTCGAGCCCAAGGAGGCGAGCCGTTTCCTGTATAAAGGCAAAATCTGGGTAGACGGGCGCGACTTCGCGGTGACCCGGATCGAGGCCCAACCCGCGCGGAATCCATCGTTCTGGACCACGAGGTCCCTGATCCACCATACCTACGAGAAAGTGGACAATGGGTTCTATCTGCCCCGGGAAAACAAGACCGTCACCAGTGTCCGGTTGGGAGGGGTAGCCACCCTCACCATCGAATACAAGTCTTACCAGGTGACCGCCGCCAAGCCGGTTGCCTGGGCAACAAAGCCGCTTCCCTCTCGCGGGAGTTTCGCATGGCCGGACGGGGGCTTCAACCCGGAAATGGCCAGTTTCATGTCATCCAGAAAATGACGCGTTCCATCTCTACCCTGGTCTTCGGAAAGACGCGAATGGGAGCCCGAAGAACCGATCCTTTTGAGGCGGGTGCAGCGCGCGGGTAGAGAGTAAAATCTCTGCGAGAGATTTTTATGAGCAGTCAGCGCATGATCCGGGTGCTTGCGGTAGACGATCACCCTCTCTTGAGGGGTGGAATTTCAGGGGCGATCAACGCCCAGCCCGACATGACCGTAGTGGCTGAGGCGACAGATGGCGATGAGGCGGTCGCCTGCTTTCGAGCCCATCTACCCGACATCACGCTCATGGATTTGCGCATGCCCAAGGCAAACGGAATCGACGCTATCACCGCGATTCGCAAGGAGTGGCCTTCGGCTCGCATCATTGTCCTCACCACGTACGGAGGAGACGTGCAGGCCTTGCGGGCGTTCAAGGCGGGAGCTTCCGGGTATCTTCTCAAAAGTATGTTGCGTACCGAGTTGGTGGACACCATACGGCTGGTTCACGCAGGCCATCGTCGCATTCCTCAGGAAATCGCCGTGGAAATGGCCCAGCACGTTGCCGATGAAGCGCTCACCAGCCGGGAACTGGAAACCCTTCGCGGTGTGGCCAGTGGCAGCTCGAACAAGATTATTGCGGAGTCTCTTGGCATCTCTGAGCACACGGTCAAGGGCCATCTCAAGAGCATTCTCTCCAAGCTCGACGCCAGCGATCGTACCCACGCAGTCATGATCGCCTTGAAGCGTGGTTTCCTCGACATGTAAACGTTGTGGACCTGAGCGACGCGAAGCCCGGTTTGCCGAAATGCGCGGTCTTATTTACGCGCGCCCTGGAGGCGTTTGGAATTAAAGTTCTCACACACCCTCATCCTTTCCTCATGCACCCCTGCGGCCAATCTAATCCGTCTCCGCGTCACTCGGTTGATTACTCACCGGCATGGCCTGCAGAATTTGAAGGTCAGCCTGAACCTGCGCCCAAGCCTTAGCGTTCTTCCTGGTGTAGATAGGCGCATTCGGATCGGCGTAATAATTCTGGATGTCCGTCTTAAGGCCTGGAGGAATCGTATGATGAGGATCAACAACCAACAGATGAAGCAGCTTGGCGTAGGTCTCATCGGTCAACCGGTAACCTCCAGGGCGAACCCGCATCCCGGTATCCAAATCGCGATTGGGAAGCGTCTGGTGCGGCATTCGAAACCGCATCAACGTCGATTCAAGAAGATCCGTAGACCGGTTAACACTGCGAACATACTCCTCTTCGGTATCCTGGTTCGGGACCTTGATCGCCACCAGGTTTAGCGGACCTATTTTAGGCAAGACAAAAATAAATCCGGCGAGCGTGTAAGTCCCGATGCCGGCCTTCTTGCGGTACTTATCCCAATTGTTCTCAGCGGCCACCTGTGCCACCTCAGTGGACAGCTTTTGCAGGTCGGGGGTCATCGGGTCAGGCGTTATATGGCTGCGATGCAGAAGAGTCACCGCATACGCGATGCGTGGAATAAAACTCCGTACCGCGAAACGAAAACCCCCGACGTTCACGCGCCGGGCTCGTGCTTTCGAAAAGTCCGCGCTCAGGCCGTACGTATCGTAAAACGCTGCCGCCAGTTGCTGCGTCGGCACGTTGAGTCCAATGTGGCGAAGGTAGTGAACCGGTGCTAACCGGTGGTGCGCAATCTCGTTGATGTCGAAGCCGAACTCTGTCCTCACGTGCGCAGATTCGCCTTCGCTAAACGTAACCACTGGTCCATATTTCGCCGCCAGCTTGGGAAAATCCGCGGCCACCGCCCGGTTGGTCGCCTGCGAGTGGCCGACATTGTCGCCCACATAGTGCGAGAGCGCGCCCACGGCAAAGGCAAGCTGGTTCGCATCCTTGGCATCGCGGAACAGGTGAACAACGAAGTCCCCGCTCCGGACATAATGCGTCAGGTTGGATAAGAAAGCGTCGCCGAATGGATAGTAACCCACATCCTGAACCACGCATCCGGCATAGGCGTAGGAGCGCGCCTCTTCTAACTGCGCATCGGTGATCCTGGGGTAGCGGCCGCGCAGCAGGGGCACAATCGAACTTTTCCACGTCAGGTCGATCAACTGCTCGTGGGTCAGCAGTGAGTACGCCCCGGAAGGCTGGCATGCCAATAACACGCACAAGACAAGGGCGCAGACCCTGAAGAAACTACCCATCCCCTCAGTATCGCAGAGCCCATAAAAACTAAACCTTCGCTGCCTTCCCGCAGAATCCGTGGGCCCGTGGCGCCGATAGCCTGGCCAAAGGAAGCATGAATCCCACATAATACGGCGATGCGCATCCTGGTAATCGGCGCCGGCGCGGTCGGCGGCTATTTCGGCGGCCGTCTGGCTGATGCTGGAAGGGATGTCACCTTCCTTGTCCGCGGCCGGCAGTCTGAGGCGATACGCCAACACGGCCTGCGCATTCTGAGCCCGCACGGCAATGCGACTCTCTATCCCAAGCTCATTTCGGCGGATGAAGTCGCCGGCTCCTACGACCTGATCATCCTTTGCGTGAAGGCGTACTCACTGGCGGCGGCGATGAAGGACTTCGCCGCAGCGGTAGCGCCGAATACCATCATCCTTCCCCTGTTAAATGGAATGCGTCACATCGAGCTTCTGACCGGGCAATTCGGAGACGACTGCGTTGTCGGGGGAGTTTGCCGCATTTCTGCAGAGATCGACCCCGAGGGCCGTATCGTGCAACTGACAGAAATTCACCGGCTGGTCTATGGAGAGCGCACGGGAAATGATTCTGCGCGGATAAGTGCACTCAACGAAGCCATGCAGGGAGCAATGTTCGACGCCAGAACATCCGGGAACATCCTGCAGGAGATGTGGGAGAAATGGGTACTGCTAGCCAGCCTGGGTGCGGCAACCTGCCTCCTGCGTGCCAACATCGGTGAGATCGAAGCGATACCAGCCGGTGCTGATCTCTCCAGAAGGATCCTCAACGAATGCAGCGCAATCTCCACCGCATGTGGCTATCCCCCCAGCGCGGCATTCCTGGCCCGGACGGAGAAGGTACTCACCACTCGCGGCTCCAGCCTGACCTCATCCATGTATCGCGACCTGATCAGCAACGCCCGCGTAGAGGTGGATCAAATCCTCGGTGACTTACTTGAGCGAGGACGCAAGGTTGATATAACCGCGCCCTTGCTCGAGGCCGCGTGCGTGAGCCTGCGTATCTACCAGGCTCGGCTCAGTGCGCCAAATACGGGGGTGTGAACCAATGCTCCGCAGCGGTGGCTACCTGCGCTCGGGCACAGGCGCTACCGCTTGACTGCAATGGCCAAACTCATCGCACGCGCGCACTCCAAAAAACACGTTGTCCTTCGAAACCGGAAGCGTAGCCATATTCTGTTCGCTGGTCACCCAGTACTTCTGCGCATCGGTTGCGAACTGCCAGTCATTGGCAGTCGTCTCGCGCCAGACAATCTGATAGTGAATCGCACCGCTGGCTGCGGAGGGAGGATCCCACTTGAGTGTTGTGTTGTTATCCAGGTTGGTCGTTACCACGCGCACATTCTCCGGCATCCCCGGCGAAGACGCCAACGTCGCCAGTGTGGCGATGTTCAGGCGAGCAACCTGCGCAATATAGCCAAAGTCATCGAATTTCAGCAGGTCGCCGTATTGAACGCCATTCTCTATCCTCACGTGCTGGTGCTGATGATTGTAGTTCTCCCGCCACTCGGTAAACCGAATTGCGGGAAACCCCTCAGCACTAAACGAACTATGATCTCCCCCGCGCAGAAAGCGGTCGAGTCGAAGTTCCATGACTGCGGCAAATGCCTTGGTATGCCCAGCTGCCGCCGCGTGTCCGCTCAGCCGGACCGGCGCAAAGTAGGTGCGGTCAGCCGCGAGAACTTCTCGCGCCAGCTGGCGTGAAGGAGTGTCGTTATCCATACCCAGCGTGAGCCACTGCTGGATCGTTTCGTGCGGAGCCGAGGGAAGGATTCCCTCGGAGAATACCCGGACCAGCGATTTATCCTGCAGCGAATCGCCGGGCGTCGTATCTCCGCCGACGATGTCATTATTCAGCACCCCTTCCAGTTGCCAGCCCTGGTCCTTTGCCAGCTTCGCCAGGTGGCGGCTCCCATTCAGGCCTTGCTCTTCGCCGGCGACGCAAACAAACACCAGCGTAGCCGGAAACTTCAGCCGGCTTAGTACGCGCGCCGCCTCCATGCTCACGGCCGTGCCACTGGAGTCGTCGTTCGCGCCTGGCGCAGGGTCATGCGTATTCATCACATCGGTTTCTCGCGTGTCATAGTGCCCGGTGACCAGGTACATTCGCCGAGCAGCAGCCGGGTCGGATCCGCGAAGCACCGCATACACATTGCGAATCGGGGTCGGTTTGGCGATGCGTGATCGGTAAGCAGCCACCCCTGCGAGCGGTTGCTCCACAAAAGAATCTTCTTTGATCTCCAGGCAGCCGCCGCACGCCTGGCTGTAGCTTCCGAGCTGCGATTTTAGCCAGTCGGCCGCGGCCAGCACCCCGGTTCCCGCAGCAAGGTCGCTCTCCGTGCTGGATGTGGTGTTACGATTTTTGAACCCAACCAGCGTCTCGATGTTGGTCTTGATCTTCTCCGCTGAAACTTCTTGAAGCGCGGCCGCGATCTGTTTGTCGACCGCAGAGGCCGAAACCGGACTCCCCGCGACCTCATAATCGTGGCGTGGGCCGGCAGGCGTGGCTCGTTGGGCAAACATTACCGTGGACTGCGAGATCGAGCAACCGAGCAGTACAAGAACCATGTGCAGGGAAGGCAGGAAGCGACGACCCATGAGAGCCTTTCGTAGGAAGAAAATCCGCTAACACCACGCCCGACGGGTTCTTGCGGGCGTACCGCAAATGATACATCTATCTGCAGACAAACAGACCAAACTGGGGGTGGCGACCGTCTCACGTGCCGCTATGATGTTCCGAAGGCTTCAAAGAAAGCTAAAGCAGGATCGGCGGACAATCGTCAAGAGGTCAGGATCTATGAAGTTTCGTCCGAGTCCACCGTTGAAGCTTCTCCGTCGATTGGTTCGGTCGATCGAGGCCAACGGAGTTCGCGGGGCCGTCGTCCACTCCATTCAGCGCCTGTTCCGGTCACTCAAGAACCATGGCCTGCGGGGTACTCTCGATCGCGCTTTCCTCAAGGCGCCGGTTGCCCCCGGCGTGGACGCGCCGGAGCCGCCTCACCCTTTCGATTTACGGTACGGCACCGATACCGGCGGATACACTTCCAGCGCCGAGCTGCACGGAAACACGTTGTCCAGCTTGTACACGACTGCGTATTACGGCATTGCGCCCTCGGCACTCTCGAGCGCGCTCTCCAGCCTGAAAGTCAGCTATGGTGAGTTCACCTTTGTGGATGTGGGCTGCGGCAAAGGAAGGGCGATCCTGGTAGCTGCGCAATTCCCATTTCACCGCCTCTTTGGCGTGGAGATTACTCCCGAGCTCTGCGTCGCCGCCCGTGCCAACCTCGCCCTCAGGCCTGAATGGGCAGACCGGGCAAGCATCCTCAATGAGGATGCAGTCTCTGTTACATATCCCGAGGGTCCGTTAGTCATTCTCATGTTCCATCCCTTCCTGGCTCCGGTGCTCCGCCGGGTCCTGGCAAATCTGGAGACGCAACTTCGCAACTCGCCGCGCACTACCTACTTGCTGTATGCCCGTAATCCGCGCTACGCGCACGTGCTCAAAAAGTTTCCATTTCTGCAGGAGTTATCGGAAACGGCGCATCCTCTCTCTTCCGAAGACGCGGCAGTCGATCGCTTTCGCCTGACCCATGAACAGTTCACGCTCTATTCTGCCAATCTGACGCGTTGAGCGTACGTAACAAACGGGTGGGTGAAACTATTGGAGCGTCCGGGCATCCAATCCCGGTAGCTAAAGATACGCGGCTCAGGAGCCAGCCTTGCAGATCGGCATCGACAGTTTTGCAGCAGCTATACCAGATCCCATTACCGGTGTCGCCCTTACCGCCGCGGAGCGGATGGACCATCTTCTGCAGGAGATTACCCTCGCCGACCAAGTCGGTTTAGACGTGTTTGGCATCGGCGAGCATCACCGGGCCGAATTCCTTGACTCCGCGCCTCCCGTCATCCTCGCTGCCGGCGCAGCACTCACCAAACGCATCCGCCTTACCAGCGCGGTCACGGTGCTGAGCGCCGCTGACCCGGTTCGCGTCTTCCAGCAATTCGCAACCCTCGACCTGATCTCCAAAGGCCGCGCGGAAATTGTCGCCGGTCGCGGCTCGTTCATCGAGTCCTTTCCCCTCTTCGGGCTCAATCTCGACGACTATGACTCTCTGTTTGCGGAGAAACTCGAATTGCTGCTGAAGCTCCGCGAAGAAACCCAGGTCTATTGGTCCGGCAAGCATCGCCCTCCGCTCACGGGGCAGAGTGTGTATCCGCGGCCGCTCAAAAATCCTCTGCCCATCTGGATGGGCGTCGGGGGCACGCCTGCCTCTTTCGCGCGCGCCGGTATGTTGGGCCTTCCGTTGATGGTCGCCATCATCGGCGGCGAACCTCACCGCTTTCGTCCTCACATCGAGCTCTATCGCGAGGCGGGTCGCCGCGCCGGCCACGCTCCGGAACAGCTGCGCGTGGGCCTCCACTGCATCGGCTTTCTCGGCGATACGAACCAGCAAGCGGCGGACGACTTCTTTCCCGGCTACGCGCACACCTTCACTGAGATCGGAAAAGAACGGGGATGGCCGCCCACCACGCGAGCGCAGTTCGATGCCCTGCGAGGTCCCACCGGCGCGCTGATTATCGGCGATCCCGAAACCGTTGCCAAAAAGATCCTCTATATCAACGAAGCCCTTGGCGGCATCACTCGCATCACCTTCCAGATGGGAGTCTCGACGCTGCCTCACGCGAAGATGATGCATGCCATCGAACTACTCGGCGAGCGCGTGTCCCCCATGGTGCCCGAGGAACTCTCGGTGATTGCCCAGTGACGGAACTGCACCGTTGTGCCTGGGCAGAAAGCGACCCGCTTCTCCGCGCCTACCACGATGAAGAATGGGGCATTCCCCAGCACGACAGCCGCGCGCTCTGGGAACTCCTCATGTTGGAGGGCTTTCAGGCTGGTCTCGCCTGGATCACCGTTTTGCGCAAGCGTGACGCCTTCCGTAAGGCTTTTCACCATTTCGATCCAAAGAAGGTTGCCGCATACACAAAGCCGGATATAACCCGGCTCCTTGATAACGCTGGCATCATCCGTTCCCGCGCCAAGATCGAAGCGACCATCGCCGGCGCGCGCATTTACGAACAAATGAAGAGCAACGGCGAGGACTTCTCGGTTTTCGTTTGGACGATGGCCGGGGGCAAACCGATCAAGAACAAGACAGGTCAGGTGCCGGCGAAGACAGAGTTGTCGGAAGAGATCTCGGCGGAACTCAAGAAGCGTGGTTTCAAGTTTGTCGGCCCGGTCATCGTTTACGCCTGGATGCAGGCCGCCGGGATAGTGAACGATCACGCACCGCGCTGCTTCCGGCGCAACCTTGGGACTTGATTCCCCACTAAGGTCCCCGTCCAGGGAAAGAGGGCTTCGTTCCCAAATCTCATCTTGTCGGCTCAGGGTCATTCGAGCGCAAATACTCGCCGCTCTTGCCTCCGGTTTTACGCACCAGGACAATCTCGCGAATGGCAATCGACTTATCCGTGGCCTTGCACATGTCATAAATCGTCAACGCTGCCACGGCCGCCGCTGTCAGCGCCTCCATCTCCACGCCCGTGGCGGCCACCGTCGCAGCCGTGCTACGGATCTCGATTCCCCCGGCGACCACCATCGCCGATACATCGATAAAGCTCAGCGGCAGCGGATGACACATGGGAATCAAATCCGCCGTGCGTTTCGCCGCCTGGATCCCGGCAAAGCGCGCCACCTCCAGCGGATTGCCCTTGGGATTCTGCGGCAACGCAGCCAGCACCGCGTCCGACAACGCAACAAAGGCCGAAGCTTGCGCCTCACGCCGGGTGGCGACCTTGGCGCTCACGTCGACCATATGCGCCGACCCTTCCGCATCGTAATGCGAGAGCTTTTCCATAATGTCGTTATGCTATAGCAGTATCGAGACCGTCTCACCAGCAACCAGCACCGGCTGGTCTGGTGGAATCACGAGGAAGCAGTTGGAACGGCTGGTGCTCGCCAGATCGCCCGACCCCTGCCAGGTAACAGCCTCCACGTTGCCATCCAGCAGCCGTGCCGGCAGGAAACGAGTCAGGCCAGTCTTCACCCGCACCTCGCCCACCAGGCGAGCCTGCGCGAATCGGGGTCCTCGTCCAACCTCCCCGCAAAGCGCGCCCAGCAAAGGCTCGACAAAAAGCAGGAACGTAACCATGGTCGACACAGGATTGCCGGGCAGTCCGAAAAAATAATGTTCTCCAATCCTTCCGAAGACGACTGGCTTGCCCGGCTGAATCAGCGCGCCGGTAAAGAAGAACTCCGCGCCCAAGGAAAGCAGAACCTCTTCCACCAGGTCGTACTTGCCCATGGAAACTCCGCCCGACAGCAGAACCAGGTCCGTTTCCAGCGCCTCGCGGATCATGCTTTCGAGGTGCACCCGCTCATCACGCGCGATGGCGAGCCGCACCGGCTCTGCTCCCGCGGCGAGAACCTGCGACGCCAGTGAGTAGCTGTTTGAGTTACGAATCTGGTGAGTTTGCGGCTGCTGGTTCACTTCAACCAATTCGTCGCCGGTAGCGACGATGGCAACCCGGGGGCGCCCAAACACGCTGAGCTTTCCCGCGCCGCAAGCAGCGGCGACGGCTACCTGTGCGGGCAAAATGCGCGTACCTCGAGGCACGATCACTGCCCCGGATCGAGCCTCAGCTCCCATGGGAACGATGTTCTCTCCAGGCTGCACGCTGCGGCCAGGGGCGAGGCGAAGCGTGTCC
>JBAVQC010000253.1:0-8633 GCA_049693715.1 Acidobacteriaceae bacterium | reverse complement strand
GCTCATGGAGCGGTTACAGCAAGTGCCGGATGCGCCGAACACGCGCCTCTACACGCCGGCTGAGGCGCGCCATGTCTGGCAGTTGCGCGAGTCAGGGCCGAGAGCGGCAGCCTTCGCGCCGGGAGCTGCACCGCAATGGGAAGGTTGGGATGACGCGGCCGTTGCGCCGGAAAAACTGGGCCGCTATCTGCGCGATATCCGGGCGCTCATGGACCAGTACGGTTATCAGGGCGCGTTTTACGGGCACTTCGGGCATGGATGCATCCACATGCGCGTGAGCTTCGACTTGGAGAGCGCAGCCGGCATTCGCAAATACGGCGAGTTTGTGGAAAGAGCAGCAGACCTGGTGGTGAGCTATGGGGGCTCGCTCTCCGGCGAACATGGCGACGGGCAATCGCGCGGGGCTTTGCTCCCAAAAATGTTCGGGCCCGAACTGATGAACGCCTTCCGCCAATTCAAGGCGGTCTGGGATCCCCAGAACAAGATGAATCCCCACAAAGTCGTGGACGCCTACCTGCCGACGGAAAATCTCCGCCTGGGTGCGGACTACAAACCTTTGCAACCGAAAACTCATTTCAAATTCATAGAAGATGGCGGCTCCTTCTCGAGCGCAGCCGCGCGTTGCATTGGAGTAGGCGCCTGCCGCAAGCTCGACAACGGCTCCATGTGTCCGAGCTATATGGTTACGCTGGAAGAGGAGCATAGTACCCGCGGACGGGCGCATATGTTGTTCGAAGTCCTGCAGGGCGAGGTGATCGACGGTGGCTGGAAGAATGAACAGGTGAAGCAGGCACTCGATCTGTGTCTCGCCTGCAAGGCCTGCAAGTCAGAATGCCCGGCAAATGTCGACCTCGCTACCTACAAGGCGGAATTTTTATCGCACTACTACGAAGGCCATCGCCGCCCGCTGCACGCCTACGCGTTCGCCATGATCGACCGCTGGGCACAACTGGGATCGCATGCGCCGCGCATTGCCAACTTCATGAGCACTGCTCCAAAGCAGCTGATACAAAAAGCGCTGGATCTCGCTCCGCAGCGCCAGATGCCGCGTCTCGCCCCACGCAGTTTTCAGCGCTGGGCGCGCAAGCACGGGGTGCTTGCCTCCGGAGGCAGTGTGATTCTGTGGCCGGATACCTTCAACAACTACTACCAGCCAGAAACCAGCCAGGCTGCCCTGGAAGTGCTTACCCACGCGGGATTCAAGGTCATGGTGCCGCAAACGCATCTTTGCTGCGGCCGTCCGCTTTACGACTTTGGCATGCTGGACAAAGCCAAGCTATATTTGCAGCGGATCCTGCAGGTGCTCGCACCAGAAATTGACGCAGGCGTACCCATCGTTGTTCTGGAACCAAGCTGCGCTTCTGTCTTTCGCGACGAATTGTGCAACCTGTTTCCTGAAGATCCGAGCGCCCATCGCCTGCGTCAACAGACCTTCCTGCTCAGCGAGTTCCTGCAACATCAGGCTCCCGGCTATCAGCCGCCGCAGTGGTCACAAAAGCTGCTCCTCCACGGACATTGTCATCACAAAGCGATCATGAAGATGACTGACGAAGAGGCGTTGCTACGCAGAATGGGAACCGCCCCCGAAAGCCTCGATGCCGGCTGTTGTGGAATGGCAGGCCCCTTCGGTTTTGACAAGGATAAATACGCAATATCCCAGGCAATCGGCGAACGGGTGCTGCTGCCGGCGGTGCGGGCAGCGGAGCCGGACACAATCGTCGTCTCCGACGGATTTAGTTGCCGCGAGCAGATCGTGCAGGCAACCGGAAGGAAAGCGATGCATCTGGCCGAGGTCCTGCAGCAAGCGCTGCATCGCTGAAGGTCAGCCTCGCTAGGATTATCAAACAGCACGGGCAATAGAGTCTGCTGAAAGACTAACGTGACGAAATCCAGTCCCGGAGGGACGGCTGAACGTAGCCCAGGACGCAGTCCTGGGTTTACATGCACCATTGAAAAGTCCCGGAGGGACGACTGGAATATTATCGAGACCTGGTCCCTGCGTTCAGGCGGCGGATCGGGAATTATCAATCGCGCGATGCTTCGAGATGTTCGGGCAACCTTTCAATCGTCCCTACGGGACTCTTACCCTCTCATCCTCGAGATCTGGTAGCCAACGTCATCTCCGCACAGACTCGCATATCGCGGCACAACTCATCGATCCGTTTGCGATCCGTATCCCATGAGCACATAAACCGCGCAGCGCCGCCAATGAAGGTGTAGAACTTCCATCCCCGCTGGCGCATCGCTTCGAGAATCTCATCCGAAGAGTTGACGAAAACCGCATTTGCTTCAGGCTGCGAGGCCAGGTCTACGCCCGGGATCCCCGACAATCCCTCAGCCAAATGCCGGGCACTCTCATTGGCGTGATTGGCGTTGCGCAACCAGGCGCCCGTCTCCAGCAGGCCCACCCAGGGAGCAGCCAGAAAACGCATCTTCGACGCAAGCTGCCCTGCCTGTTTGCACCGGTAGTCAAAGTCTTCCGCCAATTTGTGATTGAAGAACAGTATGGCTTCACCGACCGCCATTCCGTTCTTTGTGCCGCCGAAGCAAAGCACATCGACGCCGCTCTTCCAAGTCAGGTCAGCCGGCGCACACCCAATGCTGGCGCAGGCATTGGCGAAACGCGCTCCATCCATATGGAACCGCAGTCCATGTTCTTCGCAGACCGATGAGAGCGCGCGCAACTCCTCGACGGTGTAAACGCGACCCGTTTCGGTGGATTGACTGATGGTCATCGCGCGAGGCTTGGGAAAATGAATATCGGTCCGATTGGTAGCGATCTGGTGAAGAGCATCGGGTGTCAATTTCCCGTCGTCGTTTTCGGCGACAACCAGCTTGGAACCGTTGGAAAAGAACTCCGGCGCACCGCATTCGTCGGTCTCTACGTGAGCTGACTGACAGCAAATCACCGAATGGTAGGACTGGCAAAGCGACGCCAGCGCGAGCGAGTTGGCAGCGGTGCCGTTGAAGGCGAAGAATACCTCGCAGTCGGTCCCGAACAATTCCCGGAAAGCATCGGCTGCCGCAGCGGTCCATGGATCATCCCCATAGCCCGAAACGTGGCCGCGGTTGGCAGCTTCCATCGCGCCCCATGCCTCTGGGCAAATGCCGGAATAGTTATCGCTCGCAAATTGCTGGACAAGATCGGTGCTCTTGATATCCGCCATATATTCATATTTTAAACTGCAGGCAGAAGGAACCAGGAACACGCCGTCGAACGGTCCCGCGCGAGGTCTTTCGGACAAGAAACAGCCACAAATAACCATGGGACTGGCGCGGCTTATGCCGTCGTCAGTTCCCATGGTGTGTGTAGGCCAGGTCTGAGGTCGGGGGGCGTGTTTACTGACATATTCCGAGCTTCCCGTTACCAGGGAAGCTCGTTGCGGTGGGTTGTGCTAAGAGTCGACCGAGCTTAGTTCGAGACCTGAGCTGTTTGCGTTGGGCTCTGCGAAGCTTTCAAAGCCATCCGCTGCTTTTCCAGATCCACGTTCTCCGTCTCCAGTTTCTTCTTCTCTTCCAGCAGCTTCTTGTTGGAGGCGTCAAGCTTCTGCGCCTCTTTCAGGAGTTCCTGGTTCTTCTTGACGATCGTGCGCTGGGAGGTGACCTGTTCTGTCAGGACCTTGTTCTGGTCAGCAAGGCGTGAACGCAAAGCCGCGTAGTCCACGGACGCATCGTTCGCGTTCGCGGGCAGTATGCTGGAGTTGGATGCGCTGTTGCTCTGGCAGAATGCAGGTACGGCAGAGAGAGACAACAACAGGGCACATGTCGGAAGAAAACGCATAGTAGTACACCTCATTCCCGTGGGTTGAACTTCATCGAGCGGTGCCCGAAAATCCTCCGGGCGGCCTACGTTCGATTGGCCCTATCCTAACCAACGCTCACCGTCCTGGCAGTATCACTTTCGGACTATCAATAAGGACGGAAAGGCCATCCGGAATTTCTGCCACTTTATGTTGTGATCGGGAAATAACAGACTCCATGGGAGTTAGCAGAGGCAGCTCGCCAATCTCGGACGGCGACCGTCACTCATACTAAAGTAACCACGCTCCACCCAGGCCCGCTGAACAAGGCTTGACCGGGAAGCCTCAGCGTACTCAGCATACTTGTGGGCCAAAACCAAGAGGAGTACCGTATCTACGTCGTTATATACGACCCGGGGCGAACATGAAACCCATCTCCATCCTGCCGCTCGCCATCGTCCTCACGACCACTAGCGCTATCGGGCAAGACACCGTTCTGCTGCGCAGTCCGCAGGCCACCCCGTCGACTCTCATGCAGCGGCGCACGCTCGGTGCCGATTGCCCGGTGGGTCTGAAGGTAAACCACGGACCTTCCTTTCTAAAGAGGAACACGGAATACGGGCCGTTCGCGTCTCCGGACGCAAAGGCTCAGGAACAGAGAATTCAGCTCACCATGACCAATCCGTCGCCCAAAGAAATCGTGAGTGCGCAAATCACCGTGTACGGCTTCAGTGACAGATGGAGAGCCATTCCCCTTGCGGGTGCGAAGGATACCCCGGATCTTAGGAAGAGGGTCAACCTGGTCCTCAACGTGAAGGGAAACGATCACGCTTCCAGCGACCTATCGCTCAATCGCTTTACTTCCGTAGCCTACGTCAATCTCGACTCGCTAACCTATGCGGACGGGGCCACCTGGAAGGCATCCTCACCGGCCGCCTGTAGCGTAGCCCCCGACCCATTGATGCTGGTGAGCGCCGCACGCGAGTAGTCCACCACGAATCGAGTAACATCCGCCGTGTAACACCCAGTTCATCGCGCAAGTTATCATTCCAGTTGGATGAGCTTCACACCGCCGGGGCTCGTTGCGTGGAAGCACGCACCACCAGGGCCGGATCAAGAATGATGCTCGTACTGCCAGGGCGGATCTTCGATTCGATCAATCTCAGCAGGATATTTCCCGCGTGCTCTCCGATCTTCTGGCTATGTTGATCGACGGTGGAGAGCGGGACGCGCAAAGAACCGTCGTAGTGCAGATTCCCGCAACCGATCACCGCGATGTCCTCAGGAATGCGCAGACCCGCTTCCAGGATCGTGTTCATGGCACCGATCGCCAGCGGATCGTTATAGCAGAAGATTCCGTCCAGCATGGGCGTCTGCTTCAAGAGAGCTCGCATGGCATTGGCCCCCTGGAACGTCTCTGTATCGGCGCTGAGTCCGGCAGCAACATAGTGATCGGAATAGAGAAGGCCGCGGTGCAATAAGCTACTTTTATAACCCTCAAACCTGCGGATACCCGTGCTTACGTGTGGTCCTTTGATGTGCCCGATGGTCCTGCAGCCCTGATCGATCAGATGATCGGTCGCAATCCGGCCCGCGGCCTCGTCATTGATGCCGACAAAATTTGCCGACAGCCCCGGAAATTCGCGATCGATCAGCACATAGTGTTGTCCTTGACGATCCATTCGCTCAAAGGCCAGGGTGTCGCTGCCTGAGGAAGCGATCACCAAAGCATCCAGTTGCCGCGCCACCAGGTGTTGGATCTCGCGCGCCTCCACCTCGGGATCCTCGTCCGACGAGGCGATGATCAGGGAGTATCCACTTTTCCCAAGCACGGCTGATAGAGATTTTGCTATTTCGGCAAAAAACGGGTGCAGAAGATCCGGCACAATCAAGCCAATCAAAAAGCTGCGCCCGGTTACCAGACTGCGGGCCAGCATATTCGGGTGATAGTCCAGTTCTCGCACCCGTTTGAGGACCCGCTCTCGCGTTTCCTCAGGAATATCAGGATTATTTCGAAGAGCCTTAGACACCGTAACGATCGAAACTCCAAGGTCCTTCGCAATATCCTTCATGCGGACTGTCATAGAAGGCACTATACAATTGCCGCACCCTATTGGAAAATTGTTCCCCCGAAAAATGCCTGAGCGGGAAATCGTCACTCCACCGGATCTGGGTAGACCTTGATCCAATGGGTCCGGATTTTCGTCCCGACCGTTTCCTCGCCGCGGGTAGCCAGAATGGCACTTGTCGTGAGCAGCGGCATGTGGCAGTCAATACAGTTTTTCACGATCTCTTTGCCCATCGTCTTGTACGCCCCACAGGCCGTTACCTGGTGACATTGCAGGCAGCGGCCGGAGTAAGAGGCGGCATCGCGTTCAGGGGCGTGGACCTCGTGGCAGGTTGTGCAGGTCATGGTGGCCGAGGACAGAAAGCAGCGGCTCCGCTTGAGCAGCCCGACCTGGTTGCCGTGAACGTCCGGCCGGGTGGTTTGATCCATCGGATTCGGCTGCAGGTAACTGCTCAGCGGCTGCCCGGGTAGATACGAAAAGGCCGGCCCTGATTGCTGCCTCTCGATTCCGTTGTGGCAGAGTGCACAGAGGTCGATTTGCCGGTCTCGGGAAAACCTGGCAGGGTTCAAAATAGCTTGCCCGGCTTTCGGATGAGCACCGGGTGCGTGTGCAGCCATGTGTTCCTGGCCGGGGCCGTGGCAGGATTCGCAGGAAACGCCGGGCACCAGGCTGCTCCGGTCGTAATGATTATCAAATGTGCCCGGCCCGGTTGCATGGATGAAGCTGGCGTGGCATTCCAGGCAGCGGGGAGGAATCGTCCGTCCAAAATTGGCTACGCCGTTGTGATAGCCGGGGCTGTTGACCCAACCAGGACTACCTTCCAACCAGTACGAGACCGGCAGTTCAAACAGCTGATCCTCGCGCCAGTACAGGTATGTCTGCGCCCGATGGCCGGATCCGACAACCACATCGATCCTTTCCGTGCGCACGCTCATGTAGGGAAAACCTGCGATCGCGGTCTCAAAATAGGCCCCATCCTTCGCTTGCATTTCGAAGTGGAGCGCAGCATTGGCGGTCTGCAGCGTATTTTGTTGCGCGCCGAACGTTCCCAGGATTGAGCCGGCGTCTGCCAACGCTGAAGTGAGATGGTGGGCCGTGTGTACGTAAGACTCGCTCTGCACCCTATGGCACGCCTGGCAGGCCTTATCGCCTGCGTACCCGGTTCGAGTCGCTGCTGTCGGAGCCGGCGATTGTCCGCCGAGGTATTGAGTGAGGAAAAGGAGCATGACGAGGAGAAACATTGGGCCTATTCTGCGCATGCGGACACACCTCGTCGAAAAGAGTTTATACCGCACCCGTCTGTAGACACCTGAGGGACACTCCGAGTTTGCTCTTGCGCCCGGTGAGCGGCTGTGCGTAACGTGGATATCCATGCGTACCCGGCTGAGTCTGATGGGTGTTCCCGGATTCATCTTATGTGCGGCTCTGGCAGGCTTTGCGCAGGATCTCGATTCCAACGTCAGCAGCGGAACGAGAAGCCCGGGAAAGATTTCCGATCAAATCACCGACCCTGCCGAACGCGCCGCCTTCATCGCCCTTTATCAAAGAACAGATTTCAAGCGGTTGCTGACCGAGGCCCAGACCTTTTTGCGGCAATTTCCGCAGTCCGCATTTCTGGCCCAGGTTTACGAAATCGCAGCCCGCACCAGCTTTGACCAGGCTCAGTACAAACAAGGATTGGTGTACGCCGGCCAATCTCTTGCGCTGCTCCCGGAGAACCCGTTGCTGCTGGTGGCCGTCGCCGACACCGAAGCCGGTGAGTCTGAAGATGATGCGGCCGTGGCAAACGCCACGGACGCTCTGCTGTACCTTGATCGCTTCGTCCGGCCGGTATCCGTCTCCGAGCACGACTGGCCCGAGGTAAGGCGTAAGCAACAGGCGATAGCCCATTTCGTGATCGGTCGCGTCGCATTGCAGCAGAGTTTACAGCAGCCGGCCGGCGAACTGCGGCGAAACTTGCTGGCAGACAGCGTGAACTCCCTCTCGCAGGCGCACACGCTAAATCCCGCGGACCAGGAGGTTAGCTATCTGCTGGGTGTCGCTCATTTGACGGCGGGACAACCATCGCCGGCCGCCGCCAATTTCGCTTCCGTCTATGCCCAGGGCGGCGCTTATGCCGCGAAAGCACTGGCCGCCTTGCAGCAAATGTATCAGTCACTCCCGCTGAACGCGAACACCACCTTTGATGATTTTGTGAAAACTTCGGCGACCGAAAAGAACATGCCGCTCGAAACTCCACTTGCCGCGGCCGCCGCTCAGCTTTCCGACTACGCGGGTTCTGCTGCCTGCAAACTATGCCATGCCGGCATCTACCAAAATTGGTCGGAAAGCGGAATGGCCCGGATGCTTCGCCCCTACCAGCCGGGAAACGTGATTGGGGACTTTCAAAAGAGTAACCAGTACTACACCGGCAAAGACGTTGAGTATCTTCACGGCAAGTTCAGCAGCGCGCCAGCTTCCGACCCGAAACTCTTCGCTCGCATGGTAGTGCGTGATGGATACCATTACTTCGACATCAAGCAGTCGGATGGGCAATGGCATTCCTACCCTGTCGATTACACCATCGGGTCCAAATGGCAACAGGCATATGCGACGAAACTCCCCAACGGTCAAATTCACGTTTTTCCCATTCAATACAACACGCTCACCGGAAGCTGGCTCAACTACTGGAAGTCTCTGGACGGTCCGGGGACAGAGTGGACTGCACCCCTGAGTTGAGACACGGCCTAAGGTAATTAAATGGGGGACACCTCGGCCCGCTTTGGCTTCGTTTATCTATAAAGCAGTCAAAGCAGTCGTGGGGCCGCGGGAGTGTGGGAATCCC
>JBAVQC010000252.1:0-3102 GCA_049693715.1 Acidobacteriaceae bacterium | reverse complement strand
CCAGCGACGAGGTCGTCGCCTGCCCAAATGGCGTATCCAGTTTCCTGATGCTTTCCAGATCCTCGCCCAGCTTGCCGCGCATGGCGGCAACGGCTTTGCCCAGTGCATCCAGAACATGTTCCTTGTCTGGGGCCTGCGCCTGCTCGCTGACGATTTCGTCTCCCGTCGCGGTGTTTTGCGCCGTTAACGTAATGACGTACTGCTTGCCCAGGTTGGCGATGGTCCCGGTGATGATGGCCTTGATCCCTTCCCGCTCGCCGATCTCCCGCGCGATCGCAGGCGTAACCGCTGTGCCCTCCGGTTTGCCCAGATACTTAACGCTCTGCAACAGGTGCTCCTGGCTCACGATATTGATCACCGGCGACTGTTCCAGGTCGATCTGCAGCGCCTGGTTCAGCGTGGTGTCAAACACTGGATCGCCGGTGTGGTTGACAAAGTCAGCCAGGATGATCGAGTCCTTCGTGGCCTTGGTGGCGCCCGCGCCGGGTTCGCCGCCACCTGCTGCGGCGCCCGGTGCAGGTGCAACTCCAGGCCGGTACTTCCACCAGGCCAGCCCACATGCGATCAGCAGCAGCACAGCCACGGCCGCTATCCATGGCCACTTCGGCCCTTTAGCAGGTGCTTCCTTTGCCGGAGAGGCAGGTGCTTTGTTCGCCGCAGGGGCAGGCGCGAGGCTAACGGCCTCCAGATCTTCCTGCAGTTCCTCGGCACTGGCATAGCGCCGGGCTACATCTTTCGCCAGGAGCCTAGCCACGATCGCATCCAGTTGCTTCGGCATTGCCGGGTTCACGGTGCTCACGGGCGGCGGATCCTCGCGCAGCAGGGCGACGAATACGTCGGCCGTGGAACCGCCGCCGAAGGGTGTCTTGCCGGTCGCCATTTCGTAAATAACGGTGCCCAGGCTGAACAGGTCGGTGCGGGCATCCAGGTGTCCACCACGCGCCTGCTCGGGAGACATGTACGAAACCGTTCCCACCGCCGAGCCGGGGCTGGTCAGCTCCAGTGTCGACTCGCCTGGCCCTACTGAGGTTTCGTCCGAGCTGCCGCTCCCTGGTATCCCATAGGTGCGAGAGTCGACGGCCGCCACGGCGCCTTGCTTCTTCGCCAGGCCAAAGTCGAGGATCTTGATCTGGTGCTTGCCCCGCAGGGCATCGACTACAAACAGATTTGCCGGCTTGATATCCCGGTGGATAATCCCCTTGGCGTGGGCCGCGGCCAGGGCTGCCGCGGCCTGCTGGGCAAAGGCCACTACCTCTTCGGCGGTCAAACCCTTTCCGCCGGCTTGCGCGAGATAGCGCTTGAGGGTCTCTCCCCGCAGCAACTCCATCACCAGATAGGGCCGGCCATCCTGTTCCCCGGTGTCATAGATCGCGCATACATTGGGATGGTTCAGGGTGGCTGCCGAACGCGCCTCGCGCAAAAAGCGCTCATGCGACACGTGGCTCCCGGAGTGAGGTGTGGCTTGGGGGGGCGTGTCGTGGGGTTGCAGGGGCGATGGTGATCCACTGCCCGCTTCCGTAACCAGGTAGCTGTCGGATACCAGCTTCAGCGCGACCTCGCGCTCGAGGCGCGTGTCCAAAACGCGATAAACCTCGCCCATGCCTCCGGCGCCGATCTTCTCCAACAGCCGGTATGGGCCGAACTGTGTTCCTTCTGCGATGGTCATCGGTGCCAGCAGTTTATCAGCGCTGACAGGAGAATGACTTCGGATTCGTTAACCTTGTCGTCACGCCCGAATCGCCGGTTTTTCGCAGCCTTCAAATGCTGAGGAGTCGGCCGAAGCGAGAATGAACTCTAGAGCTGAGATCGCGACGGCACTTTCCTCTCAAGTCAGATTCGATCTAGTGTAGTGCGTCGGAAATGACATATGTAATTCCGCTGCCTGAAAGTTGAGGGTTGGACAGACTGCATTCCCTCAGGGGCTAAAGCCCTTGATCGTTGCATCTTTATGTACGGCCTAAAGGCCGTACCCTTCAAGAACCGTTAAAAACCCATCTGTGTGACGCACTACACTAGAGCGCGGCGTATTCCTTCTTCGCCGCCACCAGCATGGGCAAGTCCGCGTCTGCGTCTTTCCAGATCGCGAAAGCCTCTTGGTATGCCTTCTTCGCGTTTGGTTTATCGCCTCCCAGGGCGTACGCCCGCGCCAACCCCAGGAACGCTTGTGCGCGAAAAGGGGCCAACCCCGTTGGCGATATCCCGGAGCTGGCCCGGACCGCGGATTGGAATGCGCCCGACGCACGGCCAGCATCGTGCAATTGCAGGTAAGCCAGGCCCTGCAGATAGGATGCCGGGTAACTTGCATCATAGGGCTTGGCTGGTTCCGCGACGTCGATCGCCTCCTGCGCATGGCCGGCGGACAGGGCCACAAACGCTTTGGAGAGGGGAGCGTACGCATCCTGGATAAGTGTGTCCTGAGGATATTTCTTACTCAACTCGGAAGCCAACTGCAGTGCAAGCTTGCCATCGCCGCAGAGCGCCGCCGACAGCGTCGCCTGTGCCTGCGTCTGCCTGCTCTTGTCGAGCGACAGCGCCTGCCGCACCTCGTCGCTGGAGTCGCAAAGTCCAGCCAGTCCACGCGCCTGCGCCTCCTCAACGAGGAACCCAGCTTGCGCATCGGGCGCCTTAGCGCGGGCTGCCTGCTCGGCCGCCCGCTGCATGGTCGCCGCCGCCAGGCGGAACTGACCGGAATACTGCTGTATCTGCGCCAGCGTAAAGGTGGCGAGAAATTCGTCCGGCCGTCCCGCTGTTTTCGCCATCACCCTTTGCACATCCTGCGGTTGATCCAGGAGGAAGTAGGCAACCATGTAGGCGACCAAGTCACCCGTGCCCCTGCTCAGGTCAAGCTTTTCAGTCCGCTCCAGCTCCTTCTTCAGATCGTCCTTCCGGCCTAAGGCGATGTAGTCGGACAATAGGTTTTCCGCCGCGATCGAATCCTGGGGATCGATCTCCACTGCTTTCCGAGCATTGGGAAGGGCCTGCTCGTATTGACCCAGTGTCTGATAGGCAACGTTGATATTGATGTAGTTGTCGATCTGCCCCGGGTAAGCCTGAATGGCCTCCTGCAGCGTTTCAATCACCTTGGGCAGGTTGCCTTCTACA
>JBAVQC010000251.1:0-11867 GCA_049693715.1 Acidobacteriaceae bacterium | reverse complement strand
CGAGGATTGTTGCTCGGGTTCGCCGCTTTTAACGATCAACAGATTGCAGACGGAGCAAAGCTTTTAGCACGCGCACTTGATGGTAGACGGTAGCGATGCGCTGCTCCGCGGAGCGGAGGGACCTGCGGTTCCGCGGATCTTTCCTGGAGATGTTTTTCGAAAGGGTGCAGCCTGTAAATCAGCCCGTCTAAGAGCTCAATTGGCGACTTGCATCCTGGGCGCGATACAAATCCTCGCCGCCAGCAAAACCAAGGTGATCCAGAGAACGTCGGCGACGAACAAATGAGTAATCTGCAGCCACAAGGGCGTAAGCAAAACCACGTCCGCAATCCCGAGTACGCATTGCAGGCCCAGCAAAGACAGCACTCCGATTGCGAGCTTGCGTTCTTCAGGCCGCTGTATGCTGCGCAGCAGCAGCCAACAGATAAAGATACCGGCGATCACCGCGGTGACGGGATGAAGAAATCGCACCTGCTGTAGCCATGTGCTCCCGCGCGAAAAATCCTCTGCCAGTGCGGCGCGCACCGACGTAGCAGGGAAGAGCGTGTCACTGAGCGCAGCCAGCGTCCCACTCATGCCCACGAGGAGGATCGCCGCGAGTCCGGCGATAACCTGAGGCAACTGCGAAAAACGCACGCGCCGCCGATGGAAGATTTCTCCGCCAGAGAGGAAGTGCGCGCAGAGTGCGAGTGCCCCTAGCAGCAGGAGAGTGTTAGCCAGGTGCAGCGAAAGATAAACCGCGCGTGCAGGCGAGCGGTTGTCTGCCGTCAGCCGCAGCAGGACCAACAGAGCGCCCAGCAACGCCTCGTTGAAAATGAGCACCGTCGCCGCGACCACGGTCATGCGAGCCAGGTGTCCCGCTGCCGTGCTGCGAAATACCCAAACCAGCAGGAGCAGAATCGCGATGACGGTGACGCCGCTGGTCATGCGGTGAGCCAGCTCGATCAGGGTTGCCAGCCGCGGATGAGTCTGCACGACGACCCCATTGCACAGCGGCCAATGATCGCCACAACCGGCGCCGGAACTGGTGGCGCGCACCACCGCACCCCACAAAACCACGGCCACGTTGTAACCCAGAACGATCCAGGCAAAACGCGGTAGCAGACTCGACGTAACCGAGGTCCCGGGTGTCGCAGAAGCTCGAAGGGCTTGGGCAGAACTCATCGGTACCCCTTTCCCATCTTACCCGGCTAGTTCCTTGGCGCGCTGCGTGGCCCGCATCACGGCTTTGATCAGTGTTACCCGCAGCCCGCCCTCTTCCAGTTCCAGGATGCCGTCGATGGTGCAGCCCGCCGGCGTCGTAACCGCGTCCTTCAACAGCGCCGGATGGTAGCCGGTCTCGAGCACCATCTTGGCGGCGCCGAAGGTGGTCTGCGCCGCTAACAGGGTCGCGACATCGCGGGGCAGACCGACCTTGACGCCGGCTTCCGCCAGCGATTCCAGGATGATGTAGATAAACGCCGGTCCGCAGCCGGAAAGACCCGTCACGGCGTCCAGGTGCTTTTCTTCCACTACCACGGTCCGCCCGACCGTGGCGAAAAGAAAGGCTGCGAGATCCAGTTGGTCCTGGGTGGCGAACTGTCCGCGGCTAAGTGCAGCAATGCCGGCCCCCAGCATGGATGGAGTATTGGGCATCGCCCGGACCACTCCGATTTCCATGTCCGCGGAGTGTTCGATGGCTGTCGTCCGCACCGACGCAGCAATGGAAATCAGCAGTTTTTTCGGGGTGAGGGCGGGACGAATCTGCCGCACGACCTCGGGAACCGTGATCGGCTTAAGCCCGATCAGGATCAGATCCGCTGTCTGCGCAGCGCCCACATTGTCAGTCGATACATCGACCCCCCATTGCGCGGAGAGCTGCCCGGCGCGCTCCTCGTGTTCCACCGTGGCCACGATCTGTTCCCGCGCAAGGACCTTTGACTTGAGGAAAGCCTGGAGCAGAATCCCGCCCATTTTCCCGGCTCCCAGAATGGCTACCTTTAGACCGGCTAGCGGTTGCCCGGTTGTTAATCCGCCCATGATCTCTCCCCTACTTTTGTACTTTTTGCTGCGCGATCCAGCTGTCGACGCGTTGCTCCAGGGTATCGAGGGGCAACGCGCCGGAATCCAGTACCTGGTCGTGGAAGGCGCTCAGGTTGAACTTGTCGCCCAGGGCCTGCTGCGCTTTGGCCCGTAGCTCCAGGAACTTGAGTTGTCCTACCTTATAACCGAGCGCCTGGGCCGGCCACGCGATATAGCGATCGACTTCCGACTGTACACCGCTTTCCTCTACCGCCGAATGGTCATGAAAGTAGTCGACCATCTGCTGCCGCGTCCAGTGCTTTGAATGGACACCGGTATCGACCACCAGGCGGACTGCGCGCCAGATATCGCCTTCGAGCCGGCCGTAATCGCTGTAAGGGTCCTGGTAGAAACCAACATCCTTGCCTAACTGCTCCGCGTAAAGACCCCACCCTTCGGTGTAAGCCGTGTACTCGAGGTATTTGCGAAACTCGGGTACGCCGGTGAGTTCCTGAGCGATCGATATCTGCAGATGGTGCCCGGGCAGACCTTCGTGATACGCCCGGTCCTCAACATCAGCAAGAGACCGTGTCTCAAACTGATAGGTGTTCACGAAAACCATGCCGGGCCGGGAACCATCCGGCGCGCCGTGATCGTAATAGGCTGCTGCCTCATCCTTCTCGCTGTACGCGGGGACTGGCATGACGACCAGCGGGGCTTTAGGGAGGCGCCCAAAGAGCTGTGGCAGTTTGGGGCGCATGCGGTCGAGATAACCGCGATAGGCGTCCAGAAGCTGCTCTTTGCTGGTTGGGAAAAGCTTCGGATTGTGAGTCGCGGCGTTCTGCAATGCCTTGATATCCGCGAAGCCCAGCTTATGGGCAATGGCCAGTAGCTGATCCTCGTCCTGCTTTACCTGGTCGAGCCCGAGCTGATGAATCTGTTCCGGCGTCAGGTCCGTGGTGGTGCTCTGCTTCACCAGAAAACGGTAGTAGGCATCGCCATCCGGCAGAGCCCAGATGCCGGGATCGTTGCGTGCCCCGGGAATGTATTGCGCCTTGAGAAACTTGCCGAAACGAACATAGGCAGGCGCCACCTGCCCGGCGATCGCAGCCAACAGCTCCTGCTTGATGCGCGCTTGTTGCGTGGCAGAAACCGAAGCAGGAAACTCTTTGAGCGGTTGAGCGAACGGTCCGTCTTCAGGCTTTTCATTGGCGATCGTGTTTACTTGCGCCAGCACCTTCTCCATCAGGTAAGCGGGTGGCTCGCGATGGTCATCCATGCCGATCGACATGTCGTCGGTGATCTGCCGAAAGGCGAGCGGCACTTCCTTTAGCCGGGCGATGTAGTCGTCGTAGTCCTTGACCGAACTGAAAGTGAGTTGAGGAACAAGTTTGGGAAGGGAGATCTGCAAGCCATCGATTTGGGTGACCGGCATTTCCCAGGGCTTGAACCTGGCTTCCTGTTGGTTCATGATCAGCTCGCGCACCAACAGGTCTTTGCTCAGTTGCTCCTGGGCGGGCATGCCGGTTGTATCTACCTCAGCCAGCCGGCTGAGAAATCCTCGTTCCCGGGAGAGCGAATCGTTATAGGCCTGTACGGAGTAGTCCGTCAGTTGATCGTTGTACCGGTTGTCGCCGAGAGAGGAGGCAAGCTCCGGCTCGTGCTTGAGTCGATCTTCCCAGTAATCGGTGAAGATGGCGTTCAGCGTCTTCACCCGGTTGTTAAGGGGAAGGTCTTGCGCTGCGCCTCCGCTGGCCGTAAGTGCGAGGAAGACGAAAATAATGGCGATGGGTATTGGTGACAAAAGGATTCCTGGGCTCGCTGGAAGCTGGATCCCGGATTCCTGTGTGGTTCGCGGAGATCGCGAAGTTAAGGCGCAACCCACGCGCAATGCTAGATGGGCGCCCTACCCAGGAATTCAGGTCTATGCGCAGTGTATCGACATTTCGTGCAGGCGAACAGGGCGAGGCAATTGACCGCGGCGTGCAGCCAGGAAACTCAGTCGTGGTGAGCGATTGCGGGCGATGCCACCATTTCGTCTTGTTTTACGTCGGCAGACTGCATAGGCATGGCAATGTCGGCTTCGAGCATGCGATAAAGGGTGGACCTGCTAATCCCGAGTTTAGAGGCGGCGCGCGCTTTGTTGCCATCGCACAACTTCAGCACCTGGAGAATGTGCCGCCGGATCACCCCATCGAGGGTGAAGTTCTCGGGCAGGGCCGGCTCACCGTCCTTGCTGCCGGCGGGTTCGAGCGGAAGGATAACCAGATCGATGGGACGCAGCCACTGGGCTTCGCTTGACAGGCACGCCGCCCGGACTACGCTTTCCAATTCGCGCACGTTGCCCGGCCACAGGTGGCGCAGCAGAATGGGGAGGGAACCAGGACCGAGACCCTGCAAAGGCCGCTGCTGCTCCCGAGAGACGGTATCGATGAACATCTGCACCAGTGCCGGGATGTCTTCTTTGCGATCGCGCAGCGGGGGCAGCCCGAAGGAAACAGCGCTTAACCGATAGTAGATTTCCGGCAAAAAGGCGCCGGCGAGCACCTGGGCTCGCAACGGCCTGCGAGCGGTGCAGATCAGCTGGGAGTGAGAGGTTGGCACGCCCTGCTTTTCGCCAGAGAGCGACGTTTCGAAGAAACGAATGTAACGCAACAGCTGCGCCTGAGGCCCAGCCCCCAATTCGTCAATGTTGCGGATCAGCAGCACCCCCTCGCCCGCCCGGCGAACGGCAGAGCGTAGAGCCTCAGAACGGACCTCGCTGTTGTTGGGGTCATCGGCCAGGAGCAAACCGGACGCCTCTTCGACAACCATCGGACCCGCAGAAGCGTGCCGCGCCTGGATGTGTCGGGCAAGCAGGTGTTTCCCGGTGCCCGCTTCCCCTTCAATCAGCACCAGCCGCACGCGCGGGCCGATCTGCTGCAATTGTTCACTCACCCGGCGCATGGCCAGCGATCGCGAAACCAACTCAGGCAACGGGCCGCCCGGAGGCCGGCGCGTAGGCGCCCAACGGCCTTGTTCCCGGTGTGGTTGCAACGGCTGATTGATCATTCCTTGCTCCTCTATCTATCTCGGCTTAAACCGACTTTGAAAGCTCTCTTAGCGGTTGTATCGGCGGTGCCGTAGAAGAGTTGAGGGCAGGATTTGAGTCAGTAACAGAGCGCGAAAAACTTTCTCAAGTGAGGGCTATGGAGTCTGCGTGAGAACCGCGTTTCCAGACTCAGTCCCGCAGGGACGGCAGAGTCCAGAGCCCGGCACGGCAGTGCCGGGAAAGGAAACCAACGGAAACCAAGTCCCCCTCAGGGGACGGCACAACCAACTTTGACCACAAATCCCTTCAAACCCCTTCGCAAACCGGCAGAAACGAAGGGGACTTGGAGGGACCTGCGAGTTCTCACACCCCCTCCGAAGCCCGTGCCCTTCAAGAAGAGAGTTCTCCAGCAGACGCTTCAAGCCCCTGCTGGAATTCATCCGGCGAGACGCTTCTCAGCCTTTGGGCCGGCGCACACCCGACGATACCGAGTCGGAAGCGATGATTCCGTCCCGGATGTGGACCACCCGGTGAGCATACTCGGCAATGTCCGGCTCGTGCGTCACCAGGATGATGGTGTTGCCCTTTGCGTGCAGCTCATCAAAGAGCGCCATGATCTCATCGCCGGTCTTCGAGTCCAGATTGCCCGTCGGCTCATCGGCCAGGATGATCGAGGGCCGATTCACTAGCGCGCGCGCAATCGCCACCCGTTGCCGTTGACCGCCCGATAACTCGTTTGGTTTATGGTTCATGCGCTCTTCGAGATTGACCGAGCGCAAAGCAGCCTTGGCCCGCTCGATCCTCTCCTCCGCATGCGTGCCGTTGTAGATCAAGGGCAGTTCCACATTGTGCAGAGCGGTCGCGCGCGCCAGAAGATTGAATGTCTGAAAAACAAAGCCGATTTCGCGATTGCGAATGCGCGCCAGCTCGTCATCGTTCAACTCACTCACCAGGTGACCGTTGAGCCAGTATTTTCCCTTGGTCGGTGTGTCCAGGCAGCCAATCAGGTTCATCAGCGTCGACTTGCCCGAACCCGAAGGACCCATGATGGCAACGTATTCATTGTGTTGAATGCGCAGACTAATGCCGCACAGCGCGTTCACCACCTGGTCCAGGCCCATGGTGTACGTCTTCCACAAGTCCTCGACTACGATGACCTCTCCCTGGGCGCCATCACGGGCCGTCTCGGCTTGCGCTGCGCTGGTGGTTTCGAGTGCCATCCTCTGCTCCTGTCTCGCGGTTGTTCCGTTTACGAAGATTCCGTGCTCTGGGTCGCCGCTGCATTGTCCCGCTTCAGTTTGACGTCGTTCTTGAGCGTGCGCAGCACTTTATAGGGCCCTACGATAATTTCATCCCCCTCTTTCAACCCACCGGTCACTTCAATGTCCGTGGAGCCGGTGATGCCCGTGGTGACGGAGACGAACTGCGATTCGATCTTGCTGCCATGGGAGCGCAATAGAAAAACTCCCTGGGTTCCCGGATCCTGAACGCCGGGTGGCGGCGTATCCCCATTGGACGCAGCGTTCACCGTCTGCATGGCATTGCCGGGCTTCAGGGACGCCGCAGTGCGCATCGCCAGGGCTTGAATGGGGATGCTCAACACATTCTGCCGCCGCGCGGTCGTAATTTTGGCTGTGGCCGAAAGTCCTGGGCGCAGTTCCGGGGCCGGATTCAGCAGCGTGACCACTACCTTGAAATCCTTCGCCTCCTCGGTGCCGGTGGTGCTTTGGCTGGTGGCGATGCCGGTGGAGCGCAGAATAGCTTGGTCGCCCACTTCCGTTACTTTTCCCGGGAAGACCTTACCGGGTAAGGCATCGACCGTTACGTCCACCGGCTGCCCCATCGCGACATTCACGATATCGGTCTCGTCGACCTTGACCTCGGCCGTGATGATCGACAGATCCGCCAGCGTCATCAGGGTGCTACCCTCGGCATTTTGAATGCCCACCACAACCGTTTCGCCTTCGCGAACCGGCATGTTTGTCACGATCCCATCAAAAGGTGCGATGCTGACTGTCTTGTTCAGCGCATCGATATTGCTGGTAAGTGTGGCTTGGGCGGTCCCCAGCTTGCCACGGGCAGAGGCGGTCTGGGCCCGAGCCTGCACCAGGGCGGCTTTGCTTTGCGCCAGTGTGGCGATGTCGGTGTCGTAGGCTGCCTTCTTCGAGTCGTATTCCGACTTGGCGATCAGCTCCGCCTTGTACAGCGCCTGCGCCCGCTGCCAATCCAGCAGCTTTTGCTGGAGATCGGCCTCCGAGTGGGCTACCGTCGCTTCCGCCGTCTTTTCCGCCGCCAGGTAAGAAGAGATGTCCGTATCCGCGGACCGGATACTCGCCTCTTGTGCTTCCACGCCCGCCTTGGCCTGCACACTCTCGACCGTGGCCAGGATCTGCCCGCGCTTCACGTGGTCACCTTCCTTCACGGCCAGGTGAGTGATGCGGCCGAAGGAGGTAGCCCCGATGTTGACATAGGTCTTAGGTTTGATCTGGCCTGTTCCGCTGACGATGGAGACCAGGTTCTGCCGAACCACCTTGGCAGTAAGCACCTTGGTATAGCCCGATTGAGCTCGGACAATGGTGAATCCGGCGATTCCCGCCGCCACCAGGACCGCGCCTGAGATGATCAAAATTTTCTTCAGTTTCATGGGTAGCGGCGTTCCCGGCACTCGCCTACATCATACGTGGACCAAGGGCAGCGGGTTCCCGGCTTTTCGCCCAAGTACCTTAAAAATCGGTTACCGCAGCGCCCTATCGGCTGGAAGATAGCGACCGAAATCACATTCCTCGCTTGAATTCGCCGTTACCGAACCTTAAACTTGTTGTGCCGTACGGGGAGTATCGCGCAACCTATGCTGAGGGTTAATTCCACCCTTTTTCTGCTCTTGTCGTTGGGCCTGCCATCCATGGCTATTGCACAGACTGGGTCCCAGACCAGCACGCCGGCCTCTTCTAACCCAACCCAAGATACCCAGACCACCCCAGGCAATCAGGATCCGCTGAAAAGGCCGCTGAACGATAAAGAAAAGTTCAAGCAGCAGAAGGAACTGCGGAACGAGCTCAAGGGCCCGTACAAGAAGTGGGTCGAAGAAGACGTGCGCTGGATCATCACCGACCAGGAACTAAAGGCGTTCAAGAGCCTGTCCAACGATGAAGAGCGGGACAACTTCATCGAACAGTTCTGGCGCCGGCGCAATCCAGACCCCGACTCTCCTGAAAACGAATACCGCGAAGAAAACTACCGCCGCATCGCTTATGCCAACGAGCATTTTGCCGCCGGCAAGCCAGGTTGGAAGACGGACCGCGGCCACATGTACATCGCCTATGGCAAGCCGGACAGCATCGACGCTCATCCCAGCGGCGGCTCCTACGAGCGGCCCGTGGAAGAGGGCGGCGGCGAGACCTCGACCTTTCCCTTTGAGATCTGGAACTACCGCTATATCGAAGGCATCGGCGAGAACGTCAATATTGAGTTTGTGGACACCTGTCAGTGCGGCGACTACCACATGACCCTGGACCGGTCGGAAAAAGACGCCCTGTTACACGTCCCGGGCGCCGGTGCGACCCTGGGCGAACAGCTGGGTACCTCGAAGCGGACCGACCGCTTCAACGGCGGCCTGGAGAATCTGGGCGGCGGTCCCCTCGCTTCCTCGAACCAGGCCAAGGAGTTCGATCGCCTTGAACAGTTCTCCAAGCTGCAAGCCCCGCCAGTGGTCAAGTTCAAGGATCTGGAATCGTTCCTGGTGAACCACAAGGTGCTGACCGGACCCTTCTTCCCCTTTGAAGTGCGCACCGACTACGTGAAGGTCACCGAGGACACCGTACTGGTTCCTTTGACCCTGCAGATCAGGAACCGGGACATTACGTTCAACACCAAAGATGGGGTGGCCAAGGGCCAGGTAAACGTGCTCGGCCGCATCGCCACCATCACGGACCACGTGGTCCAGACATTTGAGCAGACCCTGGAAGTAGAAGAGCCGAGCGAGCTGCTGGGCAAGGCGCTTGACCAGGCTTCGGTCCACTGGTGGGCTTTGCCCCTGAAACCGGGCCGGTACCGGGTCGATATCGCCATCAAGGACGTGAACAACCCCGACCACGTGGGTACCTGGGCGCAGGGGATTGTGGTGCCAAAGTATGACGATGAAAAGCTTTCGGCTTCCTCATTGATCCTGGCGGACAAGATGGAGCAGGTGCCGACCAAGCAGATCGGCACCGGGCAGTTCATTCTCGGTAACACCTACGTCCGTCCCCGGGTCAGTTCGGGCCCTTTGGTGGCAGTCAGTTTCCACCGCGATCAGAAGCTGAGCTTCTGGATGCAGGTCTACAACCTGGCCATCGACGACAAAAGCAAACAAAATGCTGCCACCATTCAGTACCAAATCACGGATATGGCGTCTAACAAAGCGATCCTGGATACGTCGGAGACCAGCGCCGCGTTGGGAGACAACAGCGCCAACTCCGACCAGTTGACGGTGAGGAGATCGGTACCCCTGGCCAGCCTCCAGCCGGGCAAGTACCAGGTGACCATCACGGTTAACGATCATGTATCCAAGCAGCAGGTAGCGCAATCGGCCCCGTTTACGGTTGACTAGGCCTCTGATAAGCTCAAAAGAGTACCGTGACTGGCCGGAGTAGGGCCGCCCGGCAATCGTAGGACTGGGTTACTGCAATGCGTTTGAGTGAGTAGCGTATTGAGTGCGTAAAAGGTATTGCCAAGTCGCAGCTTTGATGGTGATGACCGTGGCCGGGCTCTTGTCCGCCTCGGCCGCGCCTTTCCCGGGAAGTGTTAGCGGAGTAGTGCGCGATGCCCGGGGCACTCCTCAGATGGGTGCCATGGTCGAGTTAATGGCTACCAACGCAACCGTGGTTGCAAGGGTTTACACCAACACCCGCGGCGCCTTCAGCTTCGATCACATTTTTCCCGGAACCTATCAGATCAAAGCTACCGGTGATTCCTTCCTTCCTACATTACGTGAAGACCTCAAGCTTGGTTCCCGCAGCAAAGTGATTGTCAATCTCACCCTGAGCACCCTGTTTGAGGCCATCCAATGGCTCCCGGCTCAGCCCAAGTCTCCGGACGAGCCAAGCGATGACTGGAAATGGACCCTGCGTTCCTCCAGCAATCGTCCGCTGTTGCGGTTGCTGCAGGATGGTCCGCTGGTGGTGCTTTCCGGCGATGACCATGGCTCTGGCCCCCAGTTGGCGGCCCGGGTCGAAGTGACCGGCCCCTCGCGGGCATTTGGCCAGGGCGGCCCGCATCATGCTTTTGCGGTAGAGCGCTCGAGCGCAGTCGGCGGACACCTGATCTTGCGCGCCAATCTGAGCCCGCAGCCCGAGCAGGGCTCCGAGTACCTGGCGGGATATCAACTGGCTCTGGGACCGGAACGCCAGATCCGTAATGTGCTCAGCGTGCAACAAATGAACGCTGTGGAAGGTGCAGGCGGCCACGGCTTCTCCGCTCTACGCTTGCGTAGCGCGGAGGCGGTAAACCTGGGCCCTAATGCTTCCCTCGAACTGGGCAACGAGGTGCAGTCGGTGCATGGGCCTTCCGGCGCCACGTCCAGTCTTCCGTTCGTCAACGCCTCTTGGCACGAAGACGGCATCAGTGTTGCGTATCGCGCTGCCACTTCGCCGGAGCTGCAAAATGCTGGAAACGTGGCCGACAGCGCCACCCTTGCCCCCATGTTTTCTGAAGAAGGCGGCCGGGTCCGTATCCAGCACGGTCTTCATCAGGAACTGCGGTTTGAGGACAACACCGCATCGCGTCGCGCCCTGGTGGCTTTTTATGAGGATGAAATCCAGAGCCCGGTTATCGGCGGCGGCGGCTGGGTATCGCAACAGGAGCTGACCACCGGGGACATCTTGTACGATCCGGTTTCGCAAGGCTTCCGCGTCACCGGCCCGGGCTACACCACGGGCGGAATCAGCGCAGTGCTGGCGCAGAAAATCGCAGGGTCGACCTGGGCCACTGTCTCCTATGCCAACGGCAAAGCTTTAGCCTTCGAGGTTCCGGAGTCTCAGGTCACCGTGGCCGAGGCAGTGCAACAATTGACACAGCGCAGAACAGAAGCCGTTACGGCGTCGCTCGAGGGCCGCGTAGTGCGGACGGGAACCACCTGGCATACCTCCTACCGGTGGCAGCCAGTGAACACGGTGACCCCGGTAGCGGTTTACGACAGCTTCGGGCAAGGTGCGTACCTGAACCTCCTGATTCGCCAACGCGTCCACTGTGGTCACCTGCTGCCAAGTGGAACCGAGGCGTTGGTGGATGTGCGTAATCTGTTAGCGGAGGGATATCGCCCATTCCTTACGGTTGATGGCAGCACACTCTATTTCGCTCAGAGCGAGCGGTCCATCCAGGGCGGTCTCTCCTTCTCGTTTTAGGGCCGGCAACAAGTCTCGTTCAGCTCCCACCCACAGCCACCGTACTGCTCGTATTCGAGCGCAATGACTCTGAAGAGCGGTGTCGATTATGTTATATTTTGCTTGGGCACGAGACGCGCTCAACGCGCCTGTCTCCTGAATGTTACTGACATTCGGCCTTCCCAGCCCTTCCGGACGCGTAGCTCAACTGGCAGAGCATTCGACTCTTAATCGACAGGTTGGTGGTTCGATTCCACCCGCGTCCACCATGTGTTTTCAACAAGTTACGCAGCAATGACAGCTTTGGATTTGCGGATTGTGCCCCCTTTCTGTGCCCCTAGTCGCAGAAGGAAGTTCTTATACTTGGGCTTCGGCACTGCTTTTTTCGTTGGTCGTTTCGTGCTGGCGCCGTGGATCTTGGCTTTTAGGAGCGCCCGCAAAAGAGCGCGCAGCAGAAGGACAGAATATGCCCAATC
>JBAVQC010000250.1:0-3017 GCA_049693715.1 Acidobacteriaceae bacterium | reverse complement strand
ATCCCGCTCGACGGTACCGACGATTCTGGCGACAACTATGAGCGAAGCGAGGTAAGGTCTGCTGCAGAGGACCCTGAGAGCGGATTGGCGCGAAAGGAGAGGGAAGAGTTGCTGAAGGATGCAATTCTCCGGCTCCCGCAGGTACTAAGGGAGGTCGTCGAGTTTCGGCTAAGAGGATATTCCACTAGAGAAATCGCGCAAGCTCTGCGGATCTCTGTTCCCGCGGTCAAGTCAAGGATAGCGCGTGCCAGATTGACCTTGCGCACAGCGCTGCATCCAACAAGTTCCCGATCGAACCTATTCGGTGTAACCATCGATCCACTGTAGGTAGGAAGTAAGTCCATGTGGAGCACAGAGAAAGGCCCTGCGGGACTTGAACGATTATTGGGAACAGGCTCCTTACTCGAATGGGTACCTCAACGAAAGATACATGCTGGAGACGCAGCCTGGGCGGAACCTCAACTATTGGCACTATGGGCTGGATACAAGTTTTAGTGAGGAGGCAATGGAAATGGCCGACGGCGCAACGAACTCCGCTGAACAGATGCTATATGGCACTCTTCTCATTCTCACATTTGTCTCCGGACTTGTTGATGCTGCTAGTTTCCTTGCGCTCGGCCATGTCTTCACCGCGAACATGACCGGCAACGTCGTGTTGATGGCCTTCGCCCTTGCCGGTACTCCCGAACTGTCGTCGTTGCGATCTTTCATAGCTCTTCTCAGTGCGCTGGCGGGCGCCGCTGTGGCCGGACATCTTGATTCACGGATTCGGTGGGAGAAGAGAACTTCCTGGCTATCCATAGCCCTTGTAGTTGAAGCCGCAGTACTCGCCATTGCCGCCTTTGTTGCATGGTCTGGTCGCGTGCAGCCCGCCGAGCAGAGCATTGTATGTGTTGTCATCGCTCTAACCGGCTTTGCCATGGGTGTTCGCAACGGCACGGTTCGCAGGCTTGGTGTTCCGGATCTAACGACTACGGTTCTGACACTGACCGTCGCTGGTCTAGCCTTCGATTCCTCCATCGCTGGCGGAGCGAACGCAAGATGGCGCATTCGTGTTGCGGCTATCTCCATGATGTTTCTTGGAGCCGTTGCCGGCGCTCTGGTTCTGCGCCACTCGCTTGTAAACTTACTCGGACTTTCGGCTTTGCTCGTAACCAGTTGTGCCGTTCTGCAACTTTTCCGCGAGGAAACAAATCATGAGGTCAAACTGAAGGGAGCGACATGATTGAGCCGGCCGGCGAAAAGAGTGGGAATTCTCTCTCTTCACTGTCTGCAGAAAAGAGAGAACAATTTCGATCTGCTTTCTTTCATGTGGCTCCGTCGATGTTTCTGGGAGCGCTCGATCAAACTATCATCGCCGCAGCCTTACCGGCGATCACGGGTTCGCTCGGCGGACTTTCCTACCTCGCCTGGGTGGTTACCTCGTACCTCATTGCAGCGACTGTGGCTGCTCCGTTGTATGGACGCATGGGAGACGCATACGGGCGAAGGCGCATGCTATTGTGGGCACTCTGCCTATTTGTGGCCGGCTCGGTAGCGTGCGCGCTTGCCCCCACCCTTCTCATTCTGATTTGTGCTCGCGCCCTGCAAGGTTTTGGCGGTGGCGGTCTGATGACCCTGGCGCAAGCACTCCTCGGCGAAGTAGTTTCTCCAAAAGAGAGGGGAAAAATTCAGGGATGGCTGGGAGCCAATTTTGCCCTTGCCAGCACACTCGGTCCGGTAATCGGCGGCGTTCTCTCGCAACACCTCGGCTGGCGCAGCATCTTTTGGCTCAATATCCCGCTCGGGCTAGGCGCCGCTTGCGCAGCCTTGCGCATTAAAACATCCCCGGGGACAGGGATCTGTCGATTGGATTACGCCGGAACAAGCGTCTTCGTCGCTTCGACCGTAGCAGTTCTTTTCAGTTTGAGCATCGGCGGTCATGAAATCGCCTGGACGTCCCCGGTCCTGCTTACGATCGCGAGCCTGGGAGTCGCAGGGCTTGTTCTTCTTCGCCCAATCGAGCAGAAGACGCAGCAACCGCTCATTTCTCCACAACTGATAGGAGAGCCCGTTATCTGGCGCGCATCGTTGACGGTTCTTCTTTTCGCGGCGGTTCTTTTCGGCTTGATCGTTCAATTGCCGGTATTCTTTCAAACAGTGTTCCGCACAAGCGCGACTACGTCCGGACTCCTTCTGATCCCGCTCACTCTGGCCCAGGTGGTTGTTTCCACCGCAGCGGGTCTGCGAATTTCAACAACCGGGCATCCTCGGACGCCGATGGCTGCCGGTTTGTCGATCGTAGCGGGCGCTTTTTTTGTCCTCGCAGCTGGAATCAAATTGGGAACCATGTTCATCGCACTGCTAACCCTTCTGATCGGGGCCGGCCTCGGATCGACGATGCCCGCCGCGCAGACCATGGTGCAATGGGCGGCAGGGAAAGATCGTCTGGGCGTTAGTACGGCGACTGTGTCGTTCAGCCGCACGATTGGGGGCGCGATAGGGGCCGCGATCGCTTCCGCGGTCTTGCTTGGAGCTTTGCAAGTTGTCGATCCGAACGCACGGGCCATTCTTAGCCAGGAACTTTCCTCGATTGGTTCGAGCCGCGTCGAGCCTTCTCAGATAGCGCCGGCATTGATGGCGGCATACCGTTGGGTATTCTTCGCATTAGGAGGGCTTTCCGGGTGCGCCGCTGTAGTTGCCTGGTCTATTCCGAATCTGGATTTGGCGGGCACTCCGGCCAGTGCGTTAGCAACATCCTCATTAGACCGTAATTGAATGTTTTGTTGCAGTCGGCTACATTACACCGGCCAAAGATGCGTAAGCCAGAGGACGATCGGGACTGTGATTGCTAAAGAAAGTGTCGACAGTAAAAGCATGGATGATCGGAACCAAGTCCGCTGCGCATTCCGTAATCTGGCGTAAATAAGAGAAACCAGCAGAAATAAAGTCCGCGCAAACGAATCCAAGTTTTTGAAAATAAAGTGGATGCGCACTGTACCCAATTTCGCACCTTAATGCAGTGGCCAACCCGAAAT
>JBAVQC010000249.1:0-11855 GCA_049693715.1 Acidobacteriaceae bacterium | reverse complement strand
AAGATGGAGGCGCGGGTCGGAATCGAACCGACGCATAAAGGTTTTGCAGACCTCTCCCTTACCGCTTGGGTACCGCGCCATCTTGCACAATTGTAATGCCGGGGCGGCAGAAACCAGTCCGGCAAGTGCGACTTTGAGACTATTACGGCTCGCTCGGCAAAGATTGAGTTTCGCAGGGGACTCCAGGTAGCCACATGGAGCGGGAGACGGGACTTGAACCCGCGACCCTCGCCTTGGCAAGGCGATGCTCTACCACTGAGCTACTCCCGCATACGTCCTGAAGCAGTATATCGGGCGGCTCACCGCCCGGTCAACGCGGGTACCCCTCCTTGGCTGTGATGTACTCTTCCACCACCGTCAACAGCGCATCCGTGCCCGATGTTGTATCGACCTCCAGCTTCGCCTGCGTGATGGGCTCAAATTGCTGCTTGATCCGGCGATGAAGCGCCGCATCACGATTCTGTGCCGGATGGCTGGGGTCGCTGCGAGCCAGGCGCTCCTCGGCAACCGCATCCGCACACTTCACATGCACCACGCGCCAGCAGGCACCGGCACGCGCGGCGGCCAGCAAGACATCCTCGATCTGAGCCTGCCTGGAAAACGTACGCCCATCGAAAAAGATGTATTCGGCTCGCTCGAGTTCCGTCAGATAGGCGGCCGCCTCGAGCATCGCGCGCATGCACAATTCATCCTGTTGCGCGGTGTAATCAGTGAACGCAGCCGGGAACAACGCCCCACGCACCCGGTCTTTGTCGAGCACGGCCGCGCCCAGACGCTTCGCGATGGCCCGCGCAAGCGTGCTCTTACCCGTCCCAGGCAAGCCGGCGAATAAGACCCAGGTAGTCATCGATCGAAGGCCGGGCGCAGCCTAGGCGTCCAACAGATGGCCGTCGCGCATGTGCAGGATGCGGTCTCCAATGGCTGCCGCCTCAGGATTGTGGGTGATCATCAACACCGTCTGCTTGAACTCCTGGTTGCAGCGGCGGAGCATGGCAAGGACCGCATCGGAATTGGCGGTGTCGAGGTTACCCGTGGGCTCGTCGGCAAGAATAATGGCCGGGCGGGTGATGAGGGCGCGCGCGATCGCAACCCGCTGCTGCTCCCCGCCGGAGAGTTCCGACGGACGATGATCGAGACGGCCAGCGATGCCGAGCATGCCGGTCAGGTACTTCATAAACTCCTCGTCCTGCGGCAGGTGGCTGCCGGCGATGTCGCGCGCAATTTCGATATTGCCGCGCGCGGTCAGCGTGGGCAGCAGATTGAACTTCTGAAATACGAAGCCAATCTTCGTCTTGCGCAACACGGTTCGCCGCGCATCGGTCAGCCTGGCAAAGTCGACGCCATCAATCAGCACGCTTCCCGCGGTGGCGCGCGTGAGGCCGCCGAGGATGTAGAAGAGGGTCGATTTTCCGCTGCCCGAGGGTCCGACGATGCTGACGAACTCGCCCGGCGGCACAACAAATGAGACCTGGCTAACGGCGGGGACCTCTACCTTCCCCGCTCGATAAACCTTGCTGACGTTCTTTGCCTCAATGATGGGCTGCACGTTTGTGATTGTAACTGGCAGGGTGCTGGACGTAAGAGACACTGGTCGATGAGGTTCTCAAATTCGCGAGTGTCGATCCAACTCAGGCGCCCACCACCAATGGATCGCTGGTCTCGGCCTCGTGGTCCACGACACGCGATGTTACATGCTCCGCCATGAGCGGACGCAGGCCGTGGCCCTTCTTGGGGCCGCGCTTGCGGGCTACCATCACACGGATGCGCTCCAGCAGTTCAACCGGCGAGCAGGCGCCTTTGGGCAGGAAGGCGTCGGCGCGATTGGCGCGATCGAATGCCTTCACACTCCCGCTGATCAGGATCGCCGGCACTTCCGGGGCGAGCTCCTTCATACGGCGAACGAGTTCGTTGCCGTCCATGTAAGGCATGATCAGGTCGCTCAAAACCAGATCGATCCCGCCTTCGCGGAACAGTTCCAATGCCTGTTGACTGCTGGCTGCGGTCAGTACCCGGTATCCTCGAGTCTCAAGCATGAATTTACGAACGGAAAGAGCCTGTTCGTTGTCGTCGACACACAAAATAGTTTTCTTCGGGCGCATGGGTCTTTCAATTCTCCTTTCGAAGGAGCTGTGAATCGCGGGCACACATGGCACGTGCACTCCGCCGGCTTGGGGGAGAACGGAATAAGCCGCGTCAAGGATGGCTGCAGCCGTCAGTTGCACACAGGCCTGCTTGTGGTCCCGATAGCTATGGGAACCGCGGGTCTTTGTACAGCAGCAGCGCGCATCCGAGCGCGTCCGGTCTGAATTCAATTGTCAGATTAAAGGCCGACAGTTGCGTTACCTCTACGGCAACGCTTGCACAGAGTACGAAGAGGAAAGCCATGTGTAAACGGAGAAGATCAAGCGAAGTGGCGCCTGCTTTTTCTCAGAGGTTCCACCGGGACACGGTGTCGTGTTGCCAGTGTTGCCTATTTGCGTGCTTCGCCCTGTTGAAAGCATGTGAATCGTTCAAGGAAAAGGGGCTCTTTTGCTACAGGATCAGTGCTGCCAGGAAATAAAAAAATGCTCGATTCGGTTTCGACCGTCTTTTTCTTTTGAATTTCCTTTCAGCGGTTGCACGACTGAATGGTCGACTCTGGCACACGCGCAACATCGAAGTTTGACACCTCAGTCCGGCACTTCTATGCTTGAATAAGTTGAAGCCACGCACCCCGCTGCTTCCTGCTTGAGACATGGCAACTGCCTCTCACCATCCCGGCTCCCTCTGTTGCAGCTGCTGCACGCTGCGGGTGTGTTCCTAGTTCGACGCCCCAGCCTCGAATCCTGACATACGATAAGCATTCACCCCCAGGTTCCCTCGTGCTTGAACAAACTATCGACGGCCACGGCGTGCTGGTTCCCGCCAAATTGGAGGCGAGGAGACTCGGTCATGGTGGCGGCGCCGGTGACCGTGAAGATGCGCGCAAGCGCACCAAGGCGTCGGAGCTGGGGTTGGCGGTAGAAACCTGGTACCTGGCAAAGAAGCACCTCGCCAACCAGGCAAAATAGGTACACTCTGAAGGGCAGGGCTTGCCACCCGCTCCGCCTTTTAGAGTGACGAGATGGGCACCGGTGGCGAAGTGGCTAACGCGCTGGTCTGCAAAACCAGTATTCGCCGGTTCAATTCCGGCCCGGTGCTCCATAAAATTCGAAGGCTCAATTAAGCACGCCAATTCAGTGCTCGTCCCGCCGTCACCTCACTGCTGTTCTGCCCGCAGTTGCGCGATGGCGTCGGGCAGACGGCCCATCCTGCCCAGCGCTATACCGAGGTTACCAGGCAACTATCGTTTCCGTGGCAGTGACAGATCCAGATCCGCGCCCACAAGCTGTTTGGTCAGCAGGATGATCTGCCCCTGGTGCACTTGGAGGTGACCGACGATCCGATAAATCGCTTCCAGGATAGTCATCGGTCCCCAATTCCCTGTAGGCTGCGGGTCGATGATTTCCAGCAGACGTTCAGGGGCCAGCGACCCGATCACCTTGCGGGATTCTGCGAGAGTGGCGGCAAAGCAGCGGCGAACCTCGTCGCAGCCCTGGGACGGTGAGAGCGTGAATTCCTCATCCCGTTTACGCACGTCCGGCTGACCGTCGATTCCGTGCAGAAACCACTGCCGAATATTACCCTCGAGATGGAGCAGAAGGTTGGCAATGGAATTTTCGTGGTCCGCCCCGCGACGCCACATCTGCTCATCGGAAAGCTTGGCGAGACAGCGATTGATCCCATCCTCGGAGAGCTGCATGTGCTTCACCGAGGCGGAAAGAAATGTATCGGCGATCTGGTCAGGCATAAGGTCCACATCATAGATGGGGCCGGATGAGTCTTCAAGCGCCAGGTACTACAGAGCACCCTTCGGCTTACCCGAGGCAGACGACGGTTGCATGGACATGATCTTTAATACCTTGCCGCCTTCTTGAACCACGTACAGGTGATTGGCCTGGAGATTTTTGAATTGGTCCTTGGCGCCCGAAGGCCAGGCGATCTCCACCAGGTCGGCCCTGACCGCCGCATCCAGACCAAAGTGCAAACGCAAATCATTCTGCGAATAATAGCTTCCGCCGGAGCGCAGCTCGTCGATTTGCCGCAACGGCTTCCCCGGTTGATTTTCCGCGGTCACCGCGATCCGGGCGCCAATGCCGGTGCGATTGCTCCGGGTGCCGGCCAGCCTCAGCTTGATCCAGTTCCGTGGTGCGGCCCCGGGAGCGCTTACCTGGTCGCAGCGCAAAAGCTGCGGCAGCGCGTTCACGCAGTTCACCACCACGTCCATGTCTCCATCGTTGTCATAGTCGCCAAAAGCGCAGCCACGCGCGGGCGCCGGGTCGGTTATGCCGCTTCCGCCATGTGCGGTTACATCTTCAAACTGCCCATTGCGCAGGTTTCGGTAGAGATACTTGTGCTCGGCATAGGGCGCTTCAATGTGAGACGCCTCTACTTCGGGATAAACGTGCCCGTTACAGATTAAAATGTCGAGCCAGCCGTCGTTGTCGGGATCAAAGAACCCCACCCCCCAACCTAAATACCGGGTGTTGATCCCCAAACCCGAGCGGTAAGTCTGATCTTCAAAGTTACCGTCGCCCTGGTTGGCGTAGAGCGAGTCTGTATCCCCGGCGAAGTTTGTCTTGACTATGTCCAGCAAGCCGTCGCGATTGAAGTCGCCGATACTCACGCCCATGCCGGCTTGTGGCTTGCCATCCGGTGAATAGGCGATACCGCTCTCGATCGCTTCGTCCTTGAAGGTTCCATCCTTCTGGTTGCGGTAGAAGGTGGCCGAGGTCGAGTCGTTGGCAACATAGATGTCGGGCCAGCCGTCGTTATCCAAATCTGCCACGGCAACGCTCAGGCCATAGGTGCCGAGCGTATCCAGGATCCCGGCCTTCGCGCTCACATCGGTGAAGGTGCCGTCACCATTGTTGTGGTACAGGATGTTCTTCCCACCCTCCAGGCCCGGCGGCCCGCAAGCTACCTGGATTCCCTTGTAAGTACAGTGGGCCGCCTCAGGCAGAGGCGCTGTCTTGATATCGAAATCGATGTAATTGGCCACGAACAGGTCCAGATGGCCGTCCTTGTTGTAATCGAGAAACGCGCTGCCCGAATTCCACCGTGGGCGTCCGCCGGGTCCCGGTGGCTGCAGCAGCCCCGCCTTTGCCGTCACGTCGGTAAATGTGCCATCGCCGTGGTTGCGATACAACCTGTTTTGTCCGTAGTAAGTCACAAAGAGGTCGTTCCAGCCATCGTTGTCGTAATCGCCCACGCAACAGCTTTGGCCCCATCCGCTGTGGCCAAGACCGCTTTTTTGGGTGACGTCGGTAAATGTGCCATCACGATTGTTTTTGAATAAACGCGAGATGGGCGCCTGGTCTGGCGGAAAGCCTTCAAGCCGTGAGCCATTGACGAGAAAGATGTCCAGCCAGTCGTCCTGATCGTAATCAAAGAAGGCGACACCACAGCCCGTGGTTTCGAGCAGAAAGCGATTCTTGTGCTCCCCGCCGTAGATGGTCTTCACGTTCAATCCGCTGCTGCGCGCCACATCCACAAAACTGTACCCCAGAGGAGTGGCCGCTACGGAGGAGGGCTCGAGCTTCGGGGCGGGCCTCGCCGGCGCGCTGTAGGCAGGTCTGGAGTTACCGTCCTGCTGCTGCGCCGCAACAACCAGGCTCAGCACATCGTCCAACGCCAGCACCAGCGCGGTACGCGACAGGGAGGTCAGGAAATTCCGTCGCGATGGTCGCATTCCGCTCTGAACCCTCACCCTGCCGCTCAGCCTGGGTTGGGCTGAGTATACGGAAATGGCAAATCGACCCGCAACGCGGGGGAACGCTTGCGGAGGCCTAGCGCGGGGATGCAGTCGTGGGCAGGGGCTGCTCTTTCACCAGCATCTCTGCCTTCTGGCGCTCGCCCAGTGCTTCGGAGTTTCGTCCAGCCCGGCTGAATGCATCGGCCAGGGCCACATGTGCGTCCAGCAAGCCCGGCTCAGCGGTGACTGCCGTTTGCAACTGAACGATCGCTTCATTTACCTGTCCCCGGGCCAGCAAGGCTCGGCCGCTATCCAGAGCGAACTGGGCCCGTTGCTTTCCGCCGGCCTCGCGGCTCAATTGCGCGGCTATCTTGCGCTCGGCCGCGGCGTTCTCTTTCTCGCCGCGCTCGGCCAGAATCGAAGCCAGGGTAATGTGCGGGCTTGGCTGTTCCGGCAACAGCGCGATCGCCCGGCGCAGCGCTTCTTCGGCATTGGCGCTGTCGCCGGCTTGCTTGTCGACGGACCCCAGAACGGACCAGGCATCCCCATTCGCCGGTTGCAAAGCGACCACCTGCTCGAATTGCGCCTTTGCCTGGGTGAAATCGCCCTGCTGCATCTCGATGACGCCGAGGGTGTAATGAGGATCGGGCAATTGCGGGTCGAGCTCCGCGGCATATTTCAATTCCTTGACAGAGGCGGGAAGATCATCCTTCAGCTTGTAGGCGAGCCCGAGGTTGTAATGGAGTTGCACATTCTCCGGCGCCGCCGCAAGTCCTGCGCGAAACTGCTCAATGGCATGGTCAATGTCGTTCTGCTGCAGGTAGGCTGCGCCGATGTCTTCCCGCAGGGTCGCCGACGCGTCTCCGGCAGCTTGGGCCCGCTGATACAGCTGCAGCGCGCCTTTGGCGTCCCCGGTCTGCATCAGGGCCAGCCCATAGTTGGTGAGCACTGCCGGATCCTGCGGTTGCTGGGCCAAAACATCGCGAAAGATGGGCAAAGCCGCTTTGGGGTCTCCAGCATCCTGTAGAGCCAGCGCCAGCGCATATTTTGCGTCGGACGCCGCCGGCGAGGCCGCGACGGCTTGGCGTAAGGCAATCACCGCTTCGGCGTCCTGACCGGCCGCGGTGAGGGCCTTTCCCAAGCCGAGCAGTTGGGCGGGCGATGCATCCCCCAGGTGCTCCGCGGTACGGAACTCTGTCAATGCCTGCTGGGGTTGGTTGCGAATCAGCAAAACAGAGCCGAGATGGGTGTACGCGGAGGCTAGATTTGCGTCGAGCGAAATAGCGCGCTCGAATGCCTCCTGGGCGGCCTGGTAGGAACCTCTTTGAGCAAGCAACGCGCCCAAAGCGTCCTGCACAGGGGCACTGTCCGGGTTGTGCTTCGAGGCTTGTTCCATCACCATTTGCGCGCGCGCGACATCCCCGGTAGCTGCCAGGGCTCCGGCGTAGAGCACGGCTTCGGTGGCGGACAATTCCCCATCCGGGCGATTGGCAACGCTCGAGAAGGCCTGGACGGACTTCTCATTCTGATCAAGGCGGCGGTACGCCACGCCGAGGTTGATGGCCGCCCGAACGTCATTCGGATCGAGTTTGCTGGCTGTCTCCAACTCCGATACAGCGGCGGAGAGTTGTCCCTCGGCCAGGAGCACCGCGCCGTATGCGGTGTGGGCGGTTGCGATCCGGGGCATCAGACGTACCAGGCCGGCAAAGTCCGAGTGCGCTGCACTCAGGTTACCCGCAGCAAAAGCGGCGGACCCGGATCGGAACAGTTGATCGGCTCGCTGGATGTCGGCTGCGCTAGCGGTGGGCTTTGCCGTCTGCGCGCATGCAGCTGTGCCGGCGAGAAAACCAGCCAACACCAACCGGCTTAACAATGCAGACCACATGCCATGCTCCATTGTAAGGGCGCGCCGGCATCGACAGTCTGCAAAGAAAAGCACTCGTTCCAGTGCGACCCGGCGGACCATTCACGGTCGCGTTCCCCTCTCCTTATTCTTATAAAGCGATGCTTTGGCTGACACTCAGCCAAAGTCCGCCGAAAAAGAACTTGACAGGCCTTTGGCGCTTCCGCTACTGTGCTGCCGACCCACAAGCTGCCTGCGCAACTCCGCGAATTTGCGGTGATGCAGGCTTTACAGACCGATGAAAGCTGTTGTATCAACAGCCAATAATTAGTGAATTTGCACCGCCTTTGGAGGTAGTGATGAGTAGAATTAGAGGAGCCTTTCTAGCGGCTCTCGCCGTGATTGCATTCTCACCCAGTAATGCCCTCGGACAAGCCGTCTACGGAGCCATCTACGGAACAGTCACGGACGCTACCGGTGCGCTGATCCCGAGTGCGCCCGTTGTCGTCACTGATACCGCCAAGGGAACTACGGTTACAGCAAACGCCAACGAAAGCGGCGAGTTCCGGGTGGACCATCTCATTCCTGATGTGTACTCCGTAACGGTCGATCAGCCGGGCTTTAAGAAATATGAGCAAAATAATATCAAGGTGGTTGCCGACAGCTCAGACAACGTCTCGGTTATCCTCTCCGTCGGCACCGCAGGCGAAGTAGTCACCGTCAATGCGGATACGGTCCCACAGCTCAAGACCGACCGCGCAGACGTGGCCACCAACTACTCAGCGCAGGACATCGGGACCTTACCCATCCCCGACCATAACTTCACCAACTTGCAGCTATTGCTGCCGGGTGCGGTGCAGCTTGGTTGGGCGCATGCGGCATCGGAAGACCCGCAAGGTTCCAAGCAGATTCAAATTGATGGCCAAGCCTTCGGCGGGGTGAACTACACCCTGGACGGCACCGACAATCAGGATGCCATTCTCGGCATCATCGTCGTGAATCCAAACTACGAGTCCATATCCGAGGCGAAGATCGCGACGCAGAATTTTGACGCGGAGTTCGGCAAGGCCGTCTCCTCGGTGCAAACAGTTCAGACCAAATCGGGCACCAATTCGTTCCACGGAACTGCCTTCGACAATCGTGAAAGCAATGCCAACCTGGCGCGTGACCCGTTTACCGTCTCAAAAGCTGCTGGTTACCCCGGCGGGCTCAAGAACCAATTTGGCGGTTCCATCGGCGGCCCGATTCTCAGGGACAAGGCATTCTTCTTCACCGATTACCAGGGTGTGCGGCAGAAGGTAGGATCTTCCGGACTCGGTACCGTGCCATCGTTGCTGGCATTGCAGAGTTGCACTGGGGCGGTCAGCGCGTCGAACGGATTGCCCGGCTGCGACTTCAGCCAATACCTTGCGGTTCCCGGCCACCAGCTGTATGACAACCGGAGCGGAACGCCCATACCTTACGCTAACAACATCATCCCCCTGAGTCAGCTCTCGCCCCAAGCATTAAACCTTTTCAAGCTATTGTTGGCCAACGGAAAGGTGCCCAACAACTTCACCACCGATAACGGTCTCACCACCAACTACCAAGGCACCGGAACCGGCATTTTCAACAGTGATCAGTGGGACATTCGCGGTGACACAACGTTGTTTTCGCGGGCTCACGCCTTCATCCGCGCCAGCCGCTTTACCGACACGCTAACTGGCGCCAGCCTGTTTGGTCCGGCCGGCGGTCCGGGCTTGGGCATTGCCGGCTACGGCGGCGTGTCACAAGGAGCAAATGACAGCTTCGCCGCGGGCGTAGACGTCGCTATCAACTCAAATCTGGTGACGGACGTTCGTCTGGGATACTTCCGCTACAACATCATTACCCACAAGAACGATCCCGGGAATACAAACCTGCCTTTCCTCGGACAGAACATAAGCGGCACCGCGCCGAACCAGGTAGTTGCTACAGACTACGGAACGCCGAATATCAACATCGCCGACGTGATCAGAACTAGTCCGACCGATACCTCGACTATTCAGAACAGCGGTCCGCAGTTCGGCTCCGGCCTGAATCAGAATCATTGCAACTGCCCGCTCAAGGAAAAGGAAGATCAGTACCAGTTGGTCAATAATTGGACGAAGACGATTCGCAATCACGCAGTAAAGTTCGGTGTCGATCTTCGCTATGCGCGCAATCTGCGCGTACCGAGCGACAGCGATCGTACCGGTGTAGATAATTTTGCTAACGGGCCCACCTCCAACGGCACCACCGGGGGACTGGGTTTTGCGACCTTCATCCTGGGCGACGTGTTCAGCTTCAACCGTTACGCCAGCACCTCGACGAACGCCAAAGAGTTTCAGCCGCGCGACTACTTCTACGTGCAGGACACCTGGCGTTTTTCGCCGAAACTGACGCTAAACCTCGGGGTACGATACGAGTTCTATGCTCCGGAACGGGTGAATGGGGCCGGTAATGGCGCGCTGCTGAATCTTCAGACGGGTTACATCAACGTTGCCGGGGAAGGCAATGTACCGCTTAACCTGGGGGTCGCGGCTGCCAAGAACGCCTGGAACCCGCGTTTGGGTATCGCTTATCAACTGACACCTAAGACCGTCATTCGCGCCGGTTACGGACGCAGCTTTGACCTGGGCGTCTTCGGCTCTGACTTCGGCCACGTGGTGACCCAGAACATTCCTGTACTTGCTAACCAGTCCTTGAACGGAACAAACGGCAACACCAGCTATGCCTTCAACTTGTCAGATCCTACGAACGCCAGTATTCCGGGCTTAGGCAAAGTCGCCACCAGCCCACTGTCGAACTACACGCCCCCAGCTGCGAACTCCGCAGGCCAGATCCCGATTAATGAGATCCTCCCTGGGACCGGCGGCGCAACCATCGCCTCGTCAACGAACGTGAAAGCGCGGCCGTTCACTGAACGGCTGCCTACCCTGGACGCCTGGAACGTGGCGGTCCAACACTCGCTCACAGCGACCATGTCAGTGGAAATAGCCTATGTTGGCAACAAGGGAACGCACACGCTCAGCGATGGCGACGGCAATAACACCAACCCCAACGAGCCAGCGATCTTTCTGCCCGGCACGTTCAGACAGAACGGACAAGCGCTTCACTATGACCCGGCAGCGGCGACGAATCCGGCATCGGTGGGGGGGATCGCGCCTGACGGCGGCACTGCCAACAACACGCTGCTGCGGCGTTACAACAACGGCTCACTACCGGCCTGCGGTGGCCCTTGTGGCTGGACCCAAGATATCAGCTACTACGGAGACGACCAGGACACTCACTACAACGCCCTGCAGGCCAAATTTACCAAGACGTTCACGCAAGGTCTTAGCCTCAACCTGAATTACGCGTACCAGCGAGGTTTAGACACCGCAAGCGGCTTTGCTACCTGGGACAAGGCGGCGGTGATCGGCAACGATTCGGCCATCCGCCGCAGCGCGTTCACGTCTTACGGCTTGTGGAGCCTTCCGATCGGCCGAAATCAGTTGTTGGCCGGCAACGTCAACACGTGGGTGAATGGGGTAATCGGTGGCTGGCAGTTCAGCCCCGTCGTCATCTGGCAGAGTGGACTCCCCTTCTCCCTCAGCTATTCCGGTAGCGGTGCCCAGATACCGGGTTCCGCACCTGCCCAGCCGAACGGCAATGTGAAGAACATCAAATATCAGGTGCAAGGGACACCGGGAGTGGGCAGCGGACCCCATCTCTTTTCACCCGTCATCAGTGCGGCAGACCTGGCCGCTGGAAATAATCTTTGCAACGCAGGCAGCGTCACCGGCGGATTCACTTGCCCTGGCTTGGACCAACTTGGAAGCATCAGGCGCGAGTCAGCCTTTAGTCCGAACTTATTCAACAGCGACATGTCGCTCTTGAAGAACGTTTCCATCTATGAGAAAGTGACGGCGCAGTTCCGCTTTGATGCCTTTAACGCGTTTAACCATATCAATCTTTACACTCCGAATGGCGCTATTGATCAGTCCAGCTCGGGGGCGATCACCAGCGGTCCATATCCGACGGGCACAGGCGGAACCACCAACCCCCGTCAACTGCAGTTCACGCTTCACCTCCAGTTCTAACCGAACTGGTTACCTCTTCATACGTGGGAAGGGCTTCGGCTCTTCCCACGTTTTTTTGTGTACGCTTTCCGGCCGGGTGAACCGGCCAGGGCTGGGAAACACGATGCTGAAAGATTCAAAGACCGGCGCAAAAAGCGTAGCTCAGGGGCTAAAGCCC
>JBAVQC010000248.1:0-15893 GCA_049693715.1 Acidobacteriaceae bacterium | reverse complement strand
CTGTGCACCCAAACGGAGTTGATTGCCGCGTCGCTCAAGGAGAATGCGGCAACGCTGGAACGGCAGCTCGATCTTCCGCCGGCCGCTATGGTTTGGAGCCGCGCCCAGACCAGGCGGCGTGTGGACGCTCTGCAGCGAGCCACTCGCCGGCCGTTTCTCATTGTCGGCGTGCTGAGCGGCCTATACGCAGTTGTTTTGCTGCTATGGGGACTCCTTCAGCTGCCTCAATCCGTCTCCCGGCTGTTGGTCACGTCGCCCGGACTGACCGGGGAGGTGGCACTCGCCGGCGCGGCACTGTCGGGAATACTCGTTATCGTGGGATCGTGTGTTTTGGCACTCGAGACCAGGCGCTGATGCACGACAGCCAGCGCAAGCTTTCCCCGCACTCTTCGAAGCCAAGGTTCACAGTGTCATCACCTCAGCTACGCGTATATTTGTCGAACCAGTCGATCGTGCGCTGCCAGGCGAGATCGGCCGCGGCTTTGTTATAGCGCTCCGGCGTCGCATCACAATTAAACCCATGCACGGCGCCAGGGTAGATATAGCCTTCGTGCGCGACGTTTGCCGCCGTCAACGCCTTATCGTAAGCCGGCCATGTGGCTGCCAACCGCGTGTCGAGTTCCCCGTGGTGAACCAGAACTGCCCCCTTGATCTTCGGTACGTCTTCCGCGACAGGGGGGCCGCCATAGAACGGCACCGCCGCCCCCAAATCAGCTCCCAACCGGACGGCCAGCATGTTGGAGACGCCGCCACCGTAACAGAAGCCCGTGACGCCGATCTTGCCCGTGCAGTCGGGCCGCGCCTTCAGCCACAGGGCCGCCGCCACCATGTCTTCGCCCATTTTCTTACCGTCGATCTTGGCGAACATCTGGCCTCCTTTGTAGTCGTCGCCGGGAAATCCACCCAGAGAGGTGAGTCCATCCGGTGCGAATGCCATGAAGTTGGCCAGGGCCATACGCCGCGCGATGTCCTCAATATGAGGGTTAAGACCCCTATTCTCGTGGACGACGATGATGCCGGGCAATTTCGTAACCGTCGCAGAGCGCGTGTCCGCGCTCACAGGCCGTACCAGGTATCCTTTAATGCTTCCGTTGCCCTGGGGCGACGGGACAGTCTCGTACGTAGCCTTGATCCTGTCATCGGTCCGGGACACTTGTTGGCCCAAAGCATAATTCGGCATCAACGCCTCAACAATAGTCGACGCCGCCAGCCCGGCGACCGCCAGTCGCTGCACGCCGTCCAGGAAGTCACGGCGACTCATCTCACCGTGAATGAAGCGGTTGTAGAGTTGTACGGCTTCGATCGGCAATTTAGGTTTCGCAGGTTCCATCGCTTTCACCCCCTGCGGAGAATATCATCGTCGCCATTGGTGTCCTGTTAAATGGGGAACTCACCGCGGCTGCCCTTTCACTTCTGCGAGCATGCCGCGATAAAACTCAAGCACCCGATGGTGTCTCTCCCTCGCCAGATCCTGCCCGGTGCGCGTCTTGAAGGTCCCCTCCAGCGTCAACAGCTTTTTCGGAAAGTGATCCAACGCGTTTCGGCCATCATCCAGCGCGCGGCTCGTTCCCTCGGGATCGGCCAAATCATACAGGCGTGATCCCAGACGGCCCGCCGTATAGAAACAGCGCGCAATGCCGCCAAAGCCGATAGCGTCCAGGCGATCGGCGTCTTGCAGAATGCAGCCCTCGATACTCGTGGGCGCTACCCCAGCCGAGAAGCTATGGCTCTCGATGGCCCACGCAACGGTATCGATGCGCGATGGCTCCCACTCCAGTGCTCCGAGGCGGACACGCGCCTCGTTCGCAGCGAGCATGGAGGCCCTACTATGCAAGGGAGAATCCTTTGCCACCTGAACACAGTCGTGCAGCAGCACCGCCGCCGCCAAAACTTCAAGGTCACCGCCCTCATCCCGATGAATTAACTGAACGTTGCGCCAGACCCGCACGATATGGGACAGGTCGTGCGCTCCGTCCTCATCGTTCGTGGAGGTGTCGAGAAGCTTTGCCGCGAGCTGATCGAAAGGCTGGAACATCGCTAAGGTCATGCTCCAGCATAATCATGGCTCGGCGCCGGTCAGTCTTTGCTTGACGATAATAGATTGCTTATATAAGCTAAATATTATGAATGCAGGAGAGAATCTCGACTCCGCCTTCTCTGCCTTGGCCGACCCCACGCGGCGAGCCATTCTCGCGCGCCTTGCCAAAGGGGAGGCTACTGTCAACGAACTAGCGGAGCCGTTCGAGATCTCGCAACCAGCCATCTCTCAACACCTCAAAGTGCTCGAAGATGCGGGACTGATTGTCCGCCGTGTCGACGGAACAAGACGGCCCCGTCGTCTGGTCAAGGCGCGCATTGACGCCATGGACCGATGGCTGGCGATGCTCCGAAAAACCCTCGAGCAAAACTACAACCGGCTGGACCAGCTTCTGGCTGAGTTGCCAACCCAACAGAAAGGAGAATCGCGATGAACAAACTGGAACTCAAGACAGAAGGGGATACACACGTGATCGCCCGGAGACGTTTCGCCGCGCCGCCGGAACTCATCTACCGCGCCCACACAGATCCGGCAATCATTCAGAAATGGTTACTCGGCCCCGAGGGTTGGACCATGCCGGTCTGCATCAACGAAGCCAGGCCGGGCGGCAAGATCCGGTACGAGTGGAGCAACGGGAAGGGTGCCGGATTCTACCTCACCGGAGAATATCTCGAACTCGAACCCTATAGCAGAATCGTCCATGTCGAACGGATGTTCCTGCCGGACTCTACGCCCGACAATCACGTTGAAACAAGATTCGATCCGGACGGCACCGGTACGTTGATGACGATGCGCATGACCCTGCCCGATGCTCAGACACGGAACATGATGCTGGCCACCGGAATGGAGCACGGAATGGAAGCGAGCTACGCGCGCCTCGAAGTGACTCTCTAACCTAGCCGCTACTCCATGCGGAGCGCTCTCATGGGGTCGACCCCCGCCGCGCGGGCGGCGGGCACTGCGCTTGCCGCCAACGAAACCAAAGCCACGCCTGCCACAGCCAGAAGATAGCTCACCGCATCCAATGGCTGCACCCCATAGAGAGACGACGTCAACGCGCGACCCACCAGCATCGCTGCTGGAACACCGATCACCACCCCTGCCGCAGTAAGCAGCAGGCTGCCTTTCAGGATCATCCACACCACCTGCCCGCGTCGTGCACCCACGGCCATGCGCACACCAATCTCCGCTGTCCGCATGCTTACCCGGTACGCCACCGTTCCATAAAGCCCTGCCGCCACCAGAACCACCGCCAGAAATCCAAAGAAACCAGCCAGCCGTGCAAACAGCACCTCCCCGGAAATAGTCAGATCGTATTGCGCCCGTTGCGTCATCGGCTGTATCAGCGGCAGGTTAGGATTCATCTCCTGCAGCGCCTTGCGCGCAGAAGGCAGAATGGCCAGTGGATCACCGTGAACACGCATCTCTACGTCCATCGCCCCGGTCATCGGAATCTGGGCGTACATATACCAGGCCATGGGAATGGGATCTTCATGAATGCTGCGATATTTGTGATCTTTCACCACCCCGACTACGGTCATCTGGTAGAGGCCGTCCTCGGTGCCGATGGTGTGCCCCAGCGGATTCTGCTTGGGAAAGAAGCGTTGCGCAAATTGTTCGTTGATGATGCCGGCGTGAGGCGAGGTGGCGGTATCAGAATCGGAAAAGTCACGGCCCATGAGTACAGGCACTCCGAGCGTGCGAAAGAAGTCCGGTCCCACCACGTTGCTGCGTACCGTTCGCGATGATCCGTTAGCCACATCCGGCAACTTCCCATCCACCCGCATGTCGCTGTTGTCCGACGACCCGGAACCAAGGCGTGCTTCCATGACGGTCACCGACTCCACACCAGGCAGCGCGCGCAGCCGGTTCATCAGGTTTACATAGAAGGCGGTACCCTCGGGAATGGACTGGATATTAGGCTTCACTCCGAAGACCACCAGGCCTTCGATTTGCATTCCCAGGGGAGTATTTTGCAAATTACGCAGGGTGCGAATCAGCAGTCCTGCGCCCACCAGCAGGACCATGCACAGCGCGATCTGCAGCGCCACAATCACTCTCCCCGCGCGCGATTTTCCGGTATCCGTGTTCGCCGTGGCCGCCGCCGTCTTCAGCGCCAGTTGGGCTTTGCCCGCAAGCGCTACACGTAACGGCGCGAGTGCCAAAAGCAACGCGGTCATGACCAGCACGCCCATGGTAAAAAACATCACTGTTCTATCCGGAGCCAGGCTGGACTCAATCTGCGCCCATCTCCCTAGCAGCCGTGTCGCCATCTCCGCAAAGCCCCAGGCCAACGCCCCACCCGCAGTCACCAGGATCAAGCTCTCCGCCAGCAACTGCCGCAGCAGCTCGCCGCGCCCTGCGCCCAGCGCCTGCCGGACAGAAAACTCACGCTGCCGCGCCCCATTCCGGGCCACCAGCAGCATCACGACATTGGTCAGCGCAATCAACAGCACCAGGCCGACCATGGCCATCAACATGCGCAGCGGGTTGCCGTACATCTCGCTGTATCCGGGAAAATTCTTGGCATCGGCCACGCTCAGGACTGGCGGCCTCTCTCCCACCGGCGGCGTGCCCAGGCCGGCGTAGGCCGCTCGCTGAAAGATGGGCTGCAATTGCGCCACCACCTGCGCTCTGTCTTTGCCCGGAGCGAGACGTCCAATGAGCCGCAGGCACCACCAGGTTTGGTTGGCAATGTAGTTCTTTCCGTCTTCCAGCGGATTGCCCCACGCATTCAGTTCCGGGCGGCTCTGCAACGGAATCCAGAAATCAGTGGACCTGCCGCCCTCTACCCCTTCAAAGCCTTCCGCCGCAACGCCCACGATCGTGATGGGTACCCCGTTGACGTATAACGCAGTGCCGAGGACGTCCGGGTTGCGCGCAAACCGTCGCGTCCAGTAGTTGTAGCTGATGACGCCCATTGCCGCACGGTCCGTCTCGTCCCGCTCGCTGAAGCCGCGTCCGCGCGCCAGCTTCACGCCCAGGCCCGAAAAGAATGTGCCGCTTACCATGTCGCCTTCCGCTTCTTCCGGGTCGGCTCCGTAGCGGACGGCAACCTTGCTGCCCGACAGTGGCACATAAGCCATCAGTGGTGAAAGCGCACCCCCTTGCTGCCGCAGAGCGTCATAGACGGCGTAGGAAAACGTTTTGTTGGAATCAATCGTGCCGGTTCCGTGGGGCGGGTTCGTCGTCCTCAGGTACACCAGGCGATCCGGATCGCTCACCGGCAGTGACCGCAGCAACACGGCGTTCATCAGGCTGAATACAGCCGTGTTCACACCCACGCCCAGCGCTATCGTCACAATCGCTGTCGCGGTAAACCCTGGACTTTGCCGCAGCGAGCGCAGCCCGAATCGTAGATCGCGCAACAGCTTCTCCAGGCCCACCCACCGGCCTTTCAGGTAGAACCGTTCTTGCGCCGCGCGCACGTTGCCGAACTCACGCCGCGCCCGCCACCGCGCCTCGTCCTCGCTTAAGCCGCTGCTCTGTAGTTCCTCGGCTTCCAGTTCAAGATGCGTCTTGATTTCTTCTGCAAAATCTTCAGCACTGCGCTTGCGCCTGAACATATCTATGCTTCCTCGCTCTGCGGCCCGCTCCCCGAATCCAGAATCAATCCCATTGCCCGCGTCAGGCGGCGCCATTCGCCGGTCTTTTCCGCAAGCTGCTCGCGGCCCTTCGCGGTGATCGAATAAAAACGAGCTTTGCGGTTGTTCTCGCTCACGCCCCACTTGGCGCGGATCCACTTCCTGTCTTCCAGCCTTTGCAGAGCCACGTAGAGCGAGCCGTGGTCGACCAGAAATACTTCTTCCGACTGGCGTTGAATCAACCTTGCTACGCCCTGCCCATGGCACGCTCCCAGCACCAGCGTCTTCAGAATCAGCAGGTCCAGCGTGCCCTGCAACAAGGCAATGCGATCGTCTTCATTTTCTCGGGTAGCCATTCGACCCAAGTATTCGCCACCTTGGGTCGAATGTCAACCCAAGCCGCAAACCGATTCCGCTACTGGAAATGCGAAGGGGTGCCCTAGCCTGCCCCGGTATGCCGTGGGGTCTCGCGTTTGAGACCTGGGATCCACCGTCGAAACGTTCGCCACCTGAGTGGCGCAGCGTTTCTAGAAAGCCTTCCCGGTCTCAACCAGCACCGGCCTGTCCCCAACCTGCAACTTACCTCCGGCCAACGGTTGCACGTTGCCGGAGAGATCGCGGACCTCTGTATATTGCTCCGGCACTCGATAGCTCACCGTCTTGCTTGTGTTCCAGAGGACAAGTGCCTGGTACCCGCCGGCCCGGTTCAGCGTGCAGCTCCAGGTCCCGCTTGCGTCTGGTGCGCACCCTGAGGTCATCGACGCGCCAACCATCCACTGTTGAACGGCAACGTACGATGCAACACCCGGGTCAGCGCCGGAGCCCGGACTCCAAAGGCCGCCCCAGCCACCGCCATCGTAGGCGTACCAAACGAACCGGCTTATCCCTTCGGACCATTGCAGGAAATAGTACTTGGCCACGAAAGCCGCCCGGTTTTCACTTCCATAAAGTGCGTCATCAGGGTCCCCGGCCCAGTCAGCTTCCGTGTCCCATAGAGGCTTACCGCTCTGGCCGTGCGCCCTCATCACCTCCCGGTAACGCGACGCCACGGGGACAATGGACTCAGCCTGGCTATTGCAATAGCCATGGAAGGAGATGATGTCCGCGTAATCCCCTCCGCCCGCGGCGAGATACTTGTCGAGCCACTCTGGACCCTCGGACGCGGTCACCGTGGGTGTGATCACCTGCGCCGCCGGGTTAATGGATTTGATGATGCGGTAAGCATGCTGTGCCATCGTAAGCATCGTCGGTATATCGCCGCAGTAGTACTCGGGATCCTGTGGCTCGTTCCACAGTTCCCAATAAGTAATGCCGGAGCCGGCGTGAGAAACAATAGCAGTTACATAATTATCCCAGTTTTTCAGATCAGCCGGCGGGGCACACTCGCCCGGCCCGTAGGGACCGGGAGTGCTCGGTTGCGACGACGCCCACTGGGGCGTTCTTCCAAATGTGTAAATGACATCGGCGCCGCGCGCCTGATTTAATTGGATGTACGCATCCAGCTGTTCAAAATGGTAGACCCCGGCGGAGGAGTTGATGTCCGCCCAATCAAGCGTGGGAAACGAGTCCCACGTTCTCGTCGTTCCATAGTCAATCGGGGGGCTCACATGCTCGGAATCGAGCACCGTCATACCAAAGAATGCGCGTGGAATGACGCCGTTATCTCGATAAACGGAAGTGGTACCACAGGCAGTGAATAAGCTTGAAAGCAGCCCAACCAGCAGTGAGACCCACAATAGTTTGACCGCGCGGGAAAAATCCAAAGATTACTCCGATCGATTGCAAAGGCTAAATCACGCGCGGTCGCGGAAGAATCCCACTAGGGTGGATGAATAGGCGCGTTCAGGGCACGGCTGATAACCGAATCGTTCCAAACTCAGGCGTCGGACAAAGGCCATTTACGATATTGAGATAAATGACCAACGAGACCATCCAGCCTACGGGCCAGGTGGCAAAATGGAGCGGGATTCTGCCGATCCTTCCGCCACCCACTAACCGATCCTGATGCGGGGGAGAAGAGAAACGCCTTCATGACATTTTGACGGCAAGTTTCGTATGCTTATCCTGCACAGGATTCTGGAGGGTGCCGATGGACATGCAAAAGGAATTAATAGCCGAGTACGATCGGGAACTCGCATCGACGCGAAAAATGCTGGATGCGATTCCCGCCGACGCCGATCTGAACTGGAAGGCCAACCCGAAATGCATGACGCTCGGCCGCCTTGCCGCTCACGTTGCAGAAACAGCGGGAGAATGGGGGATCAACTCGCTATCCAAAGACGGCCTCGAGTTCGACATGGGAAGCTACAAGCCCTGGAACCCCGCAACCAAAGCCGAAATCCTGCAAAAGTTCGACGCCGATACATCGCAGGCAAAGCAAATTCTCGCGCGTCTTGATCCATCCAAATGGAACGACAACTGGAAGATGACGGCTGGTGACCAGACCTGGATCGACAGCTCACGCTACGTCGTCTTCCGCACCTGGGCGCTGAATCACCACATCCATCACCGCGCGCAACTAGGCCGCGACCTTAGGTCGCTCGGCGCTCAGATCCCAGGCATGTACGGTCCCTCCGCCGACGAGCGCTGAGCCGCTTCGACCTGGGCCAGCGAAGGGTGCCCCGGGTCTCGCTTTTGAGACCTGGGATCCCTCCTTATTGATCAAATCAAACTATTTCCTTGCATCCATTCCCCGATCCGGGGGATCGAATAACCGCCAAATATATCGAAAAAAGGATGTCGCATGGCCAACTACACAAAAGACGCTGATGCTATCTCTCGCCTCTCCAGCGAACAATTTCGAGTCACGCAGCAGAGTGCTACCGAACGCCCGTTTCAGAACGCCTATTGGGACCACGATGCGCCAGGCCTGTACGTAGACATCGTTTCCGGCGAGCCGCTCTTCACTTCCCTCGACAAATTCGACAGCGACTGTGGCTGGCCCAGTTTCACCAAACCCGTGGATCCCGAAAACGTCGAGGAACGGTCTGACAACGCCCATGGAATGATCCGGACTGAGGTGCGGTCGACCCACGCTGACAGCCACCTGGGTCATGTCTTTGACGACGGCCCCAAGGCTGCCGGGGGCTTGCGTTACTGCATCAATTCGGCCTCCCTGCGCTTTATCCCCCTCGATGAGCTGGAAAGCGAAGGCTACGGGGAATATGTCAAACTATTTGAGTCAACGAAGGAGAAATAAATGTCACCATCCTATGAAACCGCAATTCTGGCCGGTGGCTGTTTTTGGGGCATGCAGGATCTCTTGCGCCGCTACCCGGGCGTCATCTCGACCCGAGTCGGATATTCCGGCGGGGATGTCCCCAAGGCCACCTATCGCAATCACGGCACCCATGCTGAGGCGATCGAGATCGTTTTTGACCCGCAGAAGCTGACCTATCGCAAGCTGCTCGAGTTCTTCTTTCAGATTCATGATCCCACCACCATGAATCGCCAGGGAAACGACCGTGGAGCCAGCTATCGTTCTGCGATCTTCTATACCACCGAAGAGCAGAAGCGGATCGCGGAAGACACCATCGCTGACGTCAACGCCTCAGGAATCTGGCCCGGAAAAGTCGTGACCGAGGTAGCGCCGGCCGGTCCTTTCTGGCAAGCAGAGCCGGAGCATCAGGATTATCTGGAAAAATATCCAAACGGCTACACCTGCCACTACATCCGTCCCGACTGGACCCTGCCCCATCGTGCAGCCTGAGTTGTGCGTCACAGCGAAGCTGGAGGAAATCGGCACGGGTCCCCCATTGGGGGACTTAATGCGCATAACGCGCACACTTCCACCCAAAGGGCGCTTAAGGCGCTTAAGGCGCACACTTCCACCCAAAGGGCGCTTAAGGCGCATACTTCCACCCAAAGGGCGCTTAAGGCGCATACTTCCACCCAAAGGGCGCAAAGGGCGCTTAAGGCGCATACTTCCACCCAAAGGGATGCTTTGGGTTCCCTTGCTCGCAGCGCTCGTCCTCTTCCTGCCCCTGTGTGTGCACAGGCTGCCGGCCCAGACCGTACCCCTCCCTCAGCTCCAATCCGCCGACCCCGTCATGGCTGATCTGTTTCACCGGAGCCGCTCCACCGGCATGGTCGTCGTGGTGGTCCGCGACCATGAGACGTGGATGCAAAGCTATGGTCAGACTTCTCCTGGCTCTCACCAGAAACCCAACCCTGACTCGCTGATTCGTCTTTGCTCGCTGTCCAAGATTATGACCACGGACCTGCTGGTGAAGCTGGTCGCCGATGGACGCGTGTCCCTCTCCGACCCTCTGCAGAAGTTTGCCCCCCATAATGTCACCGTGCCTGTCCTCACGGTGCGTGGCCAGAGCGGCCGTCCCATCACGCTGCGCGATCTGGCCACCCACACCGCGGGTCTCCCCCGCGAAATCGCTTATCCCGCGGGCGATTCCGGCCACTTTACCTTTCCCGACTACAACTTTCGCTGGCAGTGGCTCCCGGGCTATCGCCTGCGCTTTCTTCCCGGAACCGCCGCACATTATTCCAACATCGGGTTTGACCTGCTCGCGGATGCCTTGGCCGTCGCTGCCGGAAAACCCTACCCGCAACTCTTTGCTGACCGAATCGCCAAACCCCTCGGGCTGCGGGATACGACGTTGAGCCCCACTCCCGGCCAGTGCGCTCGCCTCCTCATCGGCGCCAGGAATGAGGGCCGGTGTACCGACACGACCGCCGCCGAAGGATCGGGAGGTATGTACTCGACCGCGAACGACATGACGCGTTGGCTCAAATACCTTCTCGGTCTGCCCGGAGTCCCCGTGCACCAGGATCCTGCCGCAACGGCGGCTTACATCCCAACCTCGGAACTCCGCTGGACGCAAGGTGTCGGCCGCGCCGGTGTTCCCAACGGCATCGGCCTCGGGTGGGTGCATCTCAACCAACCGGATGATCCGACCATGATTATTGAGAAGACTGGCGGAGGCGCTGGTTACACCACCTACATCGCGCTCAACCCTGGGCATCACATCGGCATCTTTGTTGCCGCCACCCAGGACCTGCATGCAGGACCTGAGGTCTTCCGCGAGAGCAACGATCTGCTGCTGCATCTCGCCGGGCTCACCCCTGTGCCGGGTAATTCCCTCGAACTTGCGGGAGAAGAGAACCACGCAGATGACCAGGTGAGCGACGCAACCCTGCACCCGCACAACAAGAATGCCACTCATACAAGTGTCGCTGCCGGAGTACAGTAGTGCCGGGGAGCGGATCTTGATTTCCCACCAAGGTCTTTGGTTTTGGACGACCGAGAATGATGGGCGCAGCCCAACGACTGTTCTTAATAACGTCGATCAACAATTCATCGCAAGTAGATTAACCGTCGGCCAAATCTGCACAAGTCACAAACACACTTACAAAATCAACCTACTCCACATGATAATTCGGCGCCTCGCGAGTAATGATGACATCGTGGACGTGACTCTCCCGCAACCCGGCACTCGAGATCCTAATAAAACGAGACTTCTCCTGCAACTCCTTGATCGAGTTACACCCCACATAACCCATCCCGGAACGCAACCCACCCACCAGCTGATACACCATAGCCTCGAGCGGTCCACCATGGGGCACCCGCCCCTCAATCCCTTCCGGGACAAACTTGGCTAGCCGGTTCTCCCCATTCCGTTCCCGGGCAACAACCCCTTCACTCGAAGGTTTCTCCTCGATATCACCCTTCTCCTGAAAGTAGCGCTCTCCCGACCCCTGCGACATCGCCGACAACGAACCCATGCCCCGGTAAGTCTTGAAGCTGCGTCCCTGGTAAAGGATCGTCTCCCCCGGGCTCTCATCCACCCCGGCAAACAACGAACCAATCATGACCACGTTCGCGCCCGCCGCGATCGCCTTGGTCACGTCGCCGGAGTACTTGATACCCCCATCCGCAATCACCGGAATGTCATGCTCGCGTGCCGCCCGGTAACACTCGCTGATCGCGGTAATCTGCGGCATCCCCGCCCCCGTCACCATGCGCGTGGTGCAAATCGATCCCGGACCAATCCCCACCTTGACCGTATCCGCACCAGCGTCGATCAACGCCTTGGCCCCTTCATACGTAGCCACATTCCCAGCCATCAAAGGCACATTGGGAAAACGCTTCTTCACCGCGCGAACCGCATCCAGTACACGTGACGAGTGCCCGTGCGCCGAATCAATCGCCAACACATCCACCCGAAAACGAACCAACTCGGCGGCTCGTTCCAAAAAGTCGCCGGTCGCGCCAAGCGCCGCGCCCACCCGCAAACGGCCTTGGTCGTCCTTCGCCGCATTGGGGTACTTCAGCTTCTTCTGGATGTCTTTTACCGTAATCAGACCCTTCAGCTCATAACCGCCATTCACCACCAGCAACTTCTCCACCCGGTGCTGGTGCAGGATCTTTTCCGCCTCTTCGAGCGTTGTTCCCACAGGTACCGTGATCAGGTTCTCCTTGGTCATCACATCGCCGATCGGAATATCGGTGCGCGTTTCGAATCGCAGGTCGCGGTTGGTGAGAATGCCCACCAACTTCTTCCCCTGGGTCACCGGTACCCCGGAGATCTTGTACCGCCGCATCACCACCAGCGCATCGGAGATAAGCTGCTGCGGCTCAATCGTGACCGGGTCGACAATCATGCCGCTCTCCGACCGCTTTACCTTGTCCACCTCACTCGACTGCTGTTCGATGGTTAAATTGCGGTGAATCACCCCTAACCCGCCCTGCTGGGCCATGGCAATCGCCAGGCGCGACTCGGTCACCGTGTCCATGGCGGCGGAAACCAGAGGAGTATTCAGGGAAATCGAACGTGTGAGCAGGGTCTGGGTACTTACTTGAGCAGGAACGACATCGCTGTATGCGGGGACGAGCAGAACGTCGTCAAAGGTAAGAGCTTCCGGTACTGGTATCTGAATCATAAATTGGCGTTATCGTTCATCCTATAACCAACAGGATAGCCGCGCCGAACCGTTGAACTTCATCGGAAATCGGCGTATTCTGAACAAGCAGACGAATTTGTCCCCTGGCTTCGCCTTGAGCACTGCGGAGAAACACGGAGAAATGAGTGGGCGAAAGCCCGCTTTTCTTTTGGTGCGGCCTGGATTTCCTGCCAACGGCAATGTGTGCGGCTTTCTGTAAAGAAAGCCGTATGAAGTTCGTCGACGCTAACAAATTTGACAGGAAATCGGGGGGGCCCGGCCCCGTGGCGGCATCTTCAATTAGGGCGGCAATTATGGCATTAAGTATCGAAGAAATCCGTCGTACGGCGGATCGGGTTGCGGCATCGCACGGGCTGGACGTGGTGGAAATCGAATATTTGGGGGGCAGTAAGCATCGGGTCTTGCGCGTATTTATCGAGCAAAACGCAGAACAACGCGCCCGCCGGGCTCAGGAGGCGAGCGAGCAAAACCTGTTGGGGAACCTGGCAGGCATTGCCCTCGACCAACTGGCCTGGGTCACGCATGAGGACTGCGAACGCTTCAGCCGCGATTTTGGCACGGTGATCGATGTGGAAGGACTTGTACCGGTCGATGATTACACCCTGGAAGTCTCCTCCCCGGGGTTGGACCGCAGGTTGGCAACACGGGCCGATTATGAGCGTTTCCAGGCAAGTCCGGTCAAGGTGCAAACCTTCACTCCGGTTGCAGGCAACCGTCACTGGCTGGGAAAGCTCACAGCGGTGAGGCCGGAGGGGATTGTGCTCGACCTGACGGCAAAGAAGCAAAAAGCGGGCAAGAAGGGGCCGGCGCCAGTGCAGATCGTCGAAATTGCCTTTGCCAATATCGAAAAGGCTAACCTGGCCCCCGAAATTTAGAGCAAATAGGTAAAAGAGAAAACCATGGCGAGTGTTCTTTATCAAAGCATCGAAGCGTTGAGCCGGGACAAGGGAATTGATCCGCAGATCGTGGTTTCCGCGGTGGAAGATGCCATCGCGTTGGCCACTCGCAAGTACTACAAGACACAGGAGAACATGCGGGCCGAATTGGACCGGGAATCGGGGGAAATCCGGGCCTACGTTTATAAAACCGTGGTCGAGGCCCCCGAGCAGCTGGAAGATCCGGTCAACCAGATCACCCTGGACGACGCCCGGGCACTGGCTCCCGAAGTCGAGACCGGTGGGGAGATCCGCTACTACAAGCCGACCGACGTCCTGGGCCGCATCGCGGCTCAGATGGCCAAACAGGTCATTTTCCAGAAGGTCCGCGAAGCCGAGCGGGACACGGTCTATAAGGAATACGCCCATCGCCTGGGCGAGGTGCTCAACGCCACAGTGAAGCGCCTTGAGCTGCAGGACGTAATTTTCGACCTGGGAAAAGCCGAAGCCAGGATGCCCAAGCGGGAACAGTCCCGGCTGGAACAATTCGCCATCGGCGAGCGCGTACGGGTGGTGCTGCAACGGGTAGACCGTGCCGCCAAGGGCCCCCAGGTTATCGTTTCCCGTGCTGTACCGGAGCTGGTGCAGAGTCTCTTCCAGAGCGAAGTGCCGGAGATCTACGACAACACCGTGGTAATCCGGGCCATCGCCCGCGAAGCCGGTGAGCGTACCAAGATCGCCGTCCTCTCCCGGGATAAGGATGTCGACCCGGTGGGAGCCTGCGTGGGCATGAAGGGCATGCGCGTCCAGTCCATTATTCGCGAACTGCGCGGCGAGAAGATCGACATCATCGAGTTCAGCGAGGAAATCACCACCTTTGCAGAAAAGGCCTTGCAGCCTGCCAAGGTGAGCCGGGTCAGCATCACAGACTTGGGAGAAAAGCAGATCGAGGTCATCGTCGATGACTCGCAGCTGTCCCTCGCCATCGGCAAAAAAGGCCAGAACGTGCGTCTGGCGGCCAAGTTGCTGGGCTGGAAAATCGACATCAAGAGCGAGGAAGAGAAGCGCCAGGAAGTCGAACAGCAGATGCAAGCCATGAGCGGTGGGCCTTCGACACCGATAGAGCAGGTAACAGAACTGGGTGAGCAGATCATCCAGAAGCTGGTGGTAGCCGGCATCACTACGGTGGAAGCTCTGGCCGACATGACACCGGAGCAACTGGAAGAAATTCCCGGCATCGGAGAAAAGACGCTGGAGAAGATCAGCCTGGCGGTCCGCCATTATTTCGGCGAATACGAGCCCGGCGAAGAGCGCCCCGCAGGAGAAGCATTGGCCAAATCAGACGAGGAATTGGTCGCGAAAGCCCGGGCCATCGAAGACGCCCAAGTGGCGGAGGAGATCGACGCTCTGACCCTCGACCAGGAGGGCGAGCGGGAAGCTCCAGACACGGTGGATGGATCGGGCCGGATCAGCGATGACCTTTCCCGCATGCGCATGGAGGGACTGACAGAATCGGGCTCTGACCTCGACGACATTGGCGGGGTTTCTGAGGTCCCGGGACGGGAAGATGTCAGCGAAACGCTGGCCAGTCACGTCCCCAACTACGAGATAGCCCGGTCGGAGACCGTAGAGGAGGGCAATGTGGAAGAACCCAGTCAGGAATCAGTGCAGGATCGGAAGGTAGACGAAGGTGGCGTTTAAATGAGCGCCACCGCGTGGTTGAGTAACGCAATTCCACGTTTTCAGAGGATAATAAATAGACCTGTCAATCCCACAGCCGGTGAGGTTGCAATGAAAGTCTGATTGGCTGGGGTACGACACAAAGGGACGGATGAGCAAAGTTCGGATTAACGATTTAGCACGCGAATTGGAAGTGAAGAGCAGGGCAATCCTGGATGCCCTGACACACGTTGGCGTGATCGAGAAGAAAACACACTCCAGCTCGTTGGAAGAAGATGAAGCTGAGCGCGTGCGCCAGCACTTTCAGCGTAGTGGGAAGAATGGCGCCGGCGCGGCCAGGGCCGTCGACAACGAGCCCAAGCAGAAGATCGATTGGTCTCGCGTCTCGAAGCCCGGCGACGTGCTCAAGGCAATTCAGCAGCGTAAGGATGAAGCTGCGGCCATAGCTCAGCGGCCTCCCGCTCCTCCGGCTTCTCAGCCCCAGGCGGTCAATCCCGTAGTTCCAGCTCGTCCCGTAGCCGCCGGAAACCCTGCGCCCAGCGCCGGGCCCGGCCCGGCTGTAGGGGTTCCCCAGCCGCCAGTATCTGTGGCCCGTCCGGCTCCGAGCGCGCCGCCTGCCACCGTAGCCTCGGCTGCGCCAAACCAACCGGCAACCCCTGTCCAAACCGCGCCTGGCCCGGGTTTACCCGGCCAGTTGCGTCCTAATCTGGGTGGCCAAAGTCAGCGTCCCCCGGCGCCGCCTCCGCCCGCGCCGCGAAGAATCGTTCCCCTGCCCCGGCAGGAGCCGCGCATCGTAGT
>JBAVQC010000247.1:0-1954 GCA_049693715.1 Acidobacteriaceae bacterium | reverse complement strand
GAGTGGCCGGTTTTGCTTTCTCTTCGCTGGATAGTTCGTTTGAGCCGGTGATCAGCTGAGTGGCCGCTTTTGCCAGCGACTTCTCGCCCCAGCTGCCTGGCTGCCGTATCACGATCCCTGCCTTGCGCAGATAATCGCCCGCTGTTTCGCGGCGAACGCCTGTCGCCTCTTCAATGCGACGCAAGGGCCAGCCGAGACGCCCCAATGCAAGTACTTGTTCCCGCTTCTCTCCGCTCAAAACATTACCCATGAAGACAGAGGCTAACGGCCTCTATCCGCGTAATGTCTGAACCTCACTCAGAGTGGCCGCTTTTCAGGTGACCACAAGTGGCCGGTTTTGGGTGATCGCCAAGGCGGCCGTCGTCCGGTCGTGATTATCTCTCCTACCGCATTCAACAATGCAACAAAATTGCCTGTGATTCTTCCCATCACCTGTGGCGGTGAGTTTGCCCGCCGCATAGGTTTCGCAGTCCCTCTTACGGGCGTGCGCATCACAGGGGTTGTCCGCTGCGACCAGCCGCGTGTGCTCGACTTACATGCCAGGGGTGGCAAGAAAGTGGATTCCCTTCCCTCTGAAATCCTCGATGACGTGTTAGCCAAAGCCGCAACCCTCTTCCAATAGCCCTCCATATGACTCCGGCCTTTCCGCTCAGTATCTGTGGCTGTATTGCATCCCACAAAATGAGACGCGGCGGCCGATAGCGCTTACGTTTCACGGCCCTTTGCGGGGACGAACGGAACAATCACTATTACACCGGGCGGATCTCACTAGAATACAGTCTTTGGAGCACCCAGCACGAATTAGGGATTACCCCATCCGTTCCCGAAAAGAACCCTAAGAACCCTAAACTAAGTACCGTGGCTGAATCCTGCGGTCAAGAAAGCCGATAGCGGCATGACTTCAGTCTTTGCATCGATCCTGAAGCTCTCCGAGCCCGGGTAGAGAACGATCTGTCTCGTCGCTTTGATATCCGCACAGCCTATGTAAAAGCCTTTGCTAGGCGCGGGGCTCCCAAGAGAGCGCTTAATCTCGACCGCCCACCTTTCTTTCGCGCCAAAGTCGATCACGAGATCAATTTCCGCCCCTACTGAGGTTCGATAAAAGGTTGGACTTGCTGTGGAAGGGAGCGCGTTTAGAATGTTTTCCATTAGCAGTCCCTCCCAACTGGCGCCGACGATCGGATGCCCTAGGAGTTCTTCCTGATTGCGGATTCCGAGCAGTGCATGGAGTAAGCCAGTATCACGGACATACACCTTAGGTGTGCGAACCAGCCGCTTTTTAGCGTTAACGGCCCATGGCTGGAGCCGGCGTACCAGAAGCAAATCCACCATAATATCGAGGTACCGCGCTACGGTGTGGCCACTCACGCCGAGGCCACTTGCGAGTTGTGCTGCATTGAGCATCTGGCCTTGGTTGTGCGCGAGCATCTGCCAATATCGGCGCAGGGTTTCGGCGGGAATGCGAGGACCGAGCGCGGGCACATCGCGCTCAAGGTATGTCTGTATAAAGGATGTCCGCCATGTGAAGCTGGCTTCCTCGTTGGCGGCAAGGAAGCTGTCTGGAAAACCGCCCCGCGTCCATAGACGATCCATCGATTGGCCCTCAATCGCCACGACTTCGCCAACGGAAAAAGGGGCAAGCTCCTGATATGCGATCCGTCCCGCTAAGCTTTCGGCTGATTGTTGCAGTAGGTCTATAGATGCCGAGCCAAGCAGAAGGAAATGACGTGCCGGCTTGCTCTTGCGACGCCTTTGGTCGACCAGGCTGCGCAGGGTTTCGAATATCCCGGGAACGCGGTGGATCTCGTCGAGGATCACGAGTCGATTTTCGTGCTTTGCCAGGTAGAGTTCCGGTTCCGTCAGTTTCGCTCGGTCAGATGGCAATTCGAGGTCTATGTAAAACGCTTCTTCCCCAAACGCGTCCGCCAGAGCTGTCGCGAGCGTGGTCTTACCC
>JBAVQC010000246.1:0-5307 GCA_049693715.1 Acidobacteriaceae bacterium | reverse complement strand
AAGGAAAGCCGCATGAAGTTCGCCAGCGCCACCAACATCAACAGGAAATCCGGGGTAGCGAAGCGGAGGGACCTGCGGTTCCGCGGACCTTTCCTGGAAACGCCCAATACTAGGTCTTTTCTCGCTTATCTCGCTTTTCTCGCAATCTTTTTCCCGCACGGAGGCGCCGGCCGGGGACTTATCTCGCTTTTCTCGCACAAAGTGCATTCTTTTTTCGCCATGACGGCTCGGGCGTTTTTACTGGGGCGTAATAATCCCGCCCGCGCGATGTCTCCTGGGCAAAACAACCCCGCGATGATCCACTTCGCGCCCGGCTTCTGCTTCCGCCGCCTCCTGCACTTCCAAAAGCAAGCCACCACACAGAAGACAAAGGGTTTGCGCCGTTTCAGCCGAAAAAGGGGTATGGCAACGGGTGCACCTCAGGTAACCAATCGAAGGCATAAACCTATGATATCTGAGGGGTTTTCCATTTTGGAACACTCCCGGCAGCCGAGCGAAGAACAGGTAAAATAGAGGAGTGAGCATCCAGCTAATAGCGATCGATATCGACGGCACTCTGCTGCCCTCGACTGGCCCGAAAATCAGTCCCCGGAACTGCGCCGCCCTGCAAGCGGCCGAAGCTGCGGGGATTGAGATTGTCATTTCCACCGGGCGCCGCCAAGCCTATGCCATGCCCCTGATTGCCCAGGTGGGTCTGAGTGAGAACTCGGTGATGATTTCCTCCAACGGGGCAGTGGTACGCGGTTTTGACGGCCAGTTGCTGGATCGCCGCTTTCTGCCCATTGAAACCGCACGGCAACTCTGTTCCCAGCTGCAAGGTTATGGAACCCTGGTGTTTACCTTTGATCGCGAGGGAGTGGGCGCCCTGGTCATTGAGAGCTTTCAACAGTTGCACGCCCGCATTGACCGCTGGGTGGAAGCCAATAAGCCCTACCTGGTCGAGTTTCAGCCCATAGAGCGGGCGTTCGATGGGGGTGAGGAACCGATCCAGGGCATGATCTGCGGCACAGTCGCGGAAATGGTGGAAGCGGAAAAGCAGTTGCTGTTGAGTGACGTGGCGGAACAGATCGCCATGCAACGTACCGAGTACGCCGCGCGCAACTTGAGCATTCTCGACCTTTTGCCTCCTGGCTGCTCCAAAGGTGCGGCGCTCGATAGCCTGGCCCGGATTCGCGGCCTGGAGCGGGAGGAGATCATGGCCATAGGTGACAACCTCAATGACCTGGAAATGTTGGAGTATGCCGGTCACGCGGTGGTCATGGCCAATGCAAGCGAAGAGGTTCGTGCCCTTGCCCGGCGCCGGGGTTGGGAGCTCACTGCCTCGAATGATGACGACGGCGTCGCCCGAGCCGTCGAAGGGGTACTACGCCAGCGAGTAACGACGCAAGATACCGGCCCTAACGGGGAAGAGACAATCACCGCCGGCCCCGTGGTACAGTTTGCCCAATGAGCAAAATCTCCGCCTTCGCCTGCCGGCTCGGAGTCCTCGGTTTGCTGGGGATTGTTCCTGCCTTGCATGCCGCCGAAGAGGTCACCCTGAAAAACGGGTTCAACCTGCGCTGCGATCACCGGGAGCAGGCGGGCGACAAGGTGCGGCTGTTTACCAGCCAGGGCAGCAGTAATTTCGTCGAAGTCGATGCAGCCGAGATTGCTTCAGTGGACACGGTGCCCGATCCTCCTCCGGCGGCTGAACCCAAAGCGGCCGTCGCATCCGGGCTTACCAACACCGATGTGCATGAGTTGATTGCCCGGGCGGGGGCCAACCATAATCTCGACGTCGATTTGCTGGCCAGCGTGGTTCGGGCCGAGAGCGGCGGCAATATCCGCGCAGTGAGCCGCACGGGAGCCCAGGGCCTTATGCAGTTGATGCCTGGAACCGCGGCGCAATTAGGCGTGACCGATAGCTTCCGTCCCGACGAGAACATCAATGGAGGCACGGCCTATCTCGACGCCCTGCTGCTGCGCTATCACGACCGCCTGGCACTGGCGCTGGCGGCCTACAACGCCGGTCCGGCAGCGGTGGATAAATATCATGGCATACCACCGTATCGCGAGACCCAGGTTTATGTGGCGCGCGTAATCCGCGAGTTCAACCGTAGAAAGCAGTGGGAGAAGCAGCACCCAGCCAGCACCGCCGCGCTCGCCTCCGTGCCACCCAGCCGGTAACCTCTCAACCGATCGCTTCGCATTTTGGAGTCGCAGGTGAAAAAGCATTCCTGGATCATGTATCTCGTAGGAGCGATTCTTCTGGGTGCGCTGGTTTGGCTGGTGCACCAGCGAGTCCACTTTCAGTGGAGCGTCTTTCGCGATGAATTGCAGCACGTGGATTGGCGCCGCATCGTTCTCGGCATTGCCATGGTGGTGTTCTGTTACTACCTGCGCGCGGCGCGTTGGGGAGTTCTGATTAAGCCGCAGAAGAAAGTCAGCTCCTTTGCCTTGCTGGGCTCGCAGGTGATCGGCTTCACTGCAGTGGCGCTCTTCGGTCGCCTGGCAGACCTGGTGCGTCCTTATCTGGTTGCCAGGCGAACCAGGCTGTCGTTGAGTTCGCAAATTGCCGTCTATACCGTGGAACGCATGTTCGATCTCGGCGCCATGGCGTTGATCTTTTCCGGTGCTCTCCTGCTGGCTCCGGACCGGGCCACGCTGCCCCACCACGAGGCTCTGCAGCACGCCGCGTTGGGCGGCCTGGCGCTGACCGTTGTTCTGGCCATTTTTGCCGTCACGGTGCGTGTTTCCGGGAGAGCGGTCGCCGGTCTTGCGGAAAGGACTCTTGGCTCTATGTCGCCCTCGCTTGGTGTATCGGCAGGAACCAAGATTCGCGCCTTTCGCGATGGGCTCGACTCCATCGCCACCTTGGGAGATTTCTTCCGCGCTCTCGGTCTTTCCCTGGTCATGTGGGGCCTGATCACAGCTGCTTACCTCGAGACTACCCGGGCCTTCGTGCTCTCGCCCGAGTTGTCCGCGATGACGCTCGCGCGCTGCATGGTGTTAATGGCCGCGAGTATGGTTGGCTCCATGGTCCAATTGCCGGTGATCGGATGGTTCACCCAGATCGGCGTGACCACCGGCGTGATGCAGCAGGTGTTCCAGGTGCAGTTTGAGCCGGCGCTTGCCTGCGGCGCCCTGCTGCTGATCGTAACCTTCATGTGCGTGATCCCGATCGGACTGATCTGGGCCCGCATCGAGCACGTCTCGCTCAAGAAGATCTCCGAGCAGTCGGAACAATTCAGTCAAGACACCGACCAAACCCCCGCCGTCAGCGGAGCTTAACTTCGTTAACTCTTTCCCAAGAACAAACCGCGAATGAAGCACATCCTATGGCCACTGAGGGGCTTTAGAGTCGGGTGAGAAACTCAGTTTTTGAAGGGTACGGGCTTCAGCCCGTACATTAACTACTCAGCCTAGGACGGGCTTTAGCCTCTGAGGGCATTCCTTGTCTTCGGTCAAGCAGCCCTCAGCGGCTTCTAAAGCTGGTCCATCCCCACTGCAAAACGTACGGTCCGAAGGCCGTACCCTTCAAAAAGCGAGTTCTCCCTTCGTCGAAAGGTGGGCCACTCGCAAATCGGCTTGACTTTCGAACAATCCCCGACTGCTAGAATTTAACTACTGATGAAATGCCCTTATTGCGGATTCGCGCAGGATCGAGTCGTGGATTCGCGCGAAAGCAAAGAAGCAGACTCGATTCGCCGTCGTCGCGAATGCGAGCGTTGCAACAAACGCTTCACTACCTACGAACGCATCGATGAAATCCCCTACATGGTGGTGAAGAAAGACGGCCGCCGGGAAAAATTTGAGCGCCAAAAAGTGCTGAGCGGCCTGCTGCGGGCCTGCGAGAAGCGCCCTGTTTCCGCAGCCAAGCTGGAAGCGATCGTGGATGAGACGGAGGCATTTCTCGTCGATTCCCCGGAACGCGAACGAACTACCAATCAAATCGGCGAGCTGATCATGAACCATCTCAGGACCATCGATAAGGTCGCCTACATTCGTTTTGCCAGCGTCTACCGCGACTTCAAAGACGTGCGCGAGTTCAAGGAAGAGCTGGAACAGCTCCTCAACACCAGGGAAGCAGCCAAGACCGGCAAACGATAATTGCCCAGGAGAAACAATGGCGGAGAGAACGCACACAGTAACCCTGCTTGCCGGCGACGGCATCGGTCCGGAAGTGACGGATGCGGTCGTACGCATTCTCGAAGCGGCCATCGCAGGATCGGGCGCGAAGTTTGCCTGGGAACCATTCCTGGTCGGTGCCAACGCCTACGAAAAATATCACGAGTACATTCCCAAAGAAGTATATGAGTCCATCGAGCGCAACCACCTGGCGCTGAAAGGGCCCGTCGCCACGCCCATCGCCGGCGGCTTCGCCTCCATCAACGTGCACCTGCGCAAGAAATTTGAACTCTTTGCCAACTTCCGGCCCATCAAGAACCTGCCCGGCATGGATACACGCTATCCAGGCGTAGACCTGATCATCGTCCGCGAGAATACAGAAGGCGAGTATGTAGGTCTGGAGCATGAAGTTGTGCCTGGAGTCGTAGAGTCGCTCAAGATCGTCACCGAGAAAGCTTCGACCCGTATCTCGAAGTTTGCCTTCGAATATGCGCGCAAGTTCAAGCGGCGCAAAATCCACGCCATTCACAAAGCGAACATCATGAAGATGTCTGACGGGCTGTTCTTGCGCTGTGCGCGCGAGGTCGCCAAGGGCTATCCCGAGATCACCTATGGCGAACACATCGTCGACAACACCTGCATGCAGTTGGTCATGAATCCCTACCAATACGACACCCTGCTCACGGAAAACCTGTATGGCGATATTGTCAGTGATCTATGTGCGGCATTCGTAGGGGGCCTTGGGCTGGTCCCTGGCGCCAACTTAGGCACCGGGTGTGCGATCTTTGAGGCCGTTCATGGCTCGGCGCCCGACATTGCCGGCAAAGACCTTGCCAATCCCACGGCGCTGCTGCAGTCAGCCATCCTGATGCTGCGTTATATCGGGGAAGCCGATACTGCCGATCGGGTGCAGGCCGCGCTGGAGAAGGTGTACATCGAGAAGAAGACCCTGACCCGCGATGTGGGCGGCACCAGCGGCACCAAGGCATTTTCGGCGGCTGTCCTGGCGGCATTGTGACGTGCGCAGGCACAATCAACCACTCAGATCGCGACACAATTACCCCAAATCGATTGCCGCCGGCCTTTGCTACGGCGTAGGCTCCTTCGGGTCGCCCGATCAGATGCGCGCCGGATAGTCTAAAATAAACACAATATTTTCAAAGCCATGCAAACAAGACACAAGATTGGCATCCTTGGCGC
>JBAVQC010000245.1:0-12705 GCA_049693715.1 Acidobacteriaceae bacterium | reverse complement strand
CGTTCTTCCTTCCCGCGAAGATTGGCGGGCTGCATCCAGAATCTGCATCACTACCACGTTGGTCTCAAGCGACGTCAGGTCGCCGTTTGGCGTCAGAGTCCCTTTCAACACCGCCGCCAGGTAGTGCAGCGAGCCGTCGTTGGGCGGCATCAACGGCGGAGAAACGCTCTCCGTCTCCTGCTGCTGGCCCTTGGTCCGCAGACGCACCTTGTCTGGCCCGACGGTGATGGCGTAACCAGTGGCGCCATACACTTCCATGTCCTTGCGGGCAAACGGCCAGTTCCAGGAACCCATCAACACTGCCTGTGCTTTTGGATAACGCAGGATAATGGTCGATTCATCCGCCACTCGGGGGTAAAGCTGGGGCTTGTCAGTCTGCGTAACTGCGGTGACGCTCAACGGAGATTCGCCGTGCATCAGCCAGGTGACCAGGTCCGCGCCATAGCAGCCAAAATCGTAGAGCGCTCCATCGCCGTTCTGTTCCGGATCTTCGAGCCACTTCAGAAATTCCGGCGGCACCCCTATCTCTTTGGGGCCCTCGTGGCCATCGTGGACCACGATCCTGCGCAGATCGCCCAGGTTTCCCTTAGCCACCTCATCATAAGCAGCCTTGTTGCTGGCATACCAGGTGGTCTCGTAATTCACCAGCACCTGGATATGGTGTTCCCGGGCCGCGCGGCGAATCGCCAACGCATCTTCGAGTGACATGGTCAGGGGCTTTTCCACCATCACGCTGAGCCCGTGCCGAGCGGCTGCTTCGATCACCTGCCGGTGCTTGCCGATCGACGTATAGACCAGCAGCGCCTGGGGATGGCGGGCCGCGATCATGGCATCCAGTTGGGCGAAGAACATGCTGGAATCAAGATGAAATTCTTGTGCGTAGCGGTGAGAAAGCGCCTGGTCATCATCCACGATGCCCACCAGTTGCACTTCATGCTGATTTGGGAACTGCTTGAGGAATCCGGAAATGTGCCCGTGCTCCAGGCCCACGATGCCGACTCGTAACGGCGCCTCCTGGGCAAAAACACAACTTGCGCCAACGGAAATGGAAAGCAGGAAAGTCAGTACAGAAAGGGCAATCCGCATCGTTCCTCCAAAATCTTCAGGGCTTCGCTGGCGAAACTTTATGTCTGCGCGGGCGCCTTGCCCGAGCGGCGTACCCAGACGCCATCTTGCTTTTCCAGATAAATCCACTCGGCCTGCGAACACAGGTGGCCGCACCAGTCGAGGATATAGACCAACGCAGAAGTTTGCGCAATATTGAAATAAACCTCGCTGAAGAAGGTGATTCCCACGTAGTCGCCGTACTTGGACTTCAATTCGGAAGTCGAGTTCACCGAGCGCGACGCTTTGAACTGCCGGACATCGTTGGGACTCAGCAGAACGTAGGGCTGGGAGAGTGAAAGACGGCGGGTCAGATCGAGGCGTTCTTTTTTGCGCTGGTTGTAGTCATTCACCGCTTCCTTAAAGCCGTTCGGATTGTCATCCGGCGGTTGGAGGGTCGCATCGGGCGCCAGTTTGGGATCGATGTCATCTTCGTTCACGGTTGATCTGGCGATGGCCCAAGCCTGGCTTGTGCCGGAGCCCAGGGCTTCAAAGAGCTGGCCGGGCATGAGCATGGCATAAATCAGGTAGGAGTCGGGCAGTCGATCGGGCGCTACGGGTGCCGCCGGCTCGGTTTGCCCGGACGCGAGGGCCGTTGACCCAGCGATCGCCAGGCAAAGCAAGACCAGGTGATTGAGCATTATCCGCCGGATCGGCATGCTGACTCCCCCCAATTGGGTTCTTGACTATCATGACAGACGCGGAGACCGCCTGACTTGACGCGGCAGATGGCACGAAAAATGATGGTGGATGGTCGCGCGGCAGGACGATTACGCACTTGAGTGCATCGGCCACACCCGTTCCACTGTTTTGCTGAGCATCCAGCTCTTGTCGTCTGCATTGAGGAATTTCATTTCGTCGCGCACGACCGTCAACCGCTGCGTGTAGCTGGCTCGATCTTTGGCAATGGGCCAGTCTGTTGCCCACATGAGCCGTTGCGGTCCGAATGTGTCGTACAGGCGCTTCACCAACCGTTGCGAATCGAGCCAGGGATAGTTTTCCCGGGACAACGACCAGGTGTGCGAGATTTTCACGAACACTTTAGGATAGCGCACCAGTTCTACCAGGGCATCCAGTTTCTCCGGTTGATCCACGGGGCAGTCCGCCATGTGGTCGATCACAATCGTCAAATCGGGGTACTTATCGATTAGCTTCTGGACGTCTGGAACCCGGCTGATCGGCACCAGCAGCGTCATGGGAACCTTGAGTTGGTCGCAGCGCTTCCACAGAGGAGGCATGAACGGCCCCTGGATCCAGTCCCCGGTCGCATCGCCGGCCGGGCTCAGGCGCACTCCGTGAAAACCCTGCTGCGCAGAAATCTGTGCCAGGTGATCAGGCGCGGCGGGATCCAGGGGATCGACGCGGCACACGCCCTGAAAGAATTGCGGGTATTGTTTCAGCACAGCCGCGAGATAGCTGTTGTCGTAACGGTAATGGATGACCTGGATGATGACGGTTTTTGCCACGCCGTTGGCTTTCATGAGTTCCAGCAGCATCTCCGGAGTGGCATCGAAATCCGGAACCTTGGCGCCGGGCGCGAACGGAAAGCGAGCATCGTGCTTCCAGACGTGCACGTGCGGGTCCAGAATTCGCATATCTTGGACGCGATAATTTGAAAGGGCCGTTGCCGCTGCCATTTTCAGCATCTTCCGCCGGGTGACTTCATACATAAATAGGTTCCAGCGTTTTTACGATGTAGGCGCCACATCGGTCATAGCTGGTGCGGGGGCCGTTTCTCGTGATGTCGAGATCGGAGCAGAGCCAGCCTTTAAAGCGTATGCTGCGCAGCACACGATGGCAGGCTGGGAAGTCAATCTCGCCATCGCCCAGATCATAGGTGTTGGTGATGTACTTCGCAGTCAGACCGGCGCGCTTCGCATCTTTGTAGTCCGCCATCATCAGCCGGTGTTTGTATTTCTCCATGATGACCGCCGGATCTCCACCACCCAGGTAGACGTGCGCCGTGTCTGGGGAGAAGTAGAACAGCTTGGGATCAGTGAGCGCCATGCAACGGTCGATCTCCTCCGGCGTCTGCACCATCTGGCCAAGATGATTGTGCAGGCCGGCCTTGAATCCCATCTCGCCTGCGGCCTCTCCCAGTTGATTGTAGAAACGGCACATGATGGCGAATGCGTCCGCGGATTTGTTCCCGGCGCGCGCAGGCGAGAACACCACCAGGCGTTCCGCGCCCAACTGTTTGAGGAAAGTCATGGCAGTCCTGGCGTTGCTCAGAATCTCGCCATGCTTCGCCGGATCGTCCGCGGGGCCATTGAATGAGATCGTGATCACCTGCAGGCCGCGGCGGGAGAGTTCCCTTTCCATTTGATCCTGCGTGATGTCGTACTTGGTGAGAATCTGCGGATACTGGGTCAGACGAAGCCCGATGAAGCCGGTATCGTGCATAACGTCAAGAATGTCGGTAAACCGGGTGCCAGGATACGAGTTCCAAAGGTTGGACCCCAGTGCCCATTTGACGTTTTTGTTGGCCGGCAACGTTTGGGCTGCCTGCGCCAGAAACCCCGCCAGCCCAAGTACCGCTTCTCTCCTCGTCATCACAGAACCACGTCCCCCTTGCCGTCAAAGAGTGAACTATCGTAGCTGGTCTGCTTCCTTGTCAAGCACCGGGAATCAATTCCGCGGGCTCACGGATTCATGTACCAACGGACGGCCGGCGGTCAAGCCCGTCAACTTGCCGCGATCCCATTCGAGTTGACCATTCACCAGCACGTACTGTACTCCCCCGGACACCTGGTTAGGATCGGTATAGGTTGCGGTGTCAAGAACTGCTCCAGGGTCGAAAATGGTCACATCGGCGTAGAAGCCGCTCTTCAGGAGACCGCGGCCGGAGAGATGTTCGCGCTGCGCCGGCAGTGAGGTGATCTTGCGCACGGCCTGGGGCAAATCGAGCAGTTTAAGATCGCGCGCGTAGTGGCCGAGAAACCGCGGCATGGATCCCCAAGCCCGAGGATGGGTATGTGGCTCGAAGAGCGGACCATCCAGCGAGGTTTCGCTCGCATCGAGCCCGATGCTGGTCCAGGGTTGTTTCAGCCCGTACTGCAAGTCGTTTTCGTTGGCCAGGAAGTAGAGCGCGGCAGTTTGTCCTTTATCGGCAAGGATAAAGTCAAAGAGCGCGTCCAGTTCTGGTTTGTTCTCGGCCTTCGCTACCTCGGCAACTGTCTTGCCCTCGTAAGGTTGAAGATCTGGATTCACCACCGCCGAGATCATCACCCCTGCTGCGCCGCCGCAGTCCAGATAAAGGTTCTCCCAATCATTGTGGTCGTGGGCCATATCGGCTTTAATCCGCCTGCGCATCGCGGGATCGCCTAGACGCTGCAGCAATTTCTTCATGCCGCCATCGGCCACCCAGGGGGGCAGCGAAGATGCCAGCTGGGTTGCCCCGGCCGTGTAGGGATACATATCGGCGGCAACATCCAAACCGGAATCCCGTGCGGCCTGAAGCTTTGCTACCACCTTCGGCATGTCACCCCAGCGCGCCTTACCGCTCACCTTAAGGTGAAAGATCTCAACCGGAAGATTGGCCTCGCGGCCGATACGAATGGCCTCGTCGATGGCCGCCTTTTCGCTTTGCCCTTCGCTGCGCATGTGCGATGCGTAGATGCCCCCGTACTTGGAGGCAACTTTGGCCAGGGCAATCAGTTCCGTCGTGGTTGCGTAATGACCCGGCGGATAGATAAGCGCCGTCGAAAGGCCGAGCGCACCCTGCTGCATCGCGACTGCCACCAGCGATTCCATCTGTTCGAATTCCGCCGGGGTGGGCGCGCGATCGACATCGCCGAGCACCGCCTGGCGAACCTGGGATGCCCCTACGTACGTCCCGAGATTGATGGGGGTGCCGGACCTTTCCAGCCGGCGATAGTAGCCGGCGAGGTCCTTCCAGTCGACGGAAAGGTGGTAGTGGTCCAGAATGATTTTCTGCGGCGTGATCGTAAGCTGGTTTTGCGGCGCGATGGATCCGCCTTCGCCGGTTATTTCGCTGGTGATGCCCTGCGATAGTTTGCTTTGTGAACGCTTGTCAATCAGCAAGGACAATTCTGATTGGCCCAGCATATCGATGAAGCCTGGGGAAACCACCAGGCCGGTGGCATCGATCTCCCGCTTTGCCCTGTCGTTCGCGAAAGATCCAATCGCCACGATACGATCGCCACGGATGGCGATGTCTCCTGCAAACGGCGCGCCTCCCGAGCCGTCGACGATCTGGCCATGGCGAATCAGGACGTCGTAGCCAACCGCAGGTGCGCCGGAGTGACAGCCCGTGGGTAAGAGAGCGAGGAGACCCGCCAGGCACACGCGATAGGATTTCCGGTGTTGTTGTATCTGTCGCAAAATGGCAAAGCTTGTCATGGCTTAATCAGTCTAGTCATAGGATCTTATGATTGTCCCAGGGCGAAAAGGATGGGTAGGCAAACCGCCCCCGTGTACGCCAAATAATCCTGAAACACTACGCCAACTCAAGACGAAAGCTACAGATAAGTCTTGCTTATCGTACCTTCGTTCACAGTATTGGTCACTCATAACGAAGCGTTATCAGCGGGTCAACTTGAGCAGCACGGCGTGCTGGCAGAGAGCACGCTAAAAGACCGACCACGAGAACGCACACCACAACGGAGGCAAATGTCCACGGATCGGTCGCTGATACACCCCAGACCTGGCTTGCGAGGAAACGCGTAAGCCCAAAACTCACAGGCACCCCTATCAGGTAGGCGGGCTTTCTGCCCAGCGAACGGGCGAAATAGTTGGGACGATATGCAAGTCTCTTCGCAGATTCCGCGACACGCTGCCGTGTCTCCTCCGGAAAGCGCGTCGCTTCGGGCACGTCATTGAGAACCATCGAGATCGTTGTTCTCGACAGCCTGAGGTGTTCGGCCAACTCCCTCAATGTGATTCGGTGGCCTGAATCGGCCTGTGACGTGCGTTTGGACGCGGTGGATTTCATAACTACATTCGAGGCCAGCGTATCACGTCCTCCGCCTCTTGAGTCTTGACAAACGCGTTCGGTATGAGCTTGAATCGTATGAATAGTAAATCGGTTAACGAACAATAGTGGCACGGTTCACTACTGCACGGCTCGAACCCCTCGAATCCGTTCACTGGCAAGGGTGGAACAGATGATGTCTAGACGGAGGAATCGACGAACATGGAAATGACGCGCCGGCAATTCGCCCTATCGCTTGCAGCTACCAGCACCCTGCGTTCCTCGCTCTTCGATCCGCCGCTTTCCCCGTTAGGCGTGGCCCGAGGGATCGTTCCCGGCCGCGTTACATGGGCGCACGATCCGTCGGGTGTGACCTGGGATGGGACCGGTTCCTGGTGGAAGGACGCCTACAATCACCAGCCTGTAATTGACCGCATGGTCTCCGCCTCGATCTGTGGTCTTACCAAGCAGAGAACAGACGCCGAGGCATGGAATGCCATCTTTCACTACTACAATCGCACTCACGGCCGAGGCAACACCGGATACAAAACGGGCGAGAAGATCGCAATCAAGGCGAACCTGAACAATACGGTCGACCATGGTACGATCGACCGCCTGAACTCCTCGCCTCATTTGATTCTCGCGCTGGTCCGGCAGTTGACGGGGCCGGGAAAAGTGGCGCAATCGTCGATTACTGTCTTCGACTCCAGCCGGTTCATTCCAGGCAATCTCTACGACAAAATTCACGCTGAGTTTCCCGGCGTTGTATTCGTGGATCATGTCGGCGGCGACGGACGGCTGAAGGCCGAATTCAAACCCAACGCGATTCCCTTCTCCATCACCAGCCGCAACGCTACGGGTCTCGACACCACGGTCGTAGAGGCTACCTACCTCATCGATGCGGCCTTGTTGAAGGGGCATGTGAGTTCAGGGGTGACACTTTGTGCCAAGAATTTGTTCGGTGCGACCAGCATCTATACCGACTGGCACAAGAACGCGCACGACGGCTTTCGTCACAACAGCGACGGTTCGGCAGGTTACTCCGCATTCGTAGATTACCTGGGTCATAAGGACCTTGGCGAGAAAACCATTCTCTTTGTCGTCGATGGTCTCTATGGAAACGACAACGCCGATGGTCCACCACGGCTCAAATGGAAGATGGCTCCCTTCAACGATGCTTGGCCGGGCAGCATTTTCATGTCGCTTGACGGCGTGGCGATCGATACAGTCGGCTTCGATTTTCTCACTTCGGAGTGGCCCCACCTCGTGGATATCGCGAATGCCGACAACTATCTGCGCGAAGCCGCTTTGGCTCATGACCCGCCCTCCAAGACGCTCTATGATCCTGAACGTGACGGCATCCGGTGCCGAAGTCTGGGAGTATTTGAGCACTGGAACAATGCGGCGGACAAGAAGTACTCGCGAAATCTGGGAAGAGCAAGCGGGATCGAACTGTTCCAGGTCACCTGAAGCCGTCATTTATGATCCAGGTAATCGGTAAGCTGATAGATCCTGGTGTTGAGTTGTTGCATTAGTTGCAGTAGGTCCGCGTATGGACGGTATTTGTTATCTACGATCCCCTTGTTCGAATCCAGGTTTGACAGCTCCGCTTTAGGATCGTCAGGATCGTTATCCTGATACTTGAACCAATCCCATCCTATACAGCTACGTGATTGAAGCAGAGACAGTACGAAATTTTGATAAAACAGGCCTCGGTCTTTTTGCGTATGCACGAGCCAGCCGGCGCCCGTTTTGTTGGGCATTCCGGAATCCTCCGCTTTGACATAGAACTCGGTAACAAGAAAGGGTTTGCCCGATTCTCGCTGCCACATGTCCATAACCTCCTGGCTTGGCTGCCAGACGTTGTACACGTTAATGGAGATTACATCCGCAAACGCACCCGCGGCGCGGAAGAGCTCCGGTTGATGAAGTTGAGAACCATAAAACCGGCAGCCTAGATACATGTGGTGTGGATCAGCGTGATGAATCGCGTAGCTGACGATGCTGAAATAACGATGTGCTTCGAATTCCAGAAAAGCGGCGCGCAGTTTATCGTCTGGCCCAGAAGCGTGGCGTTGATCCATCCATTTTTTTGCTGCGCGGTAGCCGGCATCGCTATGGGGAAGACGAAGAAATCCATCCAGATTCTTCAGCAGAAGAGGAATCTCGTTGTCGGAAAAGTATCCGAGTAGATTGGGATCAGACGCGTCGTGGATCGATTGGGCTACATACGAACGAGCAAAACTTTTAAAAGCGGGATCGAAAACGAAGATAGCATCCTCAGGATATGCGTTGTGGCCCGGCACGTCGGTAACCCCGCCTCTCCGGTGCCCATAGGCAGACATGATGCTCAGATTGATTGCATAGCTGAGTAAATACCTGCGCTGCGCTTGCGCTTTGCGCAGAAGTTCGAGGGCCGACCACGCCCCAACGCTGTTGTTTCCGTTTTCGAGCAACAGCCGATGGGTGGATTCCATCCAGGCCTGTTCATTGCCGAACATGCCGGCGAGCGCCGAGCGAGCGTTCGGCGAACTGCCAGGAGCGACCGAATCTACGCCGTTGCTGAGGTAAAGATTGCCAAGCGGATCGACAAGCCACCACCGGCCGTTGAGCTTCTGTGCGTGAAAGTATCCGCTCCTCCGTCCATGCTCATCCGAGCGTCCTCCGAATGAGTCTTCCGCCACCTGCTGACGGGAAATAGGCGAATCGCCAATGGACTTCACAGCGTAGCTCATCCAAGGCCCCCACTGTTTTTGCAAGCCGGAATTCTCCATATGCCGTGCCTCTACTTGGCGAGTTTCGCCGGCCGGCGCCAGAAGAAGGAGCAGGGAGCCTAAAGCGATGTGTCGCATCGGCTGAAACATGGGCCTCAATCACCTTGCGTGTTGCCGGCGGGCTAACGATCGGGGTCATCCGGGTGCTGCCTCGAAAGGACTTCAGAGGTTGCAATTTCCCTCTTCATTTCCAGATCTTTCCCTTCGGCTCGGTAGAGCTGGGCGAGAAGATAATGCAGACGAGCTTTCTCTGGGGCCAGGTCTGATGCGATATCCATTTCGGCTATCGCCTGGTGCAGGTCTCCCGTAGCACGGAAGATCTTGCTTAATGCTTCATGAACGTCGGGGTCTTCCGGGCCGAGCTTCTCCGCCGCACTTAGGTATTTGAGCGCCCCCTTCAGGTCACCCAGCTGGAGCAGGTACGTGCCGTAGTGCAGGGGAGGAAGATAAGAAGGCGTGCCGTCATTATTGTTGAACATCACGGCCAGCTGATAGGCGCTTGCGGCTTCTGCCGATTTCCCCAGCGCTTCGAGTGAACGAGCAAGCCCGTCTTCGGCGAGCGCATTGCCCGGATCGAGTCTCAAGCACTGGCTGAATGATTCGACCGCTTCCTGGACCCTCTCTTCGCTGTACTGGACACCACCGAGATACCGCCACGTACGCCACTCGGTCTTGTCCAATTGCAACGACGTGTGAAGCCACTTATCCGCGGAGGCCAGGTCTTTTAACGCCACGTAATCCAGGCCCACAAAACGAAGCTCTTCGGCACTTGGTTGACGGAACTTGAGGAGTGCCGAAAACGCCTCGAGTGAACGGTCAGGGTGATGCTCGCGGTAGAGCTCGATAGCGCGAGCAGAATAGTCTTCTGCGGGTGATTGAACCAATGGGACTGCGCCTGAATCCAGTTCTGCCGGGCCGCTGAGTACGATCGGCTCCCCGGCAAGTGATGGGCGGGCCGGTATAGGAGCGGGCGGCAAGTCCGGTGATCCGGCCACCTTTCGACTTGCAGGATCTGTCGCCGGCGCTGAGGCTGTCACTTGTGTGCGTGCAACCCCTGAAAGAACTCCGCAGAGCATTAGCCCGATCGTGAGCTTCACCGGCGTCGACCGTGCTTCGAGGAAGCGGCGTCTGTGAAAACGCCACTTCCCCTGGATCACCGGGTTCGGAACCGGCAGTCTAGAATTCAAAGCGAGCTCCAAACTGCCCATACCTGAAGCCATTTACCCCAGTTACCTGTCCAAAAAAAGGACTCGTGATGCTGTTGTTGGGGTTGTTCCAATAGTGACGGTTGAGCACGTCAAAGAACTGAACACGAACCGATGCACTCAGGGGGTGATCGTCGGTTCCGAAATTGAAGTGCTTGATGACGCTCAGGCTCTCCTGGTATTGGCCAAAGTTTGTAAGTGCCGTGTAGTACGATGGTTGATTGCCCAGCGTACCGAAAGCGGGATTTGAGTATAGCTGTGGGCTGAAGAAGTTACCTTTCGGGTCAGCGAGATTGTTCAAGTCGAGCGTTCTAAAGTGATTCGCCGTACTTACCCCGGCATTCCTGTTAGCGAAGAGATTTGTGTAGCCGGGATATTGATTCGCTGCCTGAATAGCTTGAAACGGGGTGCCGCTGTTGTACTGAATATTGCTGCCGACAGTATATCCGCCCACAAGCAGGTTCAAGAGACCGGCGTTGCCAAGGAACCTTTGGCCGCGGCCGAAAGGCAGATTGTAGTTAAGATAACCTTTAACTACATGGGTCAGGTTGAAGTCAAGAACATCATGCGCGCGTTGCGCGGCGTCATAGGGGTTCTGCGTAAAGGCCGGTCCAGGCCCATCCTGCATGGCGCTACTGTCGTTCACATTGCCGTCCGCGCGGGAAAACGTATAGTTTAAATCCGCGGTGAGGTTGTGCCAGGAACGGGTTTCAATCTCCGCTATGAGGGCGCTATAGGCGCTTACGCCTCCCGGGGGACCGACAAAACGAAGTTGCTGGCCGGCGGAGGCCAATTGGGGAAAGGGATTGATCGCTTGATAGGCGTAACCCGAAAAGCCGGCATAGGGGTAGGGTACACCGGCGGCCGCGGCCTGTCCTGGATTGCTGACCACGTCATTCACGTGACCACTGTTCAGCAGAGGCAGATACGTGCCGAGGGTTGGATAGTCGAGCGGCACCAGGCTTGGGTCGTGTAGTTTGCGGCCTATATTGCCGAGGTAATTCATTGAAAACACCGCGGTCGGCGATAAGGCGTACTGGAACCCGACGTTCCAATTCTGGGTGTATCCCAAGGTGAGTGTATTAGGCGCCAAATACACCGCGCCGCCGCTGACGTTAGTGAGTGTCGGGCTGGTTGGAGGAAAGATCGGCGACCCTGGATAGCCGCCATCCCAATTGTATGCGGGCAGGTTCTGAGAAGGGTTCAGGATATTATTCGTGCCGATGTAACCGACAGCGCCTCCATTGCTCGCCAGCGGAACGCCCTGAAATTGGTTGATCTCCAACGGCACATAGAATATCCCGTAAGCGGCGCGCAATACCAGTTTGTCAATAGGTTGATATGTGCCGCCAATGTGTGGACCGAACTCCCATGGATTCTGCTGGGTCTCAAATGTGCCGGAGCCATTCCGTAAGAACTGATAGGCGCCGAGCTGATTTCCCCAAGCCGGATTGTTTGCGTTGATGTCGAAGTTTGTCCATCTGCCATTCGTCTCGTGGAAGGCGGCATTGAAGTCGTACCGCAGGCCCAGATTCAGTGTTAGATTCGGCCGAATCTTCCAATCGTCCTGTGCAAAGAAGGAGAACAGCTTTCGCCTCCCATGAAGCAGATACTCCACCGCGTTACTTGAATTCTGAACGTCGCCTAAGAGGAAGTTGGCGAAAGCAAACCCTACATAGGGTTGAACCGTTGGATCAAGCGGGCTGTTTGTAGTATTGGAAAAATTGTAGGTCTGGATACCCGACTGCCTGCTGTTGACGAGCTTCCTGAGATAATCACCACCTACTTTAAAAGTATGCTTGCCATGAGTTATGGTGAAGGTATCGTTGAAGATGGTGGTGGCATATACGTACCCGTCACTAAAGCGATTACCGATCGAAGTCTCATTGGTGCCATTGACTGTGCCATTGAAGTTGATCACCGGAAAGTTTTTCGTTCCGCCAGTCTGTGTAAAACCGAAAGGAGCAGGATCGACAGACTGATTCGGGACGTCTGCCGAGCTGTTCTCGTTGTACGCAACAGAAAAGAAATTGAGCTTCGTCGGGGAAATGGTTGAGGTGAGTTGTAGACGGACAGAATAGTTATACTGTTGGTCCCCTTGTGCCGCAGAAAGCGGCCCACCGGTGAGCGTACCGGTTTGCCAGAGATTGCCGCCCAGTTGCCTGGGAAGGCTCCACCAATTGTAAGAGGAAGTAAACCTTTCCGTTGGTGTTATCTGGTGGTCGAATTTCATGTCGATATGCCGATTGATGGTGAAGGGATTGCCAGTGAATGCCGGGTAGTTGTTTGTCAGGTTGCCGTTCGCCGGCGCATAGTCAGATTGGTAAACCTTTACAATGTTCGAAGCGACGCTGCTGAGACGTCCCGCCGGGATGGTGTTGTTCGCAAACGGCGTGTAGCAGGTAATTCCCCCAACTACTTGTTGCGTGTTTGGATCAAAGATCTGCCCGGTGATGTATGGCAGACCGGTGCATGGGTTGATCTTCGTAAGCGGGGCTCCCAGCAGCGCAGAGAAATTGCCCTGCAAGAATGCTTGCGTCGGGACGGTCTGTCCATTCTGCTGGTATGTATACTGATTCTGCTTGTATTGCTCAATATCGGCAAAGATAAAGGTGTGATCTTTCCAGATTGGGCCGCCACCGCTAAAGCCATAATCGTAAAAACGCGTGGTCGGACGACGGTATTGACG
>JBAVQC010000244.1:0-3815 GCA_049693715.1 Acidobacteriaceae bacterium | reverse complement strand
TTTCTGGTTGTACACCCACACCGATGAAAACAGCGACCGGGTGGGCGAGTTTGCTATTGGCACTAACATTGAATTGACCAACGTAATCGGGCAGATCCTGCAAGATGAAAAATTCCCCGGCATCCACATTGCCTTTGGCAATCCTTATGGTGAGCACACCGGCGCCAAGTGGTTCTCCGGCACCCACATCGATGTGGTTGGGCGGAAGTTCGATATCTGGGTAGATGGACGGCAGATCATGGAAAAAGGCCGCTTCCTGATCGAGGACTGAACATGATCCCCGCTCTCCGCGAGGCCTTTAACCGGAATTTTCGCCCTGAGATATACCAGCAATTCCTCAAGAATTTAGAAGCGAGCGCCGGCGTGCCCATTGCCTTCCGCGTCTCCGAGACCCCCTGCTTCCTTCCCAAAGCGCTGCTTGACCAAATGGCGGAGTATGGCCGCGACCTGGTTCTGCAGTTGGTGGACAATCCGGAATATCGCCGCGCCTCCGACGTCACCGTCCCATCGCAATATAACGTTGCCAACGAGTCGCCGCGTCCCATGTTTCTGCAGGTTGACTTCGGCCTGGTCCGCAACACAAAGGGCGAGCTCGAACCCAAGCTGGTTGAGTTACAGGCCTTCCCTTCCCTATACGGCTACCAGCCGGTTGTGGCAAAGCAATATGTTGACTCGTATGGACTGGCCAAAGACCTCGGTGTCTATCTCGGCGGCTACGGCCGCGATACGTATCAGCAACTGATGCGGGAGCTGATCGTCGGCGGCCACGATCCCGAAAATGTGATTCTGCTGGAGATAGATCCGGAAAAGCAAAAGACGCTCTGCGACTTTCTCCTTACGCAGCGCGATCTTGGGATCGCGATCGTCGACATTCTCAAGTTGAAGAAACGCGGCCGATGCCTGTTTTACGAAAAAGAAGGCCGTGAAATTCCTGTACGCCGTATCTACAACCGCTGCATCATGGATGAGCTGGCACGCAAAGAGATCAAGCTCCCGTTCGATCTGACCCAGCCGCTCGATGTGGAATGGGCCGGGCATCCCAACTGGTACTACCGCATCAGCAAGTTCTCCATCCCCTACCTCAAACATGCGTGTGTCCCGAGAACCTGGCTGCTCGACCAGAACAGCACCGTCCCCCGGGACAACGAAAACTACATCTTGAAGCCGCTGTACTCCTTTGCCGGACTTGGTATCAAATTCAATCCCACCGAGGCCGATGTAGATGCCATCCCCGCAGAGCAGCGCCATCACTACATGCTGCAGGAACGTATGCGTTTCGAGCCTGTGATCGCGACGCCGCACGGTATGACCCAGGCCGAAATTCGCATCATGTACGCGTGGCCTGAAGGTGGAAACCTCACACCTGTAATGCCGCTGCTTCGCATGGGCCGCGGCATCATGATGGGCGTAGATCACAACCGCAACCTGGAATGGGTGGGCGGATCAGCCGCCCTTTGGGCTTAGCCAGGCGGTCACACCCGTTGATAGGGAATCCATACCTGCATGGCCGATAGGTCGCGATTGGACCATGCGTAATACGGAATCATTTTCAGCGTGGTACTTTTTCCAGCGGCTACCTCCGGAAGCGCTGCCTGGTACAGCGCAGGCGGAGCAGCGGGAAGGAGTGAGCCGGGGTGCTCCAACACGACGACCCCGTCGAGCAACGTGGCATCGTAACGATCCGTTGTGCTCTCCGTCAGATGGGCCGCGTAGCGAGGAAAGATGCTCGAATCCTTCGATGCCTCGAGCTGATCCAGTTGCTCCATGCAGTAAACCACCGGCCCGCGCTGCAACGCGATACGTCCCCGATCATCGGCGACGGCTGGATTGGCATGCACGACCTGAGGACGCATGTCGAAGGAGAGTTCCAGCTTGTCGCCGGAACTCCAACGGCGCCGCACCGGCAGATATTCCCCAGCCGTAACATCCGCGATCTCTTTGCCATTCACCTTGACGCTGTTTTGTTTTGACCAGCCCGGGATGCGTACGAACAAGGTGAACTCCTCGGGGGATGCCGGGGTGACGGATATTTCGACCTTACCCTCCCAGGGATATTGCGTGCTCTGGCGCACGGTGAGCGGGGTGCCGCTGGAAAGATGCCACTTCATTTCCGAGTTGTCATAAAAGTGGACATACACGCCTTCCGCGGAAGTGCTGTAGAAATATCCAGGCAGCGAGGCAAAGGTCCGCTCCAGGTTTGGAGGACAGCACGTCGTGTCGTACCACGGGTTGCGGATCTTATCTCCCGTTGCGGGATCGAACGCCAGCGGATTGCGATAGCAATACAGTTTGCCGTCGAGCGACATGCCGGAATTGATGCCGTTATAAAGCGCGCGTTCCATCACATCGGTGAACTTGGCATCGCCGCTGGCAGAGAGCATGCGCCAGTTCCACATCATGTTGCCAATGGCAGCGCAGCTCTCACCGTAGGCGCGTTCATTGGGCAACTCGTAAGCATTGCCAAAAGCTTCGCCATCGCTGCGGGCGCCTACGCCTCCCGTCACGTAAAGCTGGTGTGCTGCGAGGTCGTCCCACAGGACGTTCAATGTCGTCCAGTAAGCCGGGTCGCCGGTCTCCAGGTAATAGTCTGTCGCGCCGCAACAGGCATACATCGCGCGCACGGCATGGCCTTCGAGCTTGGTCCGCGAGGTGAACGGAATGCCGCAGAACATATACACGATCTGGCGCTCAGTAAGGGGTTCCCGAGAATCGCCATGGAGTATGTAACCAGCCAGGTCCAGATATTGTTTGTTGCCCGTGGTCCGGTAAAGTTCGATCAGAGACATCTCGATCTCCGGATGACCGGCAACGATCGGAGCCTGGTTTGCGCCCGGTCCGAAGCCCGGCAGCAGGAATCCGTCAACGAAGCGCATGCCCGCTTGCAGAAGCGTGGGATCGCCGGTCGCACGATAGTAGGCAATCGCACCTTGAAGAAGGTGGCCAATATCGTAGAGTTCGTGGCCTGTGGTTTGCGTCTTCCACAACATCCGCTCGCTCTTGTGGTCGCCGACATAATAGGTATTCAGATAGCCGCTGGGCTCCTGCACCGCCACCACTTCGCGAATCATCGCATCGGTCTGGCTGCGAAGCTCGGGCAACGGTTGCGATTGCAAAGCAAAGCCGACAGACTCAATCCACTTATAGATATCGGAGTCGGAGTACACTGGCCCGCGTTGCGGCGCCTGCGACTGCCCAGCCAGGCGCAAAAAGTTATCCATGCGGCCGTGATCGAGAAGCTCCTGGCGCATGCTGGGGATGCTCGATGCCACGTTGGTCGTGCGCCGCTTCGACCAGAATCCGCTCTTGATGGTGACCGCTTGCACCGGCACACTCTTCAACTTGGCGTAAGGCGAATTGCGCGTAGCGATGATGCCCGCATCCGCCCGGTCACGGTCGAGAACAGGAGCGCTCGCAGCGCTGGTGGTCTGGCGAGCAAACCCGGGTATTGCGATTGCAGCCGTGGCCGCAGCAGTGGTGGAGATGAATTCGCGTCGAGATGGTTTTCTCAAAATGTCCATGGTTCCTCTCCGTGAACGGCCCCAAAGGGGAGCTTCGGCCGGCGTTCGTCCTCAAGTAGATAATGTACCTGAGCTACCTGCTGCCAGCGCAGTAGCGGCACGCTCCTTTCCCGCAAAGCGAAGAACAGTTTAGGCGTGAGCGCCATGGATATACGTACGAGACGCCTAATTTCCAAAAACCGGTTACGTGGCAACTTCAGCCTGGTTCGTGGTAAAAGGACAACTGGCAGTCGCCTGGCATTAACCATCCAACAAGAGTAACGCTCGGAAGGTAAACATGGAAACGGCAAACGATAT
>JBAVQC010000243.1:0-3490 GCA_049693715.1 Acidobacteriaceae bacterium | reverse complement strand
CCTGAAAGTAGATAAAGTCGCCCGGTTGGTCTCCATAAGTGGCGTGGAAGAAATGCTCGTAGCCCACTTCGAGCAGGGTGGCCAGCGAGGAATAGGTGGAGAGATGGCCGCCGATGCCCGCATCCTTCTTATTCTGGCCATGCACCATGGCCATCGCGTTCCAGCGGATCAGGGCTTCCAGCCGCTCCTCCAGCTTGCGGTCGCCGGGGTAGGGTACTTCCTCGTGCTTGGGGATGGTGTTGATGTAGGGGGTAGTCAGCGCGCTGGGGGTGGAGATGCCGGCCTCGCGCGCCCGTTGCCGCAATGCGGCGATCAGCTCCGCAGCCTGTTCGTGGCCTTCGCCGACCACCAGGTCGTCAAATGCCTCAATCCACTCTGCTACCTCGTCAGAAAACTTCGATTGCACGGGTACAGCGACTTTGGTTTCCATAGAAATTAGACCGGTTCTGTCTCTTGTAGTATATCCGTCAGCAGAGAATCCCGAGAAAGTGCGCTCGCTGGCTGACCAATGTCTACCTCTTCGTTTCATGAGAGCCACGCCGACATCATCGACCTGCAACAGCAGGTAGCGCGGCTGCAGGCTTTGCTGGAGATTTCCCGGCAGGTGCACGCAGCCGTCGGGCCGGAAGAAGTGCTGCAATCTGTTCTGCGCATCGTGGTGCGAGAGCTGGAAATGGCTGGGGCCCAAGTCACCGAGCCTTCGCTCACTGTGGGGGAAATGCCCGCAGAGCCATGGGAGGGATGCGCCCGATTTGCCCTGCTGAACAAAGACGGGGTTCAGCTGACCGAGCTGGTGGTCAATCCGGGTCCGGGCAAGACGCTTTCGATTTATGAACAGGATTTTCTCGAAGGGCTGGTCCTGCAGGCGGGGGTAGCGGTCGAGAACGCGCAATACCATGAGCGTGCGGTCGAATGGGCGCGTGTGCAGCAGGATCTGGATGCCGCCCGTGCTATTCAGCGCAGCCTTCTGCCGCAGCAGATGACGGAGATTTCCGGTTATTCCGTCGCCGTGCAATCCAGCACCTGTTACGAGGTGGGCGGCGACTACGTGGACCTGGTGAGTCTGCCCGATGGCAGCGAACTCATGGTGGTGGCCGATGTTGCGGGCAAGGGATTGGCTTCCGCCATCGTCGCGACTTCATTTCGCTCGGCCTTTCGCGCCATGGCGCTTGCCGGGCTGCCGCTGGCGGAACTCGCCGCGCGCATGAACCAGCAGCACTACGGCGAAGGCACGGAAGCCCGCCGCCGCTACGTGACGGCAATCTTTCTCAAACTGGACCCGGCGACGCACATGGTCGAGCTGGTGAATGCCGGCCACAACCCCGGGTTTCTGCTTTCCGCGGATAAGACGGTGCATGAGATCCAGGCGAGCGGCACGCCCATCGGCCTGGTTCCGATGATGCAATACAGCTCAGAAACCCTCGTCTTCCACCCTGGATCGCGGCTGCTCTTCTACACTGATGGGCTCACAGAAGTATTTCAGGGCGATGACGAATTCGGTCCAGAGCGTTTGCTGGCAACATTTCGCGAGTGCAAGTCGGAGGATTGTACTGCTATCCTCAAGGTCCTGTGGCAACAATTGGCTGAATTTTCCAGGGGAGAGCCACAGCAGGACGACATGACGGCACTCGCATTGGTGCGCATGCCAGCGTAAACGCAGTTTCACAGTTGCCGTGCGCCACCAGCAGTTGCGAGGTGTGGTTTTCTTTGGCGGAAAACCACGTGAAGCATTTTCACCTCGGTTTGCCGCTACTGCGAACTGCGTAGCTGGGAGAGAGCGAAAATGGTTGAAACCAGGGGCACGGCGGTGGAAGTCAAGCTCCCATCGCGGCTGGGCTTCGAAAAGGTTGCCATGGGCACGGCGGCCAGTGTGGCCAAGCTCATGGGCTTTCCCGACGATCGGATTGAAGACCTCAAGACCGCTCTGGCCGAGGCATGCATCAACGCCATCGAGCACGGGAACCAGCTCGACGGCAGCCTCTGTGTCGGGGTGATCCTTTCCGCCAGCGACGAAGCGCTGGAAGTGAAAGTGATGGACACAGGCTCTGGTATCACCAAGGCGCCTTCCAAACCGGATATCGACCGCAAGATGCACGGCGAAGAGGACCCCCGGGGCATGGGTATGTTCCTGATTCAGTCGCTGGTCGACGAGGCAGAGTGGGTTAAGGGAAGCCCGGGTAAAGGAAGCTACGTGCGATTGGTCATCAGGCTTGCCAAGGAGAGTGAGTAGAGTGCAGACGGAGACGAAAGCTAAGGTTGATGAAGTTCTGGGTGCAAAAGGGCAGCCGGTCACCGTTCTTCGCTTTACGGGCGATATTTCCAGTAGTTCGCGAGATACGGTGTTGGGGACTTACGAGGGTGTGACCAAGAGCCGCCCGGTGCTGATTGATTTTTCCAAGGTGGAGTACATCAATTCGAGCGGGATCGCTTTGGTGATCCAGATGTTGATGGAAGCAAACAAGGCGGATCAGACGATCGCCGCGTTTGGGTTGACCCCGCATTTTCAGAAGGTGTTCACCATGGTCGGGATTACCAAGTACGCGGCTTTGCATCGGGATGAGGCTTCGGCGATCGCTTCGTTGTAGCGGTTCTTTCGGATGCTCACTTTGCCCGGGGGTGGGTGCGGTCGTAGACCTGGGTGACTTGGCCAACGGTCAGTTGGGTATAGCGTTGGGTGGTTGAAAGGCGCTCGTGGCCTAGCAGTTCCTGGATGGCCCTCAGGTCGGCGCCTTCCTCCAGCATGTGGGTGCCGAAGGCGTGGCGTAGGGTGTGGGGGTGGATCTCGGGCGGCAGCCCTTTGGCGAGCGAGATTTGCTTGACGATCCTGCCTACGCTTCTGGTCGTGAGGCGCCCCGATCCCCTCAGACGCAGATTCAACAGCAGAGCTTCATTGGCCTTCCCCGCAAGCTTGAGGGTGCGCGCGGGGAGATAAGCCCGGATGGCGTCCGCGGCCGCATCTCCTAAGGGCATATAGCGCTGTTTCCTGCCTTTGCCCCGAACCAGGATCACTTCCCTCGCCCAGTGGACGTCGGTCAGATTCAGGCCCACCAGCTCCGCGTTGCGGATGCCGCAGCCGTATAGCAGCTCGAAGATAACGCGATCGCGCTCCGGCCAGGCGGCTACTTCCTCCGAAGAGGCGGTTTCCACCAGGTGGTTCATCTGCTCGATCGACGGCACCCGGGGCAAATGTTTGGGCAGCTTGGGGGTCGCGACCAGCGCCGCTGGGTTGCTGGTGACGTGCCCGGCTCTGGCCATCCATTGAAACCAGGATCTGACCGCGGCCAGGGACCTGGCCACGGAAGCCTTGGCCAATCCACGCTCGTAAAGCTCGCCCAGGTAGCCGCGAATCTGCAGATGGTCAATGTCATGCATTTTTACGGCCGCCCCCCGCTGCGCAACCAGGTAGGCGGCGAAATTGCCGACTTCCCGCTGATAGGCACGCAGGGTATGGGGCGAGGCGGCACGCTCGTGCGCCAGCATGGCCAGGAAC
>JBAVQC010000242.1:0-26427 GCA_049693715.1 Acidobacteriaceae bacterium | reverse complement strand
GCACGGTCCACCAGCCCGCAGCCAGGGCCGGGGCCGCTTTGGGCAGAACGGCGAAAAACTTCCATTCCTTGCGAGCCGTTAATGAACGCAGCATGGCCGCAGTCTCCGTAACGTCTGGCCCGGGAACCTCACCCTATAATACGGAAACTCCATCGGGTGGCTGCGTTATGGAATGCATGGCATGAGGGATTTGCTGGAACGACAGATCGATCAAGCGCTGGGCCGGTCGCCGGCTGACCTGGTGGTGCGCAATGCCCGGGTTCTGAACCTGGTAACCGGCGAACTCGAATCGGGCGACATCGCGGTGTGCGGCAGCACCATCGTGGGTACGCTGGACAGCTATCACGGGCGGGAAGAGATCGACGCCCAGGGCCGCTTCGCAGTTCCCGGCTTTATCGACAGCCACGTGCATTGCGAGAGCACGCTGGTCACGCCGGGCGAGTTCGACCGCTGCGTGCTGCCGCACGGCGTCACTACCGCCGTGTGCGATCCGCATGAAATTGCGAACGTTCTCGGCCTGGTGGGCCTCCACTATTTTCTCGACTCCGCACAGAACACCGCGCTCGACCTGCGGGTACAGCTCTCTTCCTGTGTCCCCGCCACCAACCTCGAAACCTCCGGCGCCCGGCTCACCGCCGCCGATTTGGTTCCGCATCGTTACCATCCCAAAGTGATCGGCCTGGCCGAGTTCATGAACGTGCCCGGGGTCCTGAACAAGGATCCGGAGTGCATGGAGAAGCTGGCCGCCTTCCAGGGGCAACATATCGACGGCCATGCTCCCCTGCTTTCCGGCCACGGGCTGAACGCCTATCTCTCCTGCGGAATTCGTAACTGTCACGAGACCACAAACCTGGCCGAGGGCCGGGAGAAGCTGGCCAAGGGTATGCAGGTGCTGATCCGCGAAGGGTCGGTGTCGAAGGACCTGGACGCCCTGTATCCCTTGATCAACGAATTCGCCTCGCCTTTCCTGGCTTTTTGCACCGACGACCGCAACCCGCTGGACATCCACGAAGAGGGTCATCTGGATTTCCTGGTGCGCCGCGCGATTGCGCTGGGGGCGCCGGTGGCTGCGGTTTATCGCGCCGCCAGCTGGTCGGCGGCCAGGGGCTTCGGGCTCAGGGATCGGGGGCTGATTGCGCCCGGCTACCTGGCGGACTTCCTGCTGCTGGACGACTTGGAAAGCTGCGCGGTGCACACCGTGTTCCGGCGCGGCCGGCGGGTGACCGCGGACACCTTCTCCAGCCGGGTGCTTCCCGAGCCGCCGGGCGGAAACACCGTATACCGTTCGCCGGTCACCGCCGAAGATTTCAGGGTTCCCGCCGCCGGGCCGGCAACGCCGGTCATCGGCATCATCCCGGGCAAGATCCTCACCCGGCGCTTAGAGGCCAACTTGCCTTATCGCGAGGGCCGGCGGCATGCCGATCCGGAACACGATCTGCTCAAGATCTGTGTGCTCGAGCGCCATGGCCGTAACGGAAATATCGGCCGCGGGTTTGTCCAGGGCTTTGGCTTTCGCGCGGGGGCGCTTGCCTCCTCGGTCGGGCATGACAGTCACAACCTGTGCGTGGTGGGCGCGGACGACGAGGATATGGCGGTGGCCATCAACCGGCTGCTGGCGCTGGGCGGAGGATTCGTCGCCGTCCAGGGTGGGCGGGTCCTGGCCGAGTTGGCCCTGCCCTTTGCCGGCCTCATGAGCCTGGAGCCGTTTGAGACCGTGGGCAACCATCTCTATGCTCTGCGCGCGGCCGTTCAGGCCATGGGATGCCGGCTCGCCGAGCCTTTCCTGCACCTGGCGTTTCTGCCCCTTCCGGTCATTCCTCACCTGAAGATCACCGACCTGGGCCTGGTGGACGTGGATCGCTTTGCGCTCGTACCTTCCTAGGCAAGTCCTATACCCTAAACGTGTTACCGGCAAATACCCCAATTGCCTAAACAAGCCGCTTTGGTAAGGGTGCATGCCCGAAGTTTGCTTGCCAGTGGCCCTGGGCGGCTGCGATGCTTTGCCAGTTGCTGAGGGAAGTCCGCCTGGTTTGAGGGACGCGTGCAGCCCAGTAAAGTTTTTTTGGCCCTACGAGGGAATGATGAAGTTCTGCCATGTGGTTCTCGTGATGTCGCTGGGCATGACCGCTGACTTGGTGCTGGTGGCGCAGACGCTGCCCGCCGGGCCGGTTCTGGTCGCCAGCGAGGGCGTGCCGGAGGGAATTCTGCCCGACTTCCTGGCCGGCTCCGGTCATGACTCCCTGTTGCAGGGCTTGGCGATGACGCCGGAGATCAGCCAGGCCATCCCCAAGCCGCCGGCCGCGCCCGTACCCGTCCATAAGCTGACCAAGATGGACAGGCTGACGCTGTTCTGGAATGACTCCTACGCGTCCCCAGGAGCCTTTGTGGGGATTTCCGCAGGAGCATTCGTCGACCAGGTGCGGCATACCCCGGAAAAGTGGGATGGGGACGGAAGCGGGTACACTCGGCGTTTCGCCAGCGAATATGGTCAGCTGGCCGCCCGCAATGTCATCCATGAGGGCTTAGCGGGCATTGCGGGGCTCGACCCGCGCTACAGCGTCTGCAACTGCGATGGCAAAATGCACCGCAGTGCCCATGCCCTCAAGATGACGTTCACCACCTACCGCCAGGACGGAAGGCTGGTCCTCGACATACCGCAGATCGCCGGCGCCTATGGTTCGGGCATCGTCTCCACCTACTGGTATCCGCACCATCTCTACAGCCCCCTGGTACAGGGAGTGCAGTTCGGCCATGAACAGATGGGCGAAGTTCTGATCGGCAACCTGATCCAGGAGTTCGGCCCGGACCTTAAGCGCAGCTTGCATCTGCATTCGCTTGCCACGCTCACTCGTTCCCGCCCTTCCAACGACGACTAGCCGTCCTCTCCCTTATCGACTCGATTAACCAGACCTGTTCCTCTCCACCCACACAGGCAGCGGAAATGCTCTAATGGCAATGGCATCGCTTCGCTATCGGTTTTACTTGGCCCGCCATCGGAGCAGAGGGAGGTCCTATGCGACCAGGACAGTTCTTATCGGCCGCGATCTGGCTTTTGGCGATCATTGCCACCGCGAGCACGGCAGCGGCGCAAGCTCCGTTCGCGGGCACCTGGAAGCTCAATCAGGACAAGAGCCAACTGGCCGGCGACACCATGACCTTCGGTCCCGCGCAAGGGGATGCCATCGAGCTGAAGGCTGGAGGGCTTACCTATTCCTTTCGCGCGGACGGGAAGAATTATGCCCTGCCCTCGGGCAATATCGCTATCTGGAGACAGACCAGCCCTACCAGCTGGACCACCGAGTACAGAAAGCCGGACGGCAAGTTGCTGAGCAGCGATAGCTGGAAACTCTCCTCCGATGGGCAGAAACTCTCCGTCATCACCAGCGGGGTCAAGACGGATGGAGATCTGTATACCGACACCGCCGAGTACGCCCGCACCGCCGGGTCGAATGGCTTGATGGGGACTTGGAAGAGCACCGAGGTCAAGCTCAGTTCACCGGATGAATTCAGCATTGAGGAGTTGGGGCTGGACAAGCTGGTGCTGAAGGTTCCGGCGATGAAGGTTAGTTGCGAGCTCACCCCCGACGGCAAAGAAGTCGCGGTCGAAGGGCCGGACATCCCAAGCGGGCTGCGCATATCGTTGACCCGCACCGGGCCCTACACCTTCAAACTGGTGCAGAAGTTAAACGGCAGCGTCATTTCGACCTCGGTCTACACCGTGGCTGAGGATCGGGAGACCATGACCGAGGTGGGCGGGGCTCCGGGGGATCCGCCGGCGACCATGGTTTGGGAAAAGCAAGCGCCCGCCGTCGTAGCTGCCCCGCCGCGGCGCCCGGCAGGGCCGAATCCACCCGCAGGCGTACACTAGGAATAGTGCACTGGTTTCCTCGCCTTTAGCTGTACCTGCTCCAGACGAGCCACTCAGCCCTATCACGGCAGTTCATGGAGCCAAGATGAGTTTGATCAAGTCAGCAGATGTACCCAAGCATATGGCCGATCGGTTGCGGTCACGCCGCATTGCTGCGCGCCTCGCCGGCGCCGGCGGCAAGCCCGTTGTGCCCGCCAAAGCTCTGGATAAGACGACGCCAGCGGCCCCGGTGGAAGTGCCCGCGACCTAGTATTCCCCCTGTAAGTCCGTCCTGGCCGCGGGCCCCGGGTGCCCCATATCTCGCTCGTTTTTCGCGAGATATGGGATGCTACAGATCTTGACCGTTCCCCTTCAAAGGGGCGATGGCGAAACCCCAAAGTTGCGAAGATAGAGCAGTGGTATCCCACATCTCGCGAAAAACGAGCGAGATATGGGGCACCCAGAATCTGCGGTCGGGACGGAGCCAAGCGGGCAGTCCCAAATCCACCAAAAGGTGGAGCGTAAATCCGTACCCTGGGTCCAAGACCAAAGCGGCCGGCAAATCTATTCTGGGAATCGCAATCACATACCAATTCTCCATGCGCCCTGACCAAGGGCGCATTTTTTTGCCGCCGATATGAATTTCTTGAGGGTTGATACTGTAGCCATCATGATCCGGGACACCTGGCGATGGGGCGGCGTGTGCATACTGCTGCTGGCGTGGACGCATGCCGCCATGGCGCTCGATCCGCAACGGTCGCTGGAACACTTTGGCCACCAGGCTTGGCGCAGCGATTCCGGCCTGCCGCAGAATACGGTCCACGCCATCCTGCAGACGCGCGACGGCTATCTGTGGCTGGGCACCGACGGAGGCCTGGTCCGCTTCGACGGCATGGACCTTGTCACCTTTGACGCTGAAAACACCCGGCAATTAAAGAGCGACACAGTCTATGACCTGCTGCAGGATGAGTCCGGCGCACTGTGGATCTCGACCGCGGCCGGCCTGCTGCGCTACCACGATGGCGGCTTCACAGCCTTCACCGCGGCCCAGGGGTTACCTGCCGACACGGTGTGGTTCAGCCACCAGGACCAGCGCCACCGGCTGTGGGCGATCACCGCGGCGGGGCCAGCTTGGTTCAACGGAAAAGGGTTCGTAGCCGTGGCAGGAGCTCAGTCCGCGGGCCCGCTGCATCGCCACGCCCTGGCCGAAGATGCACACGGAACGCTTTGGCTCGGCGGCAGTAGCGGTGTCCTGGCCCTCGATACTACACTTGCTACCCCGCGCCTGGGATTGCGTCTGCTGGAGGGCGTCCCGGTGGAAACGGTCGAACTCGACCGCAAGGGTGCGCTGTGGATCGGCTCCAGCGAGGGGTTGCACCGCTATGCCCAAGGTGTGCTCGTCCCAGTCCTGCATCTTCCCGGCAAGACCGAGGTGACCGCCCTCTATCCCGACGCAGAGGACGGCATGTGGGTAGGCACCGCCACCGGCATGCTGCACATCGCCAAAGACGGTACGCGCCTTGCGCTCAAGGAGAACGGTCCCGCGCGCGTGGACAGTCTTTACCAAGACCGGGAACACGTGCTTTGGATGGCCACGGAACGCGGGGTCTTCCGGCTCGAGGGCGACCAGCTTCAGTCCTTCGCTCCCGGTTCCCCATTGGCCGTGAACCGGGTGTTGTCGATGTACGAGGACCGCGAAGGCGACCTGTGGCTGGGCACCGATTCCGGCGGCCTGCACGTATTGCGCGATCAGAAGTTCACCACCTACACCACGGCGGATGGGCTTTCCGGCAACCTGGTGCGGTGCGTGTTTGCGAGCGCCAAGGGAGAGTTGTGGATCGGCACCGACGGAGCGGGGTTGAATCACCGCACCCACAGCGGCTTCGCACATTACTCCACCGCGGAAGGTCTTTCCAGCAACGTGATTCTTTCCCTGGCCGGCGGAGCCGGCGACGATCTCTGGATCGGCACTCCCAACGGCCTGAACCTGCTCCACCAGGGAAAAGTGAAGAGATTTACTTCGGCCGACGGCTTGCCTGACGATTTCATCCGCTCCCTGTACACCGACAGCGACGGCAGTTTGTGGATCGGCACCCGGCATGGGCTGGCCCACCTGTCGGGGGACAGGTTCACCAACTTCTCCAGCATGGACGGCCTGGGCAGTGATTTCATCGGCGCCCTGCTGCGCAGCGGGGGCTCTTCTTTGTCCGGGCCACTCTCCGGACCGCGGTCCGGGCCACTTTGGATCGGAACTTCCGCCGGCCTGAGCCGGCTCGAGAACGACACCTTCACCAACGCCACGGTGCAGCAGGGGCTCTCCAGCAACACCGTTACCGCAATTGATCAGGACACGCAGGGGACCCTCTGGTTAGGAACGAACGGCGGCGGCCTGAACCGCCTCAGCGAAGAGGGCAAAATCCGCGCCTTTCCCTACAGTTCCCAAGGCTTGCCCGGCACGATCTATGGCGTGCTCGAGGACGGGGCCGGCCGTCTTTGGCTTAGTTCCAAAACCGGGATCTTTCGGGTTTCGATCAGCGCGCTCAACGCGTACCTGTCCGGAGCGGCCCATGCCCTCGCCGTCGAAGCCTATGGCATGGCAGATGGCATGAACATCCGCGAATGCAGCGGCGGCGGTCACCCGGCAGCGTGGAAGCTGGCGGACGGAAGCTTGTGGTTCGCGACCCTCGACGGGGTCAGTTTCATTGATCCCGCGCACGCGCCGGAAAACCGTGTGCCTCCGCCGGTAGAGATCGAAACAGTCTTGGTCGATGATCAGGTTCGTAGTCTGCATGGAGAGCTGACTATCAAGCCGGGCGCCAACCGGCTCGAAATTCGCTATGCCGGGCTGAGCTTCGTGGCCCCGCAGAAAGTTGAGTACCGTTATCAGCTCCAGGGCTTCGACCACGGCTGGATCGACGCAGGTACGCGCCGGGCAGCCTTTTACACCAACCTCCCCCCGGGCAGTTACCGCTTCCGGGTGCTGGCGACCAACAATGACGGGGTCTGGAACACTACCGGTGCTGCTTTCGGGTTACGCATGTTGCCGCACTATTACCAGACCTGGTGGTTTTATTCAGCGCTGGCCCTGGCGCTGCTGGTATTGGGTTACCTGGTCTACCGTTGGCGGGTGCTCGCGGTAGAGGCCCAGTGGACCGCCGTGCTGCGCGAGCGGGGACGCATCGCGAGAGAAATTCACGACACGCTGGCGCAGGGCTTCGTCGGCGTCTCGGTGCAGTTGGAACTGGTGGCTCGTCTGCTCGCCGGCTCCCGCGATGCCGCGCCGAAATCCACGATGGAGCCAGTCGTCGAGCAACTGGACCAGGCGCGCGCCCTGGTGCGGGCGAGCCTGGCCGAAGCACGCACGTCGATCTGGGACCTCCGCTCCGGCGCCGCAGGCGCCCCAAACCCAGCCTCCATAGACCAGCCGGAGGACCTTCCCTCCCGCTTGCGCCGGAGCTGCACCCGCCTTGCCGGTGGGTCTGCCACCAAGGTGTACCTTCAGGTGAAGGGGACCTATCGCCCGGTGTCGCCGAAAATCGAAGAGGAATTGTTGCGCATCGGTCAGGAGGCGGTCGCCAACGCGGTACGGCATGCATCCGCCACCCGGATCGATGTGCAATTGGTCTACGCATCGGCGCGGGTGTCTCTCCGGGTGGAGGATGATGGACGGGGATTTACCCCGGGCACAGATGGGCCCGAAGGTCACTACGGAATCCGCGGGATGCAGGAACGGGCGGGCGAGATCGATGCCGCCCTATCGCTCGAAAGCACAGTGGGCGAAGGGACGCGGGTTTCGGTCGAGGCTCCGTTGGCATGAAGAAGAGAAAGCAGGCAGGATGAGCGAGGTTATCCGGATCATGATCGTCGAGGACCACGCGGTGGTGCGCCAGGGATTGGCGGCGCTGTTGCGGACAGTGCCGGATTTCTCCATCGTCGCCGAAGCCGCCGATGGACGGGAGTCGATCGCGTTGTTTCGTCAACATCAACCAGACATCACGTTGATGGACCTGCGCCTGCCGCAGATGAACGGGGTGGAAGCCATCACCAGCATCCGGACGGATTTTCCCCAGGCGCGCATTATCGTGCTCACCACCTTCGATGGCGATGAGGACATCTACCGTGCGCTGCAGGCGGGCGCCCGCGGCTACCTGCTGAAAGGCATGACCGGGGAAGAACTCATGGATGCCATCCGCTCGGTCTATGCCGGCAAGTCGCGCATCCCGGCTTCGGTGGCCGAGCGCCTCGCGGAGCGGATGAGCGCGCCCTCGCTCACCGCCCGCGAAACCGAAGTCCTGCAGCTGATTGTTGGCGGCAACAGCAACAAAGAGATCGCGGCCGCGCTCTACATTTCCGAGGCTACGGTAAAGACCCACATCAACAGCCTGCTGAGCAAACTGGGCGTCACCGATCGCACCCAGGCGGCCACCACTGCCCTGCAGAGGGGAATCGTGCATCTTGACTAACGTCCGATGGATCGCGCTGGTGTGGCTGGTGCTGGCGGGGAGTGCCCAGGTAGCCTTAGCAGGGACCTGGCACAGCGCGAGCGAAGAGGAGTTGCGGTCGGTAATCCCGGCGCGCGCACCGGTGATCTCGGAGCGCATTGAAACCGAATTCCGCACCGCCTCGGGGATTACGGATGGCAAGGGCCACGCCATCGCGGGCGTGGTGCTGATCACTGCGGGCTACTCCGCCGACGGCAAATACTCCCACTACTTCGTCTCCCAGGTGCCCCTCAGGATAGGTGACTTTCTGCTGCCGCCGGGACAATACCTGATCGGCTGGGTCAGAGGGCAGGACTCGCTCAAGGTTACGTTCTACCTGGCGCAGAGCGGCAAAGCCGTAGGAGAGGTAGAGGCCACGCGTAATCTTTCCATCACCCGAGTGGAATCCTTCCGCATCTGGCCGCCGGCAGACAAGCCGCTGATCCAGCTCGGCCGGTTCACGTTCATCTACGCTCTAGCCCAGTAAAGATCCGGCAAGCGAAACCGGGCGGTTTGCGTTCGTTAACGGAAGCCGTATCCACTCGTTTTGCGCTACCCTATTATCAAAGCCGATGCCCGCCGCATCCAAGTCGATCGCTATTGCCGCTTTTGCCGGCGCTTTTCTGCTGAGCGCCGGCTGGTTGGGTTGCCGCCAGGCTCCGGTCGAAGCTCCCTCGACCGAGGAGCCGGGCCAAGCCGTGATCTACCCTGAAGGCGCCCAGGCCGGGAAGGATATTGCGGCGGCGCTGGCCAAGGCAGCCAAGGAAAAGAAGCGGGTGCTGATCGACTTCGGCGGCAACTGGTGCGGCGATTGCCAGGTGCTCGAAATCTACTTTCACGACCCCGCCAATCGCGGCCTGCTGGAACAGAACTACGTGCTGGTCCCGGTCAATATCGGCCGCTACGACGAAAATATGGACATTGCCGCCAAGTATGGGGTTCCGGTGTCCAAGGGAGTGCCTGCGCTGGCAGTGCTCGATGCCAGCGGCCAGGTGGTGTTCAGCCAGCGCAATGCGGAGTTCCAGGCGATGCGGAGAATGGACTCGGCTTCGGTGACTGCCTTCCTTCTCCAGTGGAAGGGCTAGCATGGGCCGGGCGCTGGATAAATTCCGCCTCGCCTTAATGACTTCGTTTTCGCACGACGTGTTCGGCACCGCCAAAGCCGCCGCGTATTCCGCCATCCTTTGCCTGTTTCCCACCATCCTGGTGCTCACCACCCTGCTCGCCCTGACCCCGGAATCGGACAACGTGCGCGGAGAGATGCGCGCCGCCTTCGCCGAAGTGCTGCCCGGCGATACCATGACCCTGCTTGCCGACTACTTCAACCACCAGAAGGTGCGAGGGGTGCAGGTGGTCTCCTCCGCCATCGTGGTCAGCCTGATCGCGGCTATGGGCATGATGCTCTCGCTCATGGGAGGCTTTCGCCGCGCCTATGACCTGCCCCGCCATGAATGGAATTTCTGGGTGGAGCGCGGGGTGGCCCTGGTGCTGGTCCCGTTATGCCTGGGGCCCATGGCACTCGCCACCGTGCTGGTTGCGTTTGGCCACCAGATCGAGCAGTGGGCGGTCAGCAACAGCTATCACGTGCTCGGGCCCCTGGTTTTGTTCGTCTGGCGCATGGTTCGCTGGACCATCGGCCTGTTCACCACTATCGTCATGCTGGCCGTGATCTACCAGTTCGGCACCCCGCGGCGGCGGGCATGGAAATTCGTGTTGCCGGGAGCTTCGAGCGCCGCTCTGGTCTGGTTTTTAACCACCCTGGGCTTCGGTTTCTATCTCACCCGCTTTGCCGACTACTCCGTGGTCTACGGCTCTCTGGGAGCGGTGGTGGCCACGCTGGTGTGGCTCTATATCGCCACCGTAAGCGTGTTGCTGGGGGCTGAGTTCAACGCGCATCTCTTCCCCAAAACGGAGCGATCGCTGCCTGAATCTGCGCCGGTGGAAGAGGAAAAAATGGTGATCGCCGGCAAGAGCGGCCTAAAGTAGAACATTAAGGACTGGAACATTAAAATTGTGCGCAGTCCTGGTTCCGCAGCCCTTTCGTATCCTTGGTGTCAACAGGCCCGAAAGCCGGGGCGGGAGAGGACGCGTAGAATTGCATTTGCTGGAGATCCTCAGAGCGTCTCCGGGTCAAGCAATATGGGGGACGCATGAGTTTTACCCTGATGGAATCGAGTAGCCTTCCCGCGGAGCAAAGCCGCCGGGCCAAAATTGTCGCCACGCTGGGCCCGTCCTGTAACACGGAATCGGTTTTCCGCGAGTTGGTGCGCGCCGGGCTGGACGTCGCCCGGCTGAACTTCTCTCACGGCACCCATCCGGAAAAGCTCAAGCTGATCGAGATGGTGCGCAAGGTCTCACGCGAAGAAGGCAAGCCGATTTGCATTCTGGGCGATTTGCAGGGACCGAAGATACGCACCGGCCGGCTGAAGAACCGCATCCCGGTGCAGCTCAAGACGGGACAGAAGCTGACCATCACCCCGCGCGACATTGCCGGCACCTCTACCCTGATCGCCACCACGTTTCCTACGCTGGCGGAAAACCTGGAGCCAGGGGCGCGCATTCTGCTTTCCGACGGCCTGATTGAGCTCTACGTGACCGCTGTGCACGGACAGGATACGGAGTGCGAGGTGATCAACGGCGGCATGCTGGGCGAGCACAAGGGCATCAATCTGCCCGGCATCCCGGTGCGGGTACCGTCGCTCACCGCCAAGGACGAAGAAGATCTGGAGTTCGCCATCCGCAGTGGGGTGGACGCGATCGCGGTATCGTTTGTGCGCACCGCGGAAGATATCCGCCTGGTGCGGCATCGTGTGGCGGCCATGGGCGCCGAGACCTGGATCATTGCCAAGCTCGAAAAGCCGCAAGCCATCCAGCACCTGGAAAGCATTCTCGAAGCGGCAGACGGAGTGATGGTCGCGCGCGGAGACCTGGGCGTCGAAATGCCGCCGGAGAAGGTGCCGGCGATTCAAAAGCATGTGATCCGCCGGGCCGGCGACTATCGCAAGCCGGTGATCACCGCCACCCAGATGCTGGAGTCGATGATTGAGAATCCGCGGCCCACGCGGGCTGAAGCCTCCGACGTGGCCAATGCTATCTACGACGGCACGGATGCGGTGATGCTTTCGGCCGAGACAGCCGCCGGGAAGTACCCGGTGGAGGCGGTCAAGATGATGGCCAAGATCGTGCTCGAGACGGAAAGCCAGGAGCCTTTGTTGCGCCCCACGGACCGCAGTCAAGCGGGGCATGTGCGGCTGTCGGTGGCGGAGACCATTTGCGAATCGATGGCCCACGCCGCCGAGGATCTGGACATCAGCGCCATTGCCGTCTTTACCGAGACCGGGACCACCGCCCGCCAACTTTCCAAGTACCGGCCGAAATCGCCGATCTTCGGGCTCAGCAGCGTGGAGCGGGTGATCCACCGCATGACTCTTCTCTGGGGCGTCCATCCCCTGCTCTGCAACAAGCTGGCCACGGCGGAACAAATGGTAGAAACCGCCGAGCGCCTGCTGGAGGAGGGAGGGCACGTCCAGCCGCGTCAGATTCTGGGCATCGTGGCGGGGACCCGCACCAAATCGGGCTCCACCAATTTTCTCCGCCTGCACGTGCTGGGGGACACGCTCTCGGAACCCGCCGCGTCGCGCGAAGAGAAGCTGGCGCATCCTCGCGGCAAGCACCTGGCCAAAACCAAACGGCCGGCGCAGGCACTGCCCCGCCGGGTACGCAGCGGCGGCTAAGCAGAAACCCTCGTCCCGTGTCCCCTCGCTTGAAGAAAGAGAGGGGACACACCGTTTTGACCGCCTGCTTTCGCCACGTTGCGCATTACCAGCGCTTGAGTGCTGCGTTTCCTCCGTGCTTTCTCTTCCCGTCCTGAGCAGCCCTTTTAAGGGCCGGTTTAGGAAAGGCCCTAAATGAAGAGTCCGGTTGCGGATGGCAAAGCCGGTTAACTCTGCTAGGTTTAGGAAGGTGACAGAGAATGGGCCGTATCCACATACTGGGCGACCAGGTGGCCAATCAGATCGCGGCCGGCGAAGTGGTCGACCGGCCGGCGTCGGTGGTCAAAGAACTGCTCGAGAATTCGCTCGACGCTGGCGCCACCCGCATCGTGATCACCGTGGAGGGTGGAGGGCGCAAGCTCATACGCATGGCCGATGATGGCTGCGGCATGGTGCGCGATGATGCGCTGCTGGCGTTCGAACGGCACGCTACCTCCAAGCTGCGCTCCAGCGACGATCTGCTGTCGATTGCCACCCTGGGCTTTCGCGGAGAAGCCCTGCCCTCGATCGCTTCGATTGCCCGGGTAGAATTGGTCACCCGCGCCGCGGAGGAAACCTCGGGCACACGGATGGAAATCGCCGGGGGCAAGCTGTTGCTGTGCGAAGAGGAGGGCGCGCCTGCGGGGACCACGCTCACGGTGCGCGACTTGTTCTTTAACACCCCGGCTCGGCGAAAATTCCTCAAGTCAGAAAACACCGAGCTGGCTCACGTAACCGCTTTGGTTACCCATTATGCGCTGGCCCACCCGGACAAGCACTTCGAGCTGCACTCGGCCACCCACGCGCTGCTGGTCGCCCCCCCGGTCAAGCAGGCGGCGGAGCGCATTTTTCAGATCTTCGGCCAGGACACTCTGGATCAGTTGTTGCCGCTGGCAGCCGAAGTCGAGCTGGCACACGCCGGTCTTCCCGAACCCCCACCGTGGAGGCGGCCGGCGGATTACCAGGCTCCGCCGCCCGGCTGGCTGCGCATTACCGGCTTCACCTCCAAGCCGGAACTCGAAAAACTGAACCGCAACTCGATCTACTGCTTCGTCAATCGCCGCCTGGTGCGCGACCGCCTTTTGATGCACGCGGTCAGCGAAGCCTATCGCAATATCCTCGCGCCCACGTCTTTTCCGGTCGTGCTGCTGTTTATCGACATGCCGCCGGAAGAGGTCGACGTCAACGTGCACCCGGCGAAGACCGAGGTTCGTTTCCGCCAGGCCAGTTGGCTGCATGATTTTGTGCGCGACACCGTGCGCAACAAGCTGACCCTGGGGCGGCCGGCAGCAAGTTTTCTGCAGGCGCTCACGGCGCACCCCAGCTCGACGCCGGCGATGGTGGCGCCTGCTTCTCCCGAAGTTCCGCCGCGGGAAACGCCCACCTCCGATGGTTGGATGGCCGCCAGTTCGCCCACCGATGAGGAGCCGGCGAATGCTGAATTTTTGTTGACCCCGCTGCCCGTCGTGCCGATCGCGGGTATTCTTCCGTTCGCCGCTGCGGAACACTCGACGGCGCAAGCGATGACAAAGAATGGGGCGGCGAACGGCAACCACCGGCCTTTGCCGGGTTGTGTCTCCGCGGCGGAATGGAGTCCGGAGGAAGAAGGCGTCGAAGCCGTCGCCGGCCCCTCGCTGCATGGACTGGCATCGTTGCGGCCGCTGGGGCAGTTGCGCGAATCCTTCATCCTGGCTGTGAACCAGGAGGGTCTCTGGATCATCGACCAGCACGTAGCCCACGAGCGCATTCTGTTCGAGCGGGTCTTGCGCCAGCGGCGAGTGGCGCAGGTCGAGCGCCAGCGGCTGCTGATGCCCCTGCTGGTCGATCTGCTGCCGGCGCAGATGGTCGCCTTTGCCGGGATCGCGCAGGAACTGGAAGGGAACGGTTTTGAAGTGGAGCCCTTCGGGCCGCGCACCATCGCCATCAAGGCCGCGCCCGCCGGGCTCGAGGGCTCCGCGTTGGGACGTATGCTGGTCGAGGTGCTGGAACAGGCGGGCAGCCCGGAACAGGCGGAGAATCTGGAAGCGGCGCGCACCCGGATCGCCGCCTCGATCGCCTGCCACGCAGCCATCAAAGTGAACACCCCGCTCGATCCTGCGCGCATGGAGTGGCTGCTGAGCGAGCTCGGGAAAACCGAGCACCCGACCAGTTGCCCGCATGGCCGCCCCATCGTCCTGCGGTATGCTTGGAAAGAAATCCAGCGGGCATTTCACCGGCTCTAGAGCATTTTCGCAATAGTGTGAACCGTTGAACGACTGTTACGTGCAGCTTTCTCTGGCGGAAAACTGCGTGGGCTTCTAGCGGCTTCGGTCTACACCTTTGCGAAAATGCTGTAACAACACTCTTCCCAGCTTGGAAAGCGCGGAATCATCTTGACAGCAGAGCAGCTCCAGGCAGCACGAGCGGCGCACTGGCGCCAGAAGCAGAATCCCCTCCTCACCCTCGAAGACGCAGAGAGATGGCTGGAACAGCATCCCCTGTGCCTGTACCTACCGCGTCGTGCGCAGCTGGCGGCGCCCGCGCCCTCCTTCGTCGAAGCCTGCCTGGGCAGTGCGCAGGCGACCCCTGGTGCGGCGGCCATCGAGCAAGCGCAGGGATTATTGACCCGCCTGGTGGCCAGCGGCAGCGTGGTCGCTCTGAACCTGCTCGGCGCGGTGAGCGAGCAGCCGGATTTTCTGGCCCACACCCAGGCGCTGCCGTACGTTCTTTGCTTGCGTGCGGATGCGGATTGGAAGCATGCGCCGCAGAAGTCCTCGGGCCACAAAATTTCACCCCTGGTGCTCGAGTTGTGGAAAGCGCTGGACAAAGACGGTGTCCTCAGCTCTGCCCAGGCCAGGGAAACGCTGGGCCGGGAGCTAACCGAGGCTGCGGTTCTACGTGGCCTGTCTGAGCTATGGCAGGGATTGCGCATCAACCCGGTCTATGGGGACGCGGGTCAGCCGGCGCAGTGGGAGTTGCTGCGCGTGCGGCACCGGGATGCGCTCGCGACCGCCGCCGGCACCTCGCAGGTGACCGCGCTTTCCTTGCTGGTATCCATGTACCTGCAATCGGTCTACGCCGCCTCGAGCGAAGAGATCGAGATCTTTCTCTCTCCTGTGGCGTCCCGTTCGCGGGTGCGGGAAGCGGTGCGCGGCCTAGCCGCCACGCGACAGATCCATTCCCTTTCCATGGATGCGCAGACGTATTACTTCCTCGAAGACGGCTTGCCCGAATTTGCCGCGCCCGCAGGGCTGCCGGCGGAAAGAATAGAGCCGCCGGCACCGGTTGCACCGGCCATGGTGCATGCCCGGACCTCTCGGCAGCAGTCCTTACCGGCGCCGGGAACAGACCGCGTTCAAATACCTGTGCGCCCGGCTGCGCCCTTGAGCCGCCCTCCAAAGCCCACGCGGTTCGCTCCCATGCCTGGGGCCGGGCCTTCCCCGGCAAGAGCAGACTGGGCGGGACCGCGCCGGCCCACGGAGAGGCTAGCCAGGGCAGGAGCCTTCTGGCCTGACAGGACCACTGACAAGCGGCCCTCTCGCCCACCCGGACGTGGCTTCTCGCCACGACCTACTGGGGGGCCACGCGCGGGAGAGGGAGTTACCCGCACCGGACCGCGCCCAGACACGCGTGGCCGGGTTCGCCCGGACACACGACCAGACAAACGTGCGGCCGGGGCCACGGGTGGAGAGAAACGGGTACGACCGGCTCCCTGGGCGCGAACCAGTCCGAAACCGGGTGGGCGACCGGGCGAAGGATCCGCATCCGCACCCCGTCCCCCGCAAGCCGGACAAGGCGGTCATTCAGTTTTCCGGGAACGGCCGAAACCTCGCTTCGGACCAAGTGGCGGACCAAAGAATAGACCCGATGGCGATCGGGTAAGGAATGCAGTTTCGGGCCGCCCTGCCCGTGGCCGCCCCCCTGGTCGTGAAGAAGGACGCCGCCCAGCAGGATTGCCGCCTACGGAAGGCAACCGTCCGCCCGGCAACCGTCCATGGACGGCCAAACGGCCGGCGGCCGCGGGTGGTCCTCAGGGCAGACCTTCAGCTCCCTTTCGCTCTGGGCCGAACCGTGCCGGCGTGGCAGCCCCCCGATCTGGCCCGTCCCAGGGCCAGCCACGCGGTCCTGCAGGAAGTTCCGGACGCAGTGGAAGCTATGACCGGCCGCGTCCGGGAGGCTATGCAAGATCTGGCGCACCGTCCACCGCAAACGCGCGATCAAAACCGGGCGGCCAAGGGGCGCGTCCGCCCTCTAAGGCAAGCGTCCGGCCCTCCAAATCGTGGCCTCGCGCCGGCTCGGCAGGCGGCAGGCCAGGCGGTAAACCTGGCGGGAAGCCAAGTGGGAAACCCGGCAAGCCGCCGGGACGCTTCCGCGGGGGCAAGCCAAGCGGGAAAAAACCAGGAGCATGACAGCTAACCCTATTTCGCCTTTGGTGGTGGCGATCGACGGCCCCGCCGGCGCCGGTAAGAGCACCGTGGCGGCGCGCATTGCCGCCCGCTTCGGGTTGCTCAACCTGGAGAGTGGCGCCATGTACCGCGCCTTCGCGCTCAAGGCGATCCAGACCGACAGCGATCTGGACGATCGGGAAGAGCTTGGGCGCCTGGCAGAGCGGACCCGCATCCGGCTGCTGCCGGCACCCCTGGGCAACCGGGTGTTTCTGGACGACGTGGAGGTGACCAAGCGTATCCGTGAACCCGATGTCACGGCCGCGGCCTCACGGGTCAGCGTGCACCCCGCCATTCGTCAATGGATGGTCTCCATGCAGCGGCAGCTGGGTGCGAGCAGCGGCATCGTCATGGAAGGCAGGGATATCGGGACGAAGGTCTTCCCTGACGCCCAGGTCAAGATTTTCCTCGACGCTGCTGCCGAAGTCCGCGGCCAGCGGCGGTATCAGCAGAATGGCCCGGGCGAATTGCCCCCCGAATCCGTATTGGAGCAGCTGCGGGAGCGCGACCGGCGCGACCGCACGCGTGCGGAATCTCCGCTACAGCCGGCAGCCGACGCGGTGATTATCGATTCCACCGATCTCTCGCTCGAGCAGGTGGTGGCCCGGGTCGAAGCCATCGTCAGCGAACGCCTCGTCGCCGGCGGCTGAGATCCGGCTCTTGGGCGATTCAGGCTGCGGAAAAATCATTTTCTGAAGGGTATTCGTTTTTCAGCAGCCTGAATTGGGCTATTGAACGATCGGCTGCGCGCTGGCGCCCTGAGCAGGATGCAAGTGGCGGATTGGTTTCTGTCCGGCAGCCGGCGGTGACGGCGGTGACGGGGGCTCCGGCGGAGCAGGAAGAGAGGGGGGAGCAGGAGGAGAGGGCGGCAGGTCCGAAGTGGTGATCTCGATGTCGCCGTGATCGGCGGCCAATTCGACCCGTGGGCCGCCTCTGCCCACTTTCCCGGCGATCGCGTGGCCCTGGCCGGTGCTGGTGATCGGCAGATCCAGCTTGGAATCGATATCCCCATTTTTCGCGGTGGCCTGCAGCTCGAACCCAGCGCCGCGGGGCACAGTTAGGGTAATGGCTCCGTTGCGATTGTGCACCCCGATTTCTCCCAGCGGAGCCAGGGCGCCGACAGAGATGTCCCCATCGCCATCTTCTACCCGCAGGTCCCCGGTGATGCCGGCGCACTCGACATCCTTGGCGCTGGTGGAAATTCTGACCGGCCCGGTGGCGTCGTTCAGAGCCAGGTCACCGCTGTCGATGGTCAGTGAGCCCGCGATCGAGACCACTTCGACGTCGGTACGGCTGGAATGAAAATGAACCGGGGCAGCGATATGGGCGAGACTGGTATCCCCGAAGAAGTCTCCGTCCAACGCTACCCGGCCCTGCACTTCGGAGATGGACACATCGTCCAGCTTGCCCTGGAGCGACACGTCGCCGGCGATGGCGTGGGCGCTGAAATCTCCTTTGCCCATGCGCGCGTGGACGCCGCCGCCGACATTGTCGGCTTTGACATCGCCGCGGTCGTCGTTGACGTTGGCCGAACCGGCGAGACCTTCCAGGGTCACGTCACCGTGGTTGGCGGTCACCGTGGGCATGCTGCCTTTGGGGATCTCAATGGTCAGGTCAGAGCGCCCATTGCTGGCATCCGCGGCCCGCAGGGTCACGTTCCCCCCGTTCACCACCAACCGGGGAGCGAGGGCTTCGAGGCTGCGCCGGGCGGAGCGATCGTTGGCGGCGTACACCACCAGGTGCGCCTGCACGTGGATCTGGTCGTCCCCTGAGGGACCCACGGTCACGTCGCCATGCGGTACCTGGATATCGACCGGCGCTCCGGCGGGGATGGATTGGTTGAGGCTGCGATCGTCGTTGTGCTCATGGCCCAGCAGACGGGAGAAGAAATCGTCCTGGTCGGAGTCGTGGCGGAAGACATGCATGCCGTGCAAGCCGCGGGAGGCGGTGCCGGCAGCGTAGCCGACGACGGCGAACACGACGATCAGTACGACCAATCCCGCGTGGGAGCGGCGCCCCAGGTATCCCCGCTCCCGGTCAAGATACCACTCGCCCAGAGAAAGCAGCCCTACCGCGACCAGGAGCAGGGGCCACCAACGCAAATACCAATCCCACACGCGGACGAAACTCAAGGTGTTGGTTTCGACCAGCAGCGCGACCACTCCGACCACGATCAGCACTACCGGGCCGAGCATGGAGGGGCGGCGCAACGAACGCTGGTAGTAGCGCTGGGCGCGGGCCGCGTCGCGCTGGGAATAGGGCGGGGGCAGGGTGGCCATCACGGCCTCCTGTTGGGGTCGGCGAGTGGGTCATTCGCGGATCCCGTCATGCCCGAGGGAACATTCGTGTACGGTGGCACCGGCGTGCCTTGACCGTAAGCGGTAGGCGTGTAGCCATAAGGATAGGCGGGAGGGACGGGAGGAGTAGCCAGCATCGCAGCCCGCTCCGCCAGCCCAATCAGTCCGGCCAGGATCAGGTAGAGCGGCCAGCTGCGGCTGAAGCTGAGCACCCCCCACTGATTCAGCAGGGCGGTGATGCCGACCAGGATGAGAAAAGCAGGTCCGCGCAACCGGCGGATGAGCAGCCAGGAATTCATCGCGCACCTCCGCGGGGAACTTCGCGGGTTCTGCGGTACAGCAACCAGGCGCCGATTCCGATGAGGATCAGGGGCCAGGCGCGGCCAATCCATTCATCCTCAAAAACGCCCAGAGTGTGCAGCAAGAGCACCAGGCCAATCACGATGAGCACGACGGCGCCGAAGGGGTGTCTTTGCCTGGGTTCGATGGCCAGCGGTTCACTGTAAGGCGGCATTCCCGGCGCTCCGGCGGTACCCGGGGGCGGCACGGCGTACGACGAGGTGTAGGCAGGTGGCTGCTGGAAGGGATCACCGGGATTTGGCGCCTGACCAAAACCGGAACCGGGATAGGGATTTGGATTGGTTCCAGGGGCGGTAGGGCCCGATGCGGGAGTCCCCGGGGGAGGGGCAAAGCCGGCGGCGTAGGGCGAACCCGGAGGAGCGATGCCCAGCTTGTTGCCGAGGTCATTGAGACCGAATGGGTTGGGCAGAGGCAGTCCGTCGCGGCGCGCCTTGGCCGTCTGGGCGGCGTCAAAGACCTGGTAGAAGACCCATGCGGCGATCAACAGGCCGAAGACGAAACTTTTATCGGAAAGGCTGACGAATACCGCGAAAATGAGGACGTGGGCCAGCGCCTTGACGAATTGGCCGTTGTACATGGCGCCCACCCCGGGGATGAAACCCAGTAGGCCTGCCAGGACCGGGTGAGCGTGCAAGCCGGTCAGGTTGCCTTCGGCGGCGCCCGGTTGTGCGGACAGCCGGGCAGCCAGGCAGGGTTCGCAGTAGACCACGCCTCCTACGGAACGAATGCAGGCGGTGCACAGCGGCTTGCCGCAATTCTGGCAATACGCCGCGGCCGCAACATCGGGATGATTCAGGCAGTTCATACCAAGCTCCTTTGCGCTTCCCCGGACTTCCTGTGGAATTCGGTGGAGTTGGCGAACCTCATGCGGCTTTTCGTAACGAAAGCCGCACACGCGGCTGTGTCCAGCGTTGCGTGGCAGGAAATTCGGGTTTGGTCTTCAGTCGCAGAAGGCACAGCTCTGAAAACCTCTTTTTGTAACTTTCCTTTTCTCCCGGCCGGAGCAAACCCGGCCGGCACCATTTCCGCAGGCGGGGTCTCGCGTCTGGACTGGCGCGGAGTGTTGTCCGCCGCCGGGGGAACTTGCTGTCCCTTGGGAACCGTCGAGCTGGGACCGCTGCCATCACGAGCCGGCGGCTTAGGGGTTTGCTGGGGCGAGGATGCCGGTTCTGTATCCGTGGTGCGCCGCAATTCCCGGACCTTGGACTCCATCTCGTACACCAGGCGCAGATTTTTGTAGTACTTGGTCACCTGTTCATTGGTGGAGTAGTACTGCCGGGTAATGTTAGCGCGCAGCCGCGAAGGCTGGAAGTCCTGAGCCCGGAGATCGGTCACCTTGACACCGGCCAGATTCAGCGTCAAGGCGATGGAAAAGAAAGCCATGGCGACGGTCATCATCAACCTTGGTTCCATCACCTGGCGGACCGCGGGCAGCATGACCCGGTGCCAGGCGGGCCGAGCGGGTAGCGAAATGGCCGGGACCGCCACTCCTGGTTGCAGGCCGCCGCTGGTACGGGCAAGAATCTTGTTGAGCAGATCGGCGGGGACTTCGGGCTCCACGGCGAGATACTTCATCCACGATCTGCCCTGCTCGGTTTCCTTGAGCATCTGGGCACAGAGCACGCACTCACGGTGATGGCGGGTAAAGGCCGCAGCGTCGGCCGCGCTCAGGGTTCCGTCCAACGCATCCGCGAGGAGGTTTTCCCATTCGTCGCACCGTAACACCCGGGCGGACTCGCCCAACGGCTTATCTTGCTCGCGCTCAGACATTTACATCACCTGCCCTTTAGTACGTTCCAGCAGCCTTGCTAGTTCCGCCCGGCCGCGGCTGATACGGGACTTCACGGTTCCCTGTGGAATGGCTAAAACCTCTGCAATCTCTTTGTAATCCATATCCTGCAGATCGCGAAGGATAACTGCTTCGCGCAACTCCGGCGACACCTTGGCCAGCGCGATCTGCACCATTTGTTGCAGCTGATTTTGCACCGCGTGCTGCAAGGGAGTGGTGCGCGCGTCAACCAGGGGCTCGGCCCGGGGGGCGTCGTTGCCTTGATCCCAGCCGGCATCGATCGAGTCGGTCGCCCGTTGTTGACGGGAGCGGCGGAAGTGATCGACCAGCAGGTTGCGGGTCAGGGTGGCGATCCAGGTGTGGAAGCTGCCCTTGGCCGGGTCGAAGCTGCGCAGGTTGGCGTAGAGCTTGATGAAAACATCCTGGGTCAGGTCTTCGGCGTCATGGGAGGAGGCCGTGAAGCGGTAGCAAAGGCCGTATACGCGGCGTTGCTGGGCCACAACCAACTCCGTCCAGGCCCCGGTATCCCCATCGAGGCAGCGCCGCACCAAAGCGGGCCAGTCCAACTCCGGCGCTTCAGGCCGCCGCTCGGCGGGCGGTTGCCGGCGCGCACCCCCTTCTCGTTCGGGCGGCGTGTTGGAAGAGGGGTTCAACGCGGGCGTTCCTCGGCCAGTAGAATATCGCCTCCCGTAATTGGCCTGAAAGCGCTCACCTTGCGCCCGTGCTCCGGGATGGTTCAAGACGACAGTGGCGGCCAGGCTCATGGGTGGTGATACGCACCGCTTTCCGGTTCGGTTCCCTTGCGCTGTGAACGCATAAGCAGGAGTATGGCGGCAAAAGTCGTTTAGGGGCAAACGCAAGATTCCTCAGTGCCACAATTCCAGGCAATAGCGTTCCAGCAACCAGCCCAGGCCGTAGAGCAGAGCGATGATTCCGGAGCCCCACCAGAAAATCATCATGGGCAGAGTCCCGATGACGCTGGCATCGCGTTTGCCGGCCCTCTGGTCGGCGACGTGGAAGATGTATCCGCTGGTCAGGGAAATGGCGGCGGCCACCAGCATGAGATCGAGCGAAGGCAGCAGACGTTGTTGCAGATTACTCCCTGGCTCCAGAAAGGCGGAATGAAGCACGGCGTCGAGCGCCAGAATGCTCCACAGCAAAGAAGCGAATTTAGCGAGTTCCAGAAACACAGCCGGCACTCACGGGGAGATCCACTGAATTTTATGCCCTTTCAGCCACCAGCAGGGAGCCGCCGAGCTATGGGGAAATAACGAGGGGACACACGGCTGTTCGACCGTGCCCATGTAGTCGAACTCCTCCTTCTGGCCTTTGAGCGGAGTGCGCAGGAATTGTTCCACGGGCACGCTGGACGACGCTTTTCCACCCGCCCGTACGCGAAGAACGGCCCAGTCCCCGAGATAGAGAACCAGCAGAACCGCCAGTAACCCTTGCAGGATACGTACCCACAGCCGCGCCATATTGACAGCCATCCTACGCCCAAACCGAGGTTGCGGCGGCTCAGGACTGCTGCATGAAGTCGGGCGATACCGGATTCTCGTAGAGAGAGTAGTCGCGCGTCACCACGGTCAATCCGCTCTGGGTCACGAAGTAATTGCGCCGGTCTTCTTCCCGGTCGTAGCCGATCACAGTGCCTTCGGGCAGATGCACATCGCGATCGATAATGGCCCGCCGGATGCGGCAGTGGCGCCCGATGTCGACGTGGGTGAAGATGATGCTCGACTCCACCTCGGCATAGGAGTTCACGCGCACGTCCTGCGAAAGGACGCTGTTGCGGACCACGGCGCCGGACACGATGCAGCCGGCAGAGATGACCGAGTTAATAGCCATGCCGGTGCGTCCCGGTTCCCCGAAGACAAACTTGGCCGGCGGATACTGTCGCTGCCGGGTGCGCATCGGCCACGCTTTGTCATACAGGTTGAAGATGGGGGAAACCGAGGCCACATCCATGTTGGCGTCGAAATACGCCTCGAGCGTGCCCACGTCGCGCCAGTAGAGCGCGTTCTGCTTGTTCTCGTCGACGAAGTTGTAGGCGGAGATCTTGTAGCGGCCGAGAATGCCGGGCAGGATGTTGTGCCCGAAGTCGTGCTTGGAGTTGGTATCTTCGGCATCTTTCATCAGCGCCGGCAGCAGCACGTCGGTGTTGAAGAGATAAATGCCCATGGAAGCGTCGACCATGGTCGGATTGAATGGCGAGCGCAGGTTGGTGGTCTTGGGCTTCTCCTGGAAACCGATCACTTCCCCGGTACGGCTGACTTCCACCACCCCGAAGCGAGACACTTCATCCGGACGAATGGGCAGCGTAGCCAGGGTTACGTCGGCGCCGGAATTGTTGTGGTGCTCGAGCATCAACCCGTAGTTCATTTTGTAAATGTGGTCGCCGGAAAGAATCAGCACATGCTTGGGCTGTTCGGCGCCGATGGAATAGATGTTCTGGTAAACCGCATCCGCGGTACCCATGTACCAATTGGCGCTGACCCGCTGCATGGGTGGCAGGATCTCAATGAACTCGCCCAATTCCTGGGCCACGATGCCAGTCCAGCCTTCGCGGATGTGGCGGTTGAGCGAGAGCGCTTTGTATTGGGTGAGGATGTAAACCCGGCGTAGATCCGAGTTGATGCAGTTTGACAGGGTGATGTCGATAATGCGGTAGTTGCCGCCGAAGGGAACCGCCGGCTTGGCCCTATCTCGCGTCAGGGGGAAAAGCCGCTCACCCGCTCCCCCTGCCAGCAATACTCCAAGTGTATCTTTCATTCCGTCACCGCGGCGCCCGTGCTAACTCTCTCTCTTGAGGTGAGATGCTGTGGATTCAATCTTCCTCGACGGAGATGCGAAGGGAGCGCAGAAAGTGTACATCCTGCGCATTAAAAGGCTCGTCCCCTTGCGGATTTTCACTTGGCGGTGCCTCTAATTCAGAAACTGGTTGCTGTTCTACCTCGTTCAATCCAATCGTCGCTTCCAGCATCAGAAGCACATCAAAGCCCTGTTTGCGGATATCCTGCACTACCTCGGAGATCTGCTCGGACTCGGAAACCGACTCATGAATGGCTTCCCCCAATTGCTGGATCAGACGACGAAGTCGTTGGTTCAATGATGTACCCCCATTCGCCAACCTCAGGCGCGGTTCTACCTACCTTACTTGTGATGTTACAGCGGAGCAATCCGAATCAACCGGCTGATAAACTTTTACCATGGAGCCAAAGAAAGTCGGCCGCACGCTCGGCATCGGCGTCCGCGTGGCCTCAAATATGCTCCGCGAACGGGTAGAAAAGGCCTCGGCAGCCCATTCCGCCCCGGTAGAGGCGGGAATTGGGCGTCCGGCGGCTACTCCGCAAACCCGGGCCGGCATCAAGTTGGATAGCAAGGTAGCCGGTGCAAAACGAGGCGCGAAAGCCTTTGGCCAGGCTTTCCTGGGCCCATTCACCCATGCCGGCAGCATCCTGTGGCTGGAAATCACCGGGCTGTTCTTTGCTTTGTTTGCACTCTTTTTTGTGCAAGCCGTCTATCGCGTCCGCACCAACTGGTGGCGGGGGCCGGAGCATGCCCACTTGCTGCTGTACGCTGCCCTGGCAGTTGGCTTCGCCTGGTTTTCGCTCAGTTCATTCCTTCGTGCATATCGCAAGAGCAAGCGCGGACCCAAGGTGCGCTCGTAGGACGATGGCAGGAGAACGCAGACCATCCTGTCGCAGCAAAGGCTTTCGAGAGATGAAGTACCCCTGCTACTCGGCCACGGATTTACCTGGTTTCGACCCCGAACAGGATCTCGGCGAGCCGGGCCAGTTCCCTTTTACCCGCGGCATCCATCCCAGCATGTACCGGAGCCGTGGGTGGACCATGCGCCAGTACTCCGGGATGGGGGATGCGGAGCAATCCAACCAGCGCTACCGATTTCTGCTCGCCCAGGGGGGCGACGGGCTCTCGGTCGCGTTTGACCTACCCACCCAGATCGGCTACGACTCCGACTCCCCTTGGGCGGCAGGCGAGGTGGGAAGTACTGGGGTGGCGATCGACTCCCTGGAAGATATGGAACGTCTCTTCGCCGGTATCCCTCTGCACACAGTCTCGACCTCCATGACCATCAACGCTACGGCGACGATTCTGCTCGCCATGTATGTCGCGGCCGCCACCCGTTCGGGTTGCGGGCGAGCCCAACTCTCCGGCACGGTGCAAAACGACATTTTGAAGGAGTACCTCGCGCGCGGCACGTACATTTACCCCCTCCGGCACAGCCTACGGTTGATGACCGACCTGTTTGCCTGGAGCGGCCAGAATCTTCCGTCGTGGAACCCCATTTCCATTTCCGGCTATCACCTGCGCGAGGCCGGGGCAACCGCAGTGCAGGAGATCGCGTTTACCCTGGCCAATGCGTGTGCCTACCTCGCCGCGCTGGCCCATGCGGGACTCGATCGCGAACAAGCCGCGTCCCGCTTCTCATTTTTCTTTGCCGCGCACAACGGCTTCTTCGAGGAGGTGGCCAAGTTCCGCGCCGCACGGCGGCTCTGGGCTCGTGTGCTGGAGGAGCGGTTCGGTATCCGGGGCACACGCGCCGCAGCACTGCGTTTCCACACCCAGACTGCAGGCTCGACCTTGACTGCAGAGCAACCGGAGAACAACCTGGCGCGTAGCGCACTGCAGGCGCTCTCGGCCGTTCTTGGCGGGACCCAGTCGCTGCATGTCAACGGACACGACGAGGCGCTGGGATTGCCCGGCGAAGAAGCAGTCCGGCTGGCATTGCGCACCCAACAAATACTGGCGGAGGAGTCGGGCGTTGCCCACACCGTGGACCCCCTGGGCGGTTCCTACTATGTCGAATCCCTGACCACCGCGATCGAACAGCAGGCGCGCGGGTATCTGAACCGCATCGATGCGCTGGGAGGGATGGTGGCAGCGATCGAACGCGGCTGGGTGCAGCGGGAAATTGAAGACGCCGCCTTCCGTCATCAGCAAGCCATCGACTCCGGAGCCAGCGTGGTGGTGGGCGTCAACCGATTTGCTAGTCCGGACACCACCGGGCCGCGCGCGCAGTTGGAGGGTACGGTGGAACAGGACCAGATCGAGCGGGTCCGCGCGCTCCGCATGCGCCGCGATCCCCTCCGCTGGCGTACTGCCCTCCATCGGGTCACGGACCAGGCCCGCTCGAGCACGAACCTGATGCCGGCTATCCTCGAGGCGGTCGAAAGCTGTGCCACTGTGGGTGAGATTGCTTCCAGCATGGGCGAAGTTTTCGGCGAATACCAACCGGCTTCCCGCTGAACAGCTGCGCGAGGGAAACTGATTCCGTGCTCCCTCAACGTGCGGGGCAAGCGGAGAGGGATACCGAAATCGAGTCCCGTAGGGACGTCTGAACTTAGCCCAGGACGCAGTCCTGGGTTAGCGATTCGAGAGACGAGAAGTCCCGTAGGGACGACTGGAAGTGACCCGACAACTTTTTCAGTCGTCCCTGCGGGACTTTTCCAAGG
>JBAVQC010000241.1:0-28394 GCA_049693715.1 Acidobacteriaceae bacterium | reverse complement strand
TGTCTTGCGAGGAGTTCAAAGATCTGCGGACTAGGAGCGATGCCTTGATGAAACGAGAGGACAGCATCTACCGTCAAAACGCCTCTTTGTTCCTCAAATTCATCGACGGACACGAGTGTAAGCGAGGGTAAGGTGCCATCCAGCGCCGATTCGCTTGCTCTGTGCCCTAATGGCCGGGCAGTAATGCACCGCCGTAATCTGTGCCAGTACGGGAGTCGCGGGCTACACTGATGCCAAATGAAACGGCTCCTTCAGTTCGCTCTGCTGGCACTCCCGCTCTTTATGGAGAGCCAAGCCGTTGTTGTACTGCAGCGGGACTATCCGCCTATCCCAAAGGCCAAGACGCTCGTGTACGTGGTTCGTCCCGATGGCACTGGTGGACATTGCATCGTGGTGTCGATCCCATAGGGTCAACTCAGAGGCACCAGGCGTGTTTCTAGAGGGCTCTCGGCTGAATCTGTGCCGAAGCACGACTCAGAGGCGCAATAGCCAGTGCGCGAGCATCGCGGGCTTACGCTGTGGCCTCGGTAACGGTAAGGAAAGGGCAGCAGGCCAGAAGAATCTTTTTGGTGCTAGTTTAGGTGCTAGTTGCTTTCCTACTTTCCTACTTTGCTGCTTTTAATTGCGACATACTGCAACAATCGATTCAATCGAAGGACAATGAATACAAGGGTCTCAGGTGATTTCGCCTGTAAGCACGCGGGCCTCAGAAAACCCCATTACGAGATTATGAGTCTGCTGCTCTAACCAATTGAGCTATAGGCCCTTCAATCATCACACTGCGGTGACCGGTAACCATAGTGTAAATGGGATCGGGCCCATGCGGTGGCCGCCGAGCACGATGGACTGGGTCCGTTTGGACTTGCCTCTCGAGAATCTGCTACCTGTCGAACATTCTTGAGCACCGCACCCCTTGCAGACCGCTTTTTGCATCCTAGATTGGCAAGCACAGGCTCCCCGCGAGCAGGTGCTTTGCAAAGGAGCCGTGATGAAGAGAGCCTTATTTTGGGGAACAATCGTTGCCGGCGCTGTCGCCGCATATCTGATGTACCGTCGCGGAGAAGCCGTGGGCACGATCGCTGTGCGAACGGTTACTAACCCCGTCGGATCCCTGGTCACAGAACTGCAAACAGCGTCTTCTTAAGGAAGGCATTCGCTGCACGTCATTGCTGATTTCGCTCGCGAGATCCAGGCAGGCCACCATCGCCTGCGTTCGTAATCAAACCAACCACCCGTGTCCCGGTGGCTCCCACGCCTTTGCTCCCACGGTTGTGATCAGGTATCATCTCGCCTTCCGGCCTATATTTATCGAGCACTCCCCACAGCCGGGCTGAAAAGGGAAGGATCCAACATGTCAGAAGCAAATTGCGATATCGGTCTCATCGGATTGGCGGTGATGGGCCAGAACCTGGTGTTGAACATGAACGACCATGGCTACAAGGTCGCCGTCTTCAACCGCACCGTCTCCAAAGTGGATGATTTCGTTAGCCATGAAGCAAAGGGAACCCAGGTCGTGGGGGCGCACTCGATCGAGGAAATGTGCAAGCTCCTGAAGAGGCCGCGGCGCGTGATGATCATGGTCAAGGCTGGAGAAGTGGTCGACCAGACCATCGAGCAGGTGCTCCCCTATCTGGAAAAAGGCGACATCCTTATCGACGGCGGCAATTCGCTGCACACCGACACCACCCGGCGAACCAGGGATCTTGCCGCCAAAGGCATTCTATTTATCGGAACCGGCGTTTCCGGCGGCGAAGAGGGAGCACGCTTCGGCCCGTCGATTATGCCCGGCGGGAATAAAGAAGCATGGCCGCATGTGAAGGATATCTTTCAGGCTATCGCTGCGAAGGTTGAGGATGGAACTCCCTGTTGCGACTGGGTCGGCGAGGATGGCGCCGGGCACTACGTGAAGATGGTGCACAACGGCATCGAGTACGGCGACATGCAATTGATCGGCGAAGCCTACCAGCTTTTGAACGATGGGCTGGGACTCTCCGCGGATGAACTCGCAGAAGTCTTTACCGAGTGGAACAAAGGCGAGCTCGATAGTTTCCTCATCGATATCTCAGCGACCATCTTCGCCAAAAAGGACGATGACGGCCAGCCCATGGTGGACAAGATTCTCGACGCCGCCGGGCAGAAGGGAACCGGAAAGTGGACCGCAATTTCAGCGCTCGATTTGGGGCAGCCGGTCACCCTGATCGGAGAGAGTGTATTTGCCCGCTGCCTGTCGGCCCTGAAGAGCGAGCGTGTAGCCGCCGCAAAAGTTTTGAAAGGCCCTCGCAAGCGAAAGGTCTCGACGGATAAGAAGGCGTTTATCGAGGAAGTGCGCCTGGCTCTCTATTGTTCCAAGATGGTGAGCTACGCGCAGGGATATATGTTGCTGCGCGCAGCCGAAAAGGATCAGGGCTGGAACTTGAACATGGGCGGTGTCGCCTTGATGTGGCGCGGCGGCTGCATCATTCGCAGCGTTTTCCTGGCAGACATCAAGGCAGCATTCGACCGCGACCCAAAGCTCGAAAACCTCCTGCTCGACAAATTCTTCTCCACGGCAATGAACAAGTACCATCCCGCGTGGCGCAGGGCCATCATTTATGGAACGAGGGTCGGCGTCCCCATGCCGGCGTTCTCGACCGCACTCGCGTTTTACGATGGCTACCGCACGGCCCGCCTGCCCGCGAACCTGTTGCAGGCGCAGCGGGACTTCTTCGGCGCCCACACCTACGAACGTGTCGACAAACCCCGCGGTGAATTCTTCCACACCAATTGGACTGGGAGAGGTGGCCGCGTCTCCTCCTCCACCTACAACGCCTAAAGAACAGCATCGGTAGCAACCAATAGGACCGATAGGGGTTTGAGAGCCAGCGGGAAAACGGCTCCGCGCTCGAAAAAGCGTGGGGCACCCCTTTGGATGCTGGGGTGCTTTATTGCCGATCATTCCGCATCACCGTTACGCCAGCATCGCGCTCGTGATCCGGTGCACCCCCGCTTTGTCGAACACCTCGTCGGTAGCGGCGATCGAATTACCCAAACCGACGCTCCTGCACGCATCCTCCACCACGTAGGTCTCAAAACCCGCCCGCATGCTGTCGATAGCCGAATGACGTACACAGAAGTCATAGGCCAGCCCGGTGAGAAAGATCCGTCCCAGGCCCCGTTCGCGCAGATACCCGGTAAGGCCGGTACGTGTGATGCGATCGTTCTCGTTAAAGGCGGAGTAGGAGTCGATTTCGCTGCGAAACCCCTTGCGCAGAATCAGCTCTGCGTTATCCAAAAGCAAATGAGAGTGAAACGCCGCCCCCATGCTGCCTTGCACGCAATGGTCGGGCCACAGCACCTGCTCGCCATGACCCGTCGCTATGGTTTCAAACGGCGCCCGTCCCGGATGATTGGAAGCAAAAGAGTGGTGATCGCGTGGGTGCCAGTCCTGGGTCAGGATCACATGGCGGAAGGCTCCGGCGATACGATGAATCACCGGCACAACATCCTGGCCACCCGGCACAGGCATGGCCCCCCCGTCACAGAAGTCATTCTGCACGTCGACCACCAGCAGAACGTCGCGGTCAACCAGTTCTATAGCCATCTTCCACCCTTTTCTGATGCCTGCACCACGGCCTCGCTTCTGCCTAACTCTAAATGGCCTGATCGCGAAGAGCCGCGGCGATCTGGTCGCTCGAGTAGTCGAGACTTTGCAGAATTTGCAGATTGTGTTCCCCCAGCAAGGGCGGCGGCAGCCGGTACACCACCGGCGTCGCAGACAGCCGAACCGGATTGGCGACGCTGCGCACCACGTCCAGCGTGGGATGCTTGATCTCTATGATCAGCCCGCGCGCCAGCGCCTGAGGATCGTTCACTGCCTCGCCGACGGTTTGGATAGCAGACGCTGGTATATCCTCCGCGGTAAGCCGCCTCAGCCACTCGGCTGCCGGCGCTTGATCGAAAATCGCGCAGAGAGTGGGGATCAGAACCTGACGATGCTCGGTGCGCAAGGCATTCGATCGAAAGCGCGGATCAGTCCCCAGCGTATCAGTCGCCTGCAGCACACGAAGAAAGCGCAACCAGAGCGCATCGGTACCCACGGCAGCGACAAAATGGCGCCCGTCTCCTCCGCGAAACACTTGGTACGGAACAATGCTGGGGTGTGCATTGCCCCAGCGTTCAGGAGATTCCCCGGCATTCAGGTAGTTGCTGCCCGCGTTGATGAGCAACGTCAGCTGCGAATCGAACAGCGCCATGTCGAGCGCTTGTCCCGCACCGGTTTTCTCTCGCGCCAGCAACGCAGCCATGATCCCCAGGGCGGAGTAGAGGCCGCACGTCATATCCGCAATCGCAATGGGATAGCGTACCGGCTCACCCTCCGGCTCCCCGGTAAAGCTCATGATGCCCGCCTGGGCCTGGGCGATGATGTCGTAGCCTGCCATGCCAGACTTGGGGCCCGAGTGCCCATACCCGGAGATGGCGCAGTAAACAAGCCGGGGATAGCGCGCGCAAATGGTTGCCGCATCGAACCCGCGACGTTGCAGAGAAGCCGGATTACGCTGGTTGATGAGGAACACGTCCACAGTCGCCAGCAGGCGATGCAGGATCTCCGATCCGAGGGGCTGATCGTAATCGAGCGAGAGGGAACGCTTATTCCGATTGGTGGCTAGAAAATAAGCGGATTCACTGCCCACGAACGGAGGTCCCCAACTCCGCGACTGGTCTCCTGTTTGCCTGCGCTCGACCTTAATAACATCGGCGCCGAAATCTGCCAGCATCATGGCGCAGTAGGGGCCGGCCAGAGCCTCGGTGAGTTCCACCACGCGGATGGAATCGAGAACGTGCATTAGAACCCCGGGGGCCGTTGGTCCACGACCCCGAAGCTCCGTTCCAACGCCAGGCCGGCGCTTCCCAACCTACCCTCGTCAAAGAGCCGCCCAATGAGCGTGATTCCATGGGGCACGCGCCGTGGCGGCGAAAACTTAACCGGCGGATGCGCCGGGTCGGGCGCCCAGTCGCTCCGCGCCTCAGAAACCTCGATGAACCCCGCACGCAACGTGAGCGAGGGCTGACCGGTGAAGTTGGTGATGGTCAGCATCTCGTCGCGCAGGGAGGGAACCAGCAGCAGGTCCACCTGAGAGAACACGCGCGCCATCTCCATGGCGACTTTGCGCCGGAAGCGATCAGCCTGCACAAAGTCCACCGCGGAAAGAAACCGCGCCTGGCGAAAGGTATTTGGCCACGCGTCCGGCACTTGCATCTTCAATTGGTCCACACCGTGGGTAAGGGTCAACTCTTCAAAGGCGGCAGCGCCTTCAGCGAACAGGATCAACTGCAGAGAATCATAAGGCCAATCCGGGATAGACACTTCCACCGGCACCATGCCGAGCTTCTTCACCGAATCGAGCGCAGCTCGGTCGACCTCAGTGGCTGGCGCTTCGTTCATCCATTTAGGGAAATAGCCGACCCGCAACCCTGCAACCTTTGCCCCGGCATCGAAGTCCAGCTTGCTGGGTACGCTCGATACGTCACCCGGGTCGGGCCCGCTAATGGCTTCGAGCACCAATAAGGTGTCTTCGACACCGCGGGTCATCGGGCCGAGCTTATCGAGCGACCAGCACAGTGTCATCGCCCCGGTGCGTGGAACCCGGCCGAAGGTCGGCCGCAAACCTGTAATGCCGCATCGCATGGTAGGCCCGATAATGCTGCCTCCAGTCTCGCTGCCGATGGAAAAGCCCACCAGTCCCGCGGCCGTGGCAGCGCCCGGGCCTGCGCTTGAGCCGGAAGAACCTTCCTGGAGCAGCCACGGATTCTTCGTCTGCCCGCCGAACCAAACATCGTTGAGTGCCAGCGCGCCCAGGCTCAGCTTGGCGACCAGCACTGCTCCGGCCTGGTGTAAACGCTCGACCACGGCCGCATTCTCCTTAGGCACGCGATCTCGGAAAGGTTCGGCGCCGTAGGTGGTCGGAATGCCGGCAGTATCCAGCAGATCCTTACCGCCCCAGGGGATGCCGTGCAGGGGCCCGCGGTAGTGACCCGCGGCGATCTCCTGGTCGGCCTGTTTTGCCTGAGCCATGGCCAACTCCCGCGTTGGCGTGATGACGCACAGCAGCGTGGGATTGAAGCGCTCAATGCGTTGCAGGTAAATGTTGGTAAGCCGCTCGGACGTGAGCTTGCGCATCTCAATCCAGCGCGACAGCCGCGTCACGGGAGCGAACGCGATGTCCTCGTCACTCGCGGGCAGCGGACCCGGGTCAATCTTGCTGCGCACAAACACGTTGCGCTCAGGGCCTGCGGGCTTGCCCGGCAGCGCCGCTTGGCAATGGGACCAGGGCGCCAACTCCGCTTCGAGTGCGACCTTGCGTGGGCCAACGCGCCGCTCGTACAGCGGAGCCATCCCACTACGCCAGCTGGCCACTGCCTCCTTGCGCTCGGCTTCGCTTAACTCCACCTGGACCAGCTTTTCTGCTTCCGCAAAGGTGAGCGGCGATACGTCAGGGCCAACGGGTGGCGCCGTTGCAAAGGCGGGAGGGGCGCCAGGAGGCAACTCCGCCGGTTTTTTTGCCTGGTTACAAGAAGAAACAGCGATCCCCAAAAGACCAAGGGAGCTGTTGGTCAGGAACTGCCTGCGTGATTTCGACATGGCACCTCTGTTGCGCATTCTAGACGGCGCTTCATGGTCAGCGACAGACGATACACTGATCTTTATGAGTAAGCCGACCAGAACACTGAACAAGTACAGCTCTCAGATTACCCAGCCCAAAGCGCAAGGGGCTTCGCAGGCCATGCTCTACGCGAGCGGCCTGACCGAGCAGGATATGGCCAAACCGCAGGTGGGCATATCGAGCATTTGGTACGAGGGGAATTCCTGCAACATGCATCTTCTGGGGCTGGCCGAGAAGGTGAAGCAAGGCGTGACCGCCGCCGGCATGGTGGGCCTACGCTTCAACACCATCGGTGTCAGCGACGGCATCTCGATGGGCACCGATGGCATGAGCTATTCGTTGCAATCCCGCGACCTGATCGCCGACTCGATTGAAACCGTGATGGGCGCCCAATGGTATGACGCCAATGTCTCCATTCCTGGTTGCGACAAGAATATGCCGGGATGCCTGATCGCCATGGGCAGACTGAACCGGCCGAGCCTCATGGTCTATGGGGGCACCATCCGCGCCGGCCATCTGAACGGGCAGAAGCTGGACATCATCTCTGCTTTCCAAAGCTACGGCCAATTCATCGCCCACACCATCACCGAGGAGCAGCGCCAGGCCATCGTCCGTCACTCCTGTCCCGGAGCGGGCGCCTGCGGAGGGATGTACACCGCGAACACCATGGCCTCTGCTATCGAGGCTCTGGGCATGAGCCTGCCCTATAGTTCTTCGACGCCGGCAGAGGATCCCTTGAAGGTCGATGAATGTTTTCGCGCCGGTGCAGCCATCCTCAATCTGCTCGAGCTGGATTTGAAACCACGCAACATCATGACCCGCGAGGCATTCGAAAACGCCATGGTCGTGGTTGCCGCCCTGGGTGGTTCGACCAACGCCGTGCTTCATCTCATTGCCATGGCGCGGTCCGTCAACGTTCCGCTGAACATCGACGATTTTCAAGCCATCAGCGACAAGACCCCATTGCTGGCAGACTTCAAGCCCAGTGGCTCTTATGTCATGGAAGACTTGCAATCCGTAGGCGGTCTGCCCGCAGTGCTCAAGATGCTGCTTGCCGAGGGGCTGCTGCACGGTGGCTGCGTTACTGTCACCGGCAAGACGCTCGCTGAGAATGTAAAGGGTGTGCCCGGTCTGAAAGCAGGACAGCAGATTGTGCGTCCGGTCTCCAATCCTCTCAAGCCTACGAGCCACCTGCAAATCCTCAAAGGCAACCTGGCGCCAGAAGGGGCGGTGGCAAAGATCACGGGCAAAGAAGGGCTGAGGTTTTCCGGTCCGGCCAACGTCTTCGATTCTGAGGAGTTGATGTTGAAGGCTCTGGAGGAAGGCAAGATCGCCAAGGGTCAGGTGCTTGTGATTCGCTACGAAGGCCCGAAGGGCGGCCCGGGTATGCCCGAGATGCTGACGCCCACATCCGCGATCATGGGAGCGGGTCTGGGGAAGGATGTGGCTCTCATCACCGACGGGCGCTTTTCGGGCGGTTCTCACGGCTTCATCGTCGGGCACGTCACCCCCGAGGCCCAGGAAGGCGGTCCCATCGCGCTGGTCCACACCGGCGAAGTGATCACCATCGATGCCGGCAAGAATGAGCTCTCGGTAGCTGTATCGGATGATGAACTCGCCGCCCGCCGCAAAGCCTGGCGCATGCCGCCCTATAAAGCCGAACGAGGCACGTTGGCGAAGTACATCCGCAGCGTCAAGAGCGCCGCTCTTGGTTGTGTGACGGACGAGTAGAAAAAACCTGACCTATCCCCCTGGACGGGTGCCCTTCAATGTTCGCCAAAGCGTACATGGGCCGAAAACGATGGGGCGAAGCCCCAACAGCCGCTTTTGTAAATGTATTGCCGATCAAATCGAGAACGGGAAAGGTTTCCTTTCCCCCCAAAAAAAGCGCGATACCCTGAATCAGGTATCGCGCTCTCACTTCAACCGCCCTAGCTGAAGATCGCGTCGTCGATCGACTGCACATCGTCCCACATTGGCGTCGGTTCAAAATACCCCGTGCCTTTCTTCAGGTGCTGCTTGCAAACCTCGTCATTCAGCGTGACCCCAAGCCCGGGGGTTTCCGGAACCTTGATGAACCCCTGGTTGATCATCGGCTTCTCCAGCCCATTGGCCAGGTCCTGCCACCATGGCACATCGAGCGAATGGTTTTCCAGCGCCAGGAAGTTGCGCGTAGCGGCCGCGCAGTGCACATTCGCCATGCAACTGACCGGGGTGCCCGCAAAGTGCATAGCCATCGGAACTCCATACCCAAACGCCATGTCGCCGATCTTGTGTGTCCGCAGAATGCCCCCTGAGGTCGCAAGATCCGGATGGATCTTATCCACCGCATGAACGCTGCACAGCTTTTCGAAGTCCGCGATCTCGTAAATATCCTCACCGGTAATGGTCGGCGTGGGGCTCGCGTCGGTGATTTCCTTGAGCAGATCGGTGTAATACCAGGGAATCACGTCTTCGATCCATTCCAGGTTGAACTTTTCATACGCCTTGCCCAGCTTGATGACGGACTTTACGCCAATATGTCCCAGGTGATCCATCGACAACGGCATGTCATAACCAATATTCTCCCGCACCGCCGCAACGTATTCGCAAAGCCGGTCGATGCCCTTGTCGGTGACCTCCGTGGCCATAAACGGATGAGGCTGATTGCGCAGCTCCCATTTGCTCTGGCCCGCGGGTTCCATCACCATGCCCGGCATCCCCTCGAGCACATTGATGCCCAGATCCATCTTCATCCAGGTAAGCCCCATCGCCTTCCGGTCTTTGGCTCGCCGCCCATACTCTTTCGGATCATCAGACTCGGTCGTATCCGCATAAATGCGGATCTTATCCCGCCATTGCCCACCCAGCATCTGGTACACGGGGCAGTTGTAAACCTTGCCCGCAATATCCCACAGCGCCATCTCGATGGCGCAAACACCGCCCGCCTGGCGCGAGATCCCGCCGAACTGCTGGATCTTCTGAAACAGATAGTCGATCTTCAACGGGTTCTCGCCCACGATGCGATTCTTCAGCACCATGGCGTATTGGTAGCCGCCCACGTCGCGGACTTCACCCAGTCCATAAACACCCTGGTTGGTGTCGATACGAATAATGGGACACGGGCTGGGGCCGGGCTTGACGATGATGGCATACCGCATATCGGTGATCTTGAGCGTCGACGGGCTGGAATTCAGGTTGACGTTCTTAACTGCCGGTTCCTGTTCGGCTGCGGCCTTCTCCAAACTGTAGCCGCTTATAAGGCCGCCGCCCAGGACGGCCATGGAAGACTTGAGAACACCGCGGCGATTAAACTTCCATCCATTTGGATCGGACATGGTTACAATTACCCCCCTTCAGCCCTCAGTCTTCAGCTTTGATCCTTGCGGGAATTCCCTGATGCCTCGAAGGCGTCATGCGAAAGAAAAAGAATATCGCATGGTCAGACGGGTTGCATGGGGCGGCCGTCTCCGGTCGCCCCATAAGCAGGTTTAGAAGTAGAACGTCGCGGAGGCCTGCAGATCACGGTTATCGTTCACCGTACCGGTAATCTGGCCTGCCTGCGCAGAACCGATCGCCGTATTGGGGGTCGAGAAGTTAGGCGTGTTGAAGGCGTTGAAGGCGTCGAACTTAAGGTTCAGGCTCTTGTCTTCATACAGCTTGATGCGCCGTTGCACGCCGATGTCCCAATCCTTCGTAGTCGGGCCATACAACACCGAACGCGCCACGTTGCCATAGGTGTTGGCAGCCGGTGTCTGAAAAGCGCACAGCGCACCGCTCGCCAGTGAAGTTTCCCCGGCAGGGCAGAGCGTAGCGTTAAAAAATGCGAGCGGAGTGCCGTGGTCGAGCTTGCCCCGGCCGCCAATCCGGTTTGGCCAACTTGGCGAGCCGCTGTTCACACCATTGTTGAGGCTCACGGAAAACGGGGGCCCCGAAGCGTAGGTAGTGATCGCGTCAATCTGGAAGCCACCCAAGACCTTGGAAGCAAAACCGCTGTTGAGGAACTGCTTGCCGGTTCCGAACGGCAGTTCGTACGTAACGCTGCTGACCAAACGGTTCTTCTGGTCAAAGCCGGACGCGCCGTATCCCGCCCTCAGGTTGGTTACGGTTTGCGGGTTGCCCGCGGAGCCGCCACCCGAAGCGGCGGAGCCGCCGTAGTCCAGCGACTTGCTGTAGGTGTAACTGATCAGCGCGGTCAGTCCGTGCGTATAACGCTTGGTGTAGCTGGCTTGCAAGCTGTTGTAGTTCGACGCGTTGATGAAATCTTCCTGCACCCACGTCGAAATGTTGTTGATGGGCTGATAGAGCCGGCGCAGCGTCTGCGAGGTTGGGCCGCCGGGCTGGATCAGGCCCACCTCGTTCGGGCTGTAGGCATAGGTCAGGTGGACGCTGTGGCTGCCGCCATAAGCCAGTCCCAACACGCCGCCAAGACTCTGGTGCTCCAGACCCAGCGTAAAGGTCTGCGTGTTCGGCGTTAGGTTCAGCGCTGAGTGGCCGATGAGCGCCGGATGCGCCGCGTTCAACGCGGTCGTCGACGTCAGAGACGAAAGCGGCAGTGCCACTGCGCCCTGGGGAAACGGATTGCTGAGAATCGGCTGGCAGTTCGCGGTTAGATTGCTCGCGCTGCACTGGTTGGCAGGCGCAAACGCGCTGGGCAGCGGGAATGTTGCCGGGCTCGAGAACGTCTGCGAAATGGTGAAGGGCGGATTTTGCCCCAGCTCATCGGAAGCCGAGTATGGATCCGGGAAGTAGGAGATACCGAAACCGGCGCGAATCACGGTTGATCCCTTGCCGTTCAGGTCGTACGCCAAGCCGATGCGGGGCCCAACATCCCCATACCGGGTTTGAATGCCTGCGGTCCGGCTCACGCCATTCTGGCCGGCAAAATCAAAGACCAGCGTATTTTCGTTGAAATTTGCCAGCCTGTTGTCCTTCTCCACGTCCGGAGTAAACACGTCGTAACGTACGCCCAGGTTGAGCGTCAGGCGGGGCGTCACCTTCCAATCGTCCTGAACAAATCCAGAATATTGCAAATTGGTGATGTAGTACGGAGTGATGAGGAAGTTGCGGCTGCCGGCATTAGGAAAGCCGAGCAGTATCGACGCCAGGCCGGCTCCACCCACTGCGGCCGTGCCGCTGTTGGTGAAGTTGTCGTTGAAGGTCAACCCGCCGCGCGTGGTGGTGTTGGTAAATGGCGAAGCCAGCACTCTTACGTAGCGGAAGCCGAATTTAAAGGAATGATTTTGCTTCGATAACGAGAATGTGTCCTCAATCTGAATATCGGTTTGGACCGGATGCGCAGGCAGGAAAGCCGTTCCGCCCTGCAGGCAGGTGAACTCGTTGCCGCAGCTGCTGCCGATGGTGAAGTTGGGCAGGCCGGTCGTGAACTGTGAAATGTTCAATCCCTGGATACCCAGCGAAGTGGATGAGTTGTGGCCAAAATCCGACTGTGTGGTGAAGGGGTTGGTGCGTGCGTAACCAGCGCGAAACTCATTGAACAGAGACGGGCTGAAAACGTGGGTCTCATTCAGCGCCAGGCCCTGGGCGATCAACGTGGTGTCCTGAATGCCGGCCACATAGGGTCCGAGGTCGAACTGCTTGGCTGCAGAGGCAGGCGTAGGCAGGCAGCAGGTACCCTGACCGCCCGTGAGTGGATTGGGAGAGGTCTGGACGAACCTCTCGTAGCTCCAGCGCCCGAACATCGAATCCTTGTCGCTTAAGTGATAATCCACGCGCGCATTGCCGCCGTTGTCGTCGATCAACTGGTCGGCGGTGGAGACGAAGTTGTTGAAACTACCGGGGCCTGTCGGCAGAGGATAGATGCTGGCAACGTTGAGACCCACCTGGCTGAGGCGCGAGGGACAAATCACGTTGGGCTGATTCCCGTTGCAACCCGTGAACTGGGTCCGGGTATATGTTGTCGTCCCATTGGTCGTAGTGGCGACCGTCGAGAGCGGGTCATAGATCGGGATCAACTGGCCACTGGTGTTGGTGTAGTTGCTAAAGTCGCCAATCCGTTCGGCGGCCGTCGGCACGTTGTTCTGGTTAACGATGCCTCTCAGAGAACGCAGCCCGTAGTAATCCGCAAAATAGAACAGCTTGTCTTTGATGATCGCCCCGCCAACGGCGCCCCCAAACTGGCCGCGGCGAAAGGCAGGCTTCTGCACCGCGCTTCCTACCCGCGCAAAATAATTGCGCGCATCTACCTCGCTGTTGCGCAGGTAAACAAAAACCTCGCCATGCAGGGCATTTGCGCCGGAACGGGTCGACACCGACACGACTCCTGCGCCAACGCCATAGCTAGCCGCATACGATCCCGTCAACACCTTGAATTCGGCGATCGACTCAACCGACGGCTGTACCATGACCGTGTTGAAGGTGTATTCGTTGTCGACGATGCCGTCGACGATCCACGCGTTCGTATTGGCCTGGCTGCCCAAAGCGTTGAAGTCCGAGGCAGCGCGCGGGTTAAATGAGCTTGAGCCGGAAAGATTCTCACCCGCCTGGCCGCTGGTGACGCCGGGAACCAGATAAACCAACTGCGCAAAATTGCGCCCATTGAGCGGCAGGTTCTGTACTTCGCGCTTGCCCACCACTTCACCCAGCTCCGAGCTGTCAAGGCGAATCAGCGGCGGCGCACTGGTTACCTCTACGGTCTCGCTGGCTCCGCCGGTCTCGAGCGCAAAATCAAGGTCGGCCTTCTGATCGATGTCCACCACTACGTTGTTGGCAACGCTACGCTTAAAGCCTTTCATCTCAACGGTAACGTTGTAAGTGCCGGGAAGAAGATTGGGAATGCTGTAGTTACCTTCTGTATCCGTCTGTTTGACCGAGGTCGTCCCTTTCCCGGTATCGGTAACGGTTACTGTTACGCCGGGAATCACCGCTCCCGAAGCATCGCGAACCGTTCCCAAAAGGCTTCCTGTGGTTACCTGTGCGATGGCCGCCGCACAAAAACTGAACAACACAACGAATATAGCTGCGAGAGCTGGTGTTTTCTTGATACTCATGGTCACTGACCTCCCAAAATTGTTGAAAGCTTGCTCACACTGCGGCGTCTCTTTCAGGCAGGGACTTACGCAGCTTCCCGGGTCGTCCTGAACATATAAGCGCGGGGCGCGTTCCTTATAGATAACTCAATGCACAATTGTCAAAGGAAAAGTGGAATACCGCAATCTGGTATCTACTCCTGACCGGCCACCGGAGAGATAAACTAACCAGGGACAGTTAAGGGGGAAGGTCATCTTCAGAGCAGAGACCGGGAAAATTCTCTTTCTATTGCTAGTAACTCTTTCGGTTACATCGAACTGCTTCGCCGCCTCCACCTATCCCACACGCCTCGACGACCCCGAGGCCGTCTACCTGACTGGGGAGGAGTTCCACGTCCACGGCGACGGCAAAGAAGACGACAGCGCAGCCGTGCAGGCAGCCATCGACAAGCTGCAGGCCACGAAGGGCGAGGGGGTGGTCTTCGTCCCGCCAGGCCGCTATCGCATCAGCCGCACCATCTATCTTTGGCCTGGTGTGCGGGTTATTGGTTATGGTTCCCAACGTCCTGTTTTTGCACTAGGCGAAAACACTCCGGGATATCAAAACGGGATAGCTTACTTGTTCTTTTTCGCCGGCGCCCGGCCCCGGCCCCAGGGCGCAGCAGGCTCACCCCGCTTCGCCTACTACCCCCCGCCTACGCCACGCGGTGTTGTCCCACCCCCCGGCCACAACGTCCCCGACGCCAACCCTGGGACCTTCTACTCCGCCATCAGCAACGTTGACTTCGAGATTGGACCGGGTAACCCGGGTGCCGTCGCCATACGCTTTCATGCCGCACAGCATGCCTTTCTCAGTCACATAGACTTTTCCATCGGTTCCGGATTCGCCGGTGTCCATGAGGTGGCGAATGAAGCGGAAGACCTCCATTTCCACGGGGGGCAATTCGGCATCATGGCCCGCAAACCCTCACCGGCATGGCAGTTCACGCTGGTCGACTCCACCTTCGACGGGCAAAGGGAAGCGGCCATCCGCGAAAACGAAGTGGGCCTCACCCTGGTCCACGATGAATTCCGCAACCTACCCACTGCCGTTTCCATCGATCCCCACTACTCCGATCAGCTTTGGATAAAAGACAGCCGTTTTGAGAACATCACGGGCCCTGCAGTCCTTATCGGAAACGATGCCAGCCGCATGACGGAAATAAATTTTGAGAGTGTGGTTTGCAGCCACGTGCCCATATTCGCCAAACTGCGCGAGAGCGGCCGCGAGTTCCGCCAGGCAGGCGATACCTATCAGGTCAAGGTCTTCTCCCACGGCCTCAGCCTGGCCTATCCCGGCGCGCAGGGAGCCATCCAGACGCGCTATGATGCTTCACCGCTGGCCTCAATACCACCGCCCACTGCACCCAAGATAGCCCCGCTGCCCGACCCTGCATCCTGGGTCAACGTTCACACCCTTGGGGTTAAAGGCGACGGCGTCGTAGACGACACGATCGCCTTGCAGAAGGCGATCGACGAACATCGAGCGCTCTACCTCCCAACCGGGCGCTACCTGCTCCACGACACCCTCACCTTGCGCCCTGATACTGTGCTCATCGGATTGCACCCCAGCACGACGCAATTCGACCTGCCCGACGGCGCACCGGCGTTCGAGGGCCCGGATGGCCCCAGACCATTGCTGCTCGCGCCTCCAGGCGGAGCCAACATCATCACCGGCCTCGGTATTTTTACCGGCGGTTTCAACCCACGGGCAGTCGGGCTTCTCTGGCACTCTGGTAAAGACTCGCTGGTAGATGATGTCCGGTTCCTGGGCGGCCATGGCACCAACAATCCTGATGGCACCCGCATGAATCCTTACAACTCCACTCACAGTGCCGATCCCAATCCGCATCGGCCGTGGGACTCGCAATATCCCAGCCTCTGGGTTGAAGGAGGCGGTGGAACCTTCGCCAATATCTGGACCCCTGACACCTTTGCCCAGGCCGGCATCCTGGTTTCGAATACGACGATTCCTGGCTTCGTGTACGAGCTCTCGAGCGAGCACCACGTGCGCGCCGAAATCAAGCTCAAGAATATTTCCAACTGGGAGCTCTATGCCCTGCAGACAGAAGAAGAAAGCGGCGAAAGCCAGGATGCCTCTTCACTGGAAATCGATCACTCCAGCGATCTGACCATCGCCAACTATCACGGCTATCGCGTCACCCACATGGAGAAGCCTTTCCCCTACGCGGTACGGGTCGCCGATTCCGGTAACATCCACTTCCGCAATGTGCATGTGGACGCCAACAGCTCCATCGGACTATGCGACGCTAGCGGAGCCTGCCGCCAGGCAGTGCGTTCCAACAAGGTGCCGTTCGAAAACGCCATCGTCGATCAGACGCTCCACGCCGAAGTGCGTGACCGTGAATTCGCCTGGCTCGACCTCTCAGACAACAAGCCAGTCCCGGCAGCACGCGCGACTTCAACCTTCATCGAAAAGGGAGCGCAAGTCGAGCGCCTGGCCACCGGTTTCTACAACATCTCCGGCGCCGCCGTAGACGCGGCCGGACAGCTCTATTTCGTCGACGCGCACTTCCACCGCATCTACCGCTGGTCACCCGAGTCGAGAAACGCGGTCGTGGTGACTGACGCTCCGCTCGATCCGGTCAACCTTGTCTTTGACAAAGCCGGTGACCTCATCGTCGTTTCCTCCGGCGGCAAGGACCTGACCGCTTACGCCTTGCATCCCGCAAACCCCGAAGCTCAGCTCACTCTCCTGCCTCTCGAACCCGCAGCGGACCGCCCCGGCCTTACCCCCGCACTACCTGCCGACTACTGGTTCAACGGAGACTTTGCCGAGACCCTTTCTGCTACCCAGCCCTATACGTATACGTCACTGCAACAAATGTTCGAGAAAGGCCTGGGGACCCGCACTCCCTTCCAGTTCGTCTCCCCAGACAACTCTCTCTTTATTCCGGCAGACGCGCCGATCGTGCAAGGTGAACCCTATTTCGGAACTAAATGGGCGCCCGTGCTTGAAGCCTACGGATTAGTAAAAGGAGCCGAAGGCAAACCCTTCTACACCACGAATGAAGCCGAGCAGCGTACCTACCGCGGCCTACTCAATCCAGACGGCTCCTTATCGCAGATAACTACCTTCGTAGAGCAAGGCGGAGAAAGTCTGGCCCAGGACGCCCAGGGCAACGTGTATCTAGCCGCGGGCCAAATCTACATCTACTCGGCGGAAGCCAGGCTCCTGGGCAGCATAGACGTACCCGAACGCCCCCACGATATTCTCTTCGGAGGCAAAGATCGCCGCACCCTCTACCTGCTAAGCGACCACTCCCTATACGCCGTGCGCACGCGCCAACCCGGCCAATAACCGGAATCAAACCCGAAGCGAATCCAGGGAACTGGACGAAATCGAAATCGTGAAACCCGACAAGAAGCCGCAGGAACCCCACCAACCCCCTCCCGTTTCCGCACCAAACCTCATACGCTGAGCGGCCGTTCAGGATGCACCGTCATCCACAGCACACCGCCGACCACCGCCAGCGCAGCCGCAATCGCAAACGACGTCGTCCACCCAAACCGCTGCGCCACCCAGGGCGTGAGCGAAGCTGTCACCGCGCCCCCCACTTGCGCCCCCACGTTCACCATGCTTGAAAACACCCCCGAACTCCGCCCGGCGATATCAGCGGACACTGACCAGAACGAGCTCTGCGAGACGTAAAGCGCGCCGGCACCGCCGGCAAGGATCACGCCCGCAAGTTGAGGGCTTTGTACTCTTGAACCGAGCACCAGGAATATCGCGGTAAACAAGAACGCCACCGAAGCCAGGCCGCAGCGGCCCACGCGCAGCCCGTAGGTCTTCGTAAGCCGGTCGCTGATCACTCCACCCGCCAGGCAGCCAATTGTCATCGATAGGAAAGGCAGCGTGGAAAACCAGGCACTGGCCTTGGCATTGAATCCACGCACCTGCGCCATGTACAGGAAGAACCAGCTGAAAAATATCCAAGCGGTATAACCGAAACCGAAGTAGCTAATGATCAACGCCGGCAGATCGCGACGGCGCAGAATAGCTCGCCATGATATGGCCGACCCTGCGGTTTTTCCGGTCCCAACGCCGGCGTCCTCGACGATGCCATGGCGAATGATCGCCAACTCTGACGGAGAAACCGTGGGATCTTGCTCAGGAGTATCCCGTGCGGCCCACCACCACACCGCTCCGGCGATCACACCAATCACCGCGCTGAACCAGAAGGCAGATCGCCATCCGTGGTGGGAAATGAACCACACCAACAATGGCGGCGTGAGCCCGCTGCCCGCGCCCACACCCGCGAAAATAAGCCCATTGACGAACCCGCGTTCCTGCATCGGCACCCAGCGAGCAACCCACTGGTTAGCCGCCGGATAAATCACCGCTTCGCCCGCGCCCAGCGCAAACCGAATGCCGATGAGCAGCAGCGCAGCCTGCGAGACACCCGGGGGTATCAGCGTGGTGAGGGCGGTCGCCACACCCCACCAAACTACGCCCAGTGCGATTACCAGCCGCGGCCCATAGCGCGAAGCGAGCCATCCGGCGGGCACTTGAAAACCAGCATAACCAATCAGAAACGCGCTGAAAATCCATCCCAGCCGTTGATTTCCCAATCCGTACTCGGAACTTATCTGCAGTCCCGCTATCGAAATGTTGGTCCGGTCGAGGAAAGAGATCGCGCTGAGAACGAACAGCCAGAACGCCAGAACAAATCTCTTTCGGGAGTGGTGCTCTGCATCCATCGGTGATTGCTCCTGGGGCACGGGCCGAAACAAATGATACCCCACGGAGAAACCGGGGCCGGCTCACGTATGATGCGTTTGTACTATTCAGCAAGTCGGGGCCCGGCGGAGGGTTTCGTGTGTTTTTCAGCTAGCGCCAACTTTGTCGGCAGCGCCGTGCTTGGCGTCATTGGCGTGGCAACCATCGCCGAGGTCAAGCATAGGCGGGAGCTCCTGTTTGCCGCCATGCCGTGCCTCTTTGCCCTGCATCAGTTCACCGAAGGGTTCGTCTGGCTCGGACTCGATCACAAACTGCCGCCCATGGTCGCCCACGACGCGGGTGCCGCCTTCGTCTTGTATGCCCAGGGCTTTCTGCCGTTCTTGTTGCCGCTGAGTGTTCTTCTGATTGAGCCGACGCGGGCCAAGCGCCGCAGAATGCTTGGCTTCACCCTCCTCGGTGGTGCGCTCATGGTGTACCTGCTCTGGGGGCTCATTGCCTATCCTTTGCAAGTCTCCGCCGGAGACAATGGCATCGTTTACCTGAACCGTATAACCACCACCACCCTGGTGGCGGTACTTTATGTGATTGCCACCTGCGGAGCGTTATTCTTTTCTGGTTTTCGCCTGTTGGTCTTACTGGCGTGGCTGAATATGCTGGGTCTGCTGACAGTGATGGTGGTACGGCGGCTTGAATTTACTTCTATCTGGTGTGCCTACGCCGCCGTGGTCAGCACGGTCATCTACTTCTTCTTCCGTCGCAGCCGGCCGGTGCGGCCAGCCAACTATTCCCTGGAACCCGCTGTATGAATCCTGAAGCCCTCAACCCCGAAGTCCTCATCAAAGATCTGAGGATGTTCTGGTGGGCTTTTGCCGTTAGAGGAGGCCTGGCACTCGTCTTTGCCTTCGTCCTCTTCTTTGTCAGCAGCTTTCTCGGGATCTTCACCCTTGATTCCGTGACCCTCGTCTATTTAAGCCTTCTACTCGGCTCGTTCGTGCTGGGCAACGGTCTTCTCCACGGGGTGGCAGCCGCGTTCGCCTTCGAGCACCATTTGCATCTCCGCTGGCTATCGCTCTGTGAGAGTTGCTTCGAGTTGTCGCTCGGCATTTACATCGGCATTACCATGCTGTTGACCCCCGAATCGCTGGCTTTTCTGGCCGGGCTCCACGCCTTGGGAAATGCGGCCTTTCAAATCGCCCTGGCGGTCAAGATGCGGGAGGACCGATCCCATCTATGTCTTCTCGGGTTGATTGGAATCGTCTCGCTGGTTATAGGGATCGTGTTTCTCACCCACTATCATCAGCCCGCGCGTATCACGACCCAGGCGCTGTCCGGCTTCGAGTTCCTATGCGGAGTCACCTGGATCGCGCTGGCCTTCCGGCTTCGCCGATAACGACAGAGACTATCCCCCTTTCCTGGCCTCATGGAAATCTCAGACATCCTAAAAAAGCAACGCTCCGAGCTCGTCATCGTATACTGATCCCATGTCCATTGTGCGAAACATAGCCGGCGTGGCCAAGGGTATGAGCATCACCTTTCGCGAGATGCTGAACCCAACCGAGGTGGAAAATTACCCTGACGGACCGGGCCCCAACCGCGGCGCTCACTTCCAGGACCGTTTCCGCGGTGCCCATATCCTGCAGCGGGATGAGAATGGCCTTGAGAAATGTGTCGCCTGTTTCCTGTGCGCGGCAGCCTGCCCGGCCAACTGTATCTACATTGAGGCAGCGGAGAACACCGCGGAGCGCAGAATCTCGAGCGCGGAGCGCTATGCCAAGGTCTATAACATCGACTACAATCGGTGCATCTTTTGCGGTTACTGCGTGGAGGCTTGCCCCACGGACGCCATTACCCATGGGCACGGCTTCGAGTTGGCCTCGCTGAATGCCACGACCCTCATCCATCGCAAGGAAGACATGCTGGTCACCTCCATCGGGCTGCCAAATGGCGTCAGCACCAACGCCGGCGCGGTGAAGTAGATGGATCGTCCGCTGTCCCCCGGGAAAGCAGCAGAAGGCAGTCGAAAGAAACGCATTTTCCACGTAAGTAGCCGCCTCAACATCATGGGCTTGCGCGACGAAATACTGCGCATGCATGGTTTCGATGTGGATTCGGCTGTCTATTCGCGCGAAGCGGCCGAAGGAGTGGCCGAGAAAGACTACGACCTGGTGTTAATCGATGTTGAGGCTGACGTCCGGGTCAAAAGCGCCCAGGAGCTGTGCGACGAGATCAAGAAAGTTCACCCGCTGCAGCACGTCGCCTTTGTCTGCAATTACCGCGTGGCCATAGACAGTGACTGCCCCGACGAGATCATCCGAGCAGAATTTAATCCGGAAGCGCTGGTACGGGGCGTACAAAATGCACTCGGGAAGAACGAGGCTGACGACAAAAATCGCGCCCTCTAGAACCAGCCGCTGGGTATTGGGTAGGGTGTTCGACCGAACGAAAAGAAACCGCAGATCACTCCGCTTCGCTCCGGTCGAGATCTGCGGTTTTCCTCTTTAAACCTACTGCGTCAACTGCGCCTTTCCTCTAAAGAAAGGCGCACCCTCGCCTAACTCGCCTTCTTCCGCGGCTGCGCTGCCTGGAACTCAGCCCGAAGCGCTGCTTCATGCATGGGCTTCTCATGCAGCAACAACTGCGTCGCCTCCAGGTGCGCATTGGCATGGAACCAATCCTGCACAATGTTGTCGTAGAGCAGATTCAGTATCGCGAGCAGCGACATACCCTGGTGGTGAGCCATCCACTCCAGCACCAGCTTCGGCGTCTTGATGGACTCCTGATAATCCGCCGCCTCGTAAAAACCGTAAGCGCCCATCCAGCCCATCTTAGCCATGCGTTTAAGATTCTTCAGCGCCTCTACTGGATCGAGGCCCAACGCCAGGCAAGTGGAATACGGTGAGATGACGGGACCGGCAACCGCGTCCCACTTCAGAGCAATCGGCGGAATCCCAAACGCCTGGTAATGATAGTGACCGTGGTCGTCTTTACCCGCCCACCCGGATTCGGAGATACCCCACGGAATGCCATGCTCCTTCCCAAAGGCGCGCTGGATAGCCACCACGCCATTGAGCGTACGCGAGACCAGCGTGTCAGGGTAGCTACGCATCCAGATATTCGGCATCATGTATTCGAACATGGTGCCTGTCCAGGAGATGAGCACCGGCTGTCCGTAGGCCATGGTGTGGATTCGTCCAAGTTTGAACCAGCTTTGCTGCGGAGCCTCTCCCTTGGCCACAGTAATGAACGCGGCAATACGAGCTTCGCTGCACAACAGGTCATAGCAAGCCTGGTGCAGATGCTGGCGCTCGATCTCATAACCGATCGAGAGCAGCAGCCGCGACTTATCCATAAGGAAACCGAAATCCATTTCCGTAGCAAAGCGCATGGCCTCGGCGGAGAGGTCTTTGAGTCCGGCAGCCAGCCCCTTCAAACTTTCTCGCGCCGGCGCCAACGCAGTACGCAGCTCTTCAGCCAGCAACACCAGCGGTGAGTCAGACGGCAGGCTGGTGGCGGCCCGCGCGATGCGACCGTCCAGATCGGCAGCCAGTGCGGGCGCGGCTCCCGTTTGCACTCCGGCAGCCATCTCAGCGACACCGTGCAACTGAGGCAGTTCAAACAGAGGAGCAAACCTGGGCAAGACCCACGGCATGTAGTCGCTGGCCAAGCCGGTCAGAGCACGAACCCGGCGCTGGGTTTCTCCCAACCACCAGGATGCTTCGCCTTCCGCCGGCGCTGAAAACTCTACAGAGTCGACCGTGTCCAGGGCCCAGGCAATCCACGCGTCCACCTTAGCGTCGGCCGCGGGCGGCGCCAGCGCCTTGAGCCCCGCCGGTGCATCCGGTAAGCTCGCCAGCAATTCCCAATGATCGTGAATACCGCCAAACAGGCTTCGATCGAGGAGCGGCTCGCGCAGCAATAACCGGCTACCCGTGCGCAAGGTATAGAACGATGCTGCCAGATTGCCGCTATCGACAGAAGAAATGGTAATAGGTCGAATAGGCGCGAGCGTGCGCGTGTCGTACCAGTTGTAGATGTGGCCGCGAAACTTCTCCAGCTTGTCGTAGGTCTGCAAGCTGCGCTCACTCAGCTCAAGAAATTCAGGAATGCTCAAATAACCGAATGTAACCGCGGCCTGTCGCGCATTGAGCAGCAGGCCATAGTTCGTAGGCGACACCCGAGCCGCTTCAAACACACCCTGCTCCTCGACATTGTCCGGGACCATGTAGTTGTGGCTCTCGCCGCCGAATTGGTTAAAGTACCTCCAGGTCTTCAGCGCCAATTGCCGCAGAAAAGTGTTCTCTTCCTGCGTAAGCTTTGGCCGAGTCTGCTGTGGCGGATTGTTGAGCCACGCGGTGATACCACTCGCAAAAGCCCAAAGGATAAGAATCGGCAAGGCCACCAGCACCGACTGCGGATGGTACAGAAACACCACCACACCCACGATCAGTGCGACCAGGGGACTCACGGCCAGGTAGCGGTCGACCGGGGTGCGTCGTTTCGCTGCCGTCTCTGCCTCAGCAGCAGTCTCCCATTCCAGCAATCGCTGCCCGGTGATAAAGCTGCGCACCAGCGAACGAATAATGGCGTCCAGCGCCAGCAGCGTTTGGTGGGGCAGATAAACCAGGTTGAGCAGAGCGATAAACGTACCCTGTCCAAAACCGCTGAAAGCGTCACGCATGGCGCCCGGTAGTTTGGTGACGTGCGCTCGCCCCACACTGAACACTAGCTGAACCATCGTGGGCACGAACATCAGGAAAAGCGTGACCGCGGTCCAATAGAGCGCGCCCCCAGGCAATCCAAGCCACCCCGCGAGCAGCAGGGTAAAGGTGCCCACTTCCACCAGTGACCGGCGCAGATTGTCGAAAATCTTCCACCGTGAAATCGTGGCGATGGGATTGCGCACATACCGCCCCGATTCATCCGGAACCTTGGAGAAAAGCCACTGCGCAATCTGCCAGTCACCCCGCAGCCAGCGGTGTTTGCGCCGCGTGTAGGCACTGTAGTGCGAGGGATAGTCGTCGATGACCTCAACATCCGTGGTCAACCCAACCCGGGCATACGAGCCCTCGATCAAGTCGTGGCTAAGCAGGGAATTGCGCGGAAAGCGGCGATCTAGAACCGCGTGCAGGGCATTGATCTCGTAAATGCCCTTGCCGGTAAAAATGCCCTCTCCATACAAATCCTGGTAAGCATCAGAGATCGCTCGCGTGTAAATGTCAAAGCCCGTTTGCCCGGAGTAGATGGAGGCCAACCGCGACCGCGACGCCGATTGCACGCTGACCCCAACTCGCGGCTGCAGGATGCCGTAACCTTCGGTGACAATGCGCAGATCAGGATCGATCACCGCGCGATTCAGCGGATGAGCCATGGCGCCGATCATGGTGTGGGCCGTGCCCCGCGGTAGTTGTGTGTCAGAATCCAGCGTGATTACGTATTGCGCGTGGGTAAGCGCGTTCAGATCGCCGGCTTTTACCGGGAAGGGATCGAATTGACCTTTGAGCAGTTTGTTCAGGTCCAGCAGCTTGCCCCGTTTCCGCTCCCAACCCATCCACACTCCCTGGCGGGCATTGAAAATGCGATGCCGGTGCAGCAGGAAGAATGATCCCGCTCCCGCGTTCGCGTAGCGCTCGTTCAATTCGTCGGTCAGCTGAATCGCCAGCTCGACTAACGGATCGGTATCGTTCTGCCGCGGCCGCGTCACCGAGTCAGGCAAATCCGTAAGCAACCCGAAGTGGATGTTGGGGTCCTGGTTCGCCAGGTAACGGACTTCGAGGTCGTCGAAGAGTTCCCGTACCTGCTTCTCCTTCATCAACAGCGTAGGCACGACCACTAACGTCGTGAACGCTTGCGGCACTCCCTTGGAGAAGTCGAGCTTCGGCAAGGCATAGGCTTTGAAAATCGTGGTGACCGTGTTGTTGACCACGTCGACCGCGCCTTGCGTGACCGGGAGGAGCAGTAGCAGGAAGGCCAGCGTAAGCCCGCCGAAGATTGGGTACGTAGGCACCAGCGGAGCGATAATCAAGCCAATGAGCACCACGGTGATGATCTGAATGCTGCCGATATAAAAGTCATCCGCGTTGTTCCAGATCGTCTGCCGCATGTGGTCGATAAAGCGTGGGCGATAACCGACCCGTGACGCCAGCATAGGAAAGCCCCGGTCAATGATGTAATAGCCCACATGCGCGCGCCGCGCGCGAAGCCGCGGATCTTCCACTCGCTGTTTTTCCTTTGATTCCAGCGCCAGCTTCAGCGCCGCCTGGGCCACTTCCATCTCCGAGCAATCGGAGTAGCGGGCAATCTCCGCCACCCGCTTGCGGTACGCCTCGCGGCTATCGAAGTCCATAAACCGATAAGCGTTGACCGGGTCCTGCTGCAGCACAGGGTCATACACCACCAGCGGCTCGATCATGGTGAACCAGTCCGCGTAGCCGATGTCCCGCAGGCTCCGCATCCGGGTCTTCAGCAGTTCCGCGCCTGCTTCTGTGTGCGCATCCTCATCGGCAAGGATCTCGTTCGCCTGGGCGATGACCTCTTCCAGCAACAGAAACTTCATCACCGGAGCCAAGGCCCACAGCTCCTGCAGTTCCAGCGCATCGTATTCCTGCACCCGCTTGATGAACGTCTGGATTGCGTCAGCGTTATATTCCGAGCCGGTCGCTTGCAGGTAGGCGTCTGCCACCGTCACGATTCGCGGCTCGTCGTTCTCATGGTCGCGGATTACGCGGGGTAAACGGCCCAATTTCTTGCGAACGGTAGAGAGCTCGGTAACCACTGAGCGCAGCAGCCGCGGATTTTGCCGCAGCTCGAGCAGCGGATCCAGCTTCTCACCCGGCAGGTAAGTGGGCACCGGCCTGGCGTCCAGAATTACATAGAGCTGGTCGAGCGAATGTTCGGTGGCATCGATGCGGCTTCCAAAACTGCCCTTACCTTCCGGTTTGTGCGCAACGTGCCAGCCGGGAGCAACCCGATCGGCGTAACTCCGCACGGATTCAGGAGTGTAGGAGCGCTGGAACCATGGGTCCGTAGAAACGGCGTGGCCCGTGATGGTGTCGGTCATAAAGTCTCTCTCTTCTTACTTTGAGACGGATCAGCGGTAGCTTGCCGCCTGCATTTCAAACATACTTGCGTAGCGCCCGCCCAGCGCCATCAGTTGCGGATGGGTTCCTTCTTCCACCAGCCTTCCACCTTCGAGCACAACGATGCGGTCCGCCATGCGCACGGTAGAAAAACGGTGTGAGATCAGCAGCGCCATCTTGCCCATGGTGAGCTCGGCGAAGCGCTCGAAAACTTCCAGTTCGCTGCGCGCGTCCAACGCGGCCGTAGGCTCGTCCAGGACCAACAGCTGCGCATCGCGCAAGTACGCCCGCGCCAATGCCACCCGCTGCCATTCCCCGCCCGAAAGCTCAACCCCGCTCTCAAACCGGCGGCCCAGCATCTGGTCATATCCGCCCGGCAATTTAGCGATCACACTTTCGGCCAGGCTCTTGTGCGCGGCTGATTCAATCTCTGCCTGCGAGTGTTCGCTCTCCACTCGCCCTACTCCAATGTTTTCCCGCGCCGTCATTTCATAGCGCATAAAGTCCTGAAAGATGACTCCAATTTCGTGGTGTAGATCTTCCAACTTGTAGTCACGGAGGTCAATGCCATCCAGCAGTATTTGGCCTTCGGTCGGGTCATACAGCCGGGTGATCAGCTTGACCACCGTCGTTTTGCCCTGGCCATTCTCCCCAATGAGTGCGATGCGTTCTCCCGGCGCCAGGGTGAAGTTGAAATTGCTCAGCACGCGCCGCGTGGTTCCCGGATAAGCAAAGCTGACGTTGCGGAACTCAAACCCACGCTGGATGGGACGCGGTATCAACGCCCCGTCCGGGTTCGCTCCGACGGTGGGTTTCATCTCAAAGAAGGCCAGCAAATCGGTAAGGAAAAGAGCCTGGTCCGCAATCCCCGACGCAGTAGAGAACACCTGCTGCAGATTGCTGGAGGCCTGAATGATGGCGTTGGTCAGGTAGTAGAACTCTCCAATGCTGTTGTAATTGCCCGTCACCGCGCGCCAGATGACGAAGGCATACGCACCGTAGTAGCCAAGCGTAGCGATCACGCCCAGCGCCCCGCCAGCCAGCAGCTTCTTGCGTGAGAGCGCGACATTCTCTTCGTAGATATTTTTGGAGAGCACGGTAAAGCGATTGCTCAGATAGGCGCTGAGATTGAAGAGCTTGAGTTCTTTGGCGCCTTCCCGGCTTCCCGCCACTTGGCGGAGGTAATCCATCTGCCGCTTGGCCGGTGTCTGCCGAAAATTCTTCGCATACCCCAGGAACGCAAAATGAGTTTCTCCCAGGAACGTGGGCAGCACGCCGAGCGCAAGTAGAAGCACCAGCCAGGGCGAGTACCAGAGCAGAATCCCCGTCCAGATCATCGTGGTCAGGGTCTGCTGGAATAGCCGGCCCATCTGTTGGATCATTGCCAGGCGATCCGTGGCCTGCACCCGGGCCCGTTCCAGCCGGTCGTAGAACACCGGGTCCTCATAGGTGGTCAGGTCCAGCGCCGCAGCCTGGCGCATTACACGGACGCTTACGAAGTGGGTATAACGGTCGGCCAGCAGGCTGTCGCTGTAATCGACTCCGCGCACCAGAAGCCCATTCAAAACGTTGAGGCCAGCTTCAACCACCACCAGCCACCAAAAGTGGGGTAAGAGGCTCTTGTTCGTGAAGTAGTACTGTACGCCGTTGATGATCTGCGCCGCGATCCAGGCAATGGCCGCGGGCAGCGCGGCGACAAAAACGCGCAGGATGATACCCCAGGTAACCACGCCAGGGCCGGACTGCCATAGAATGCCGAGCACCGGCGGCACATTCTTGAGCGCTTCGATTCGCTCGCGCCAGGCGCTACGAGAGGACTTTGGACTGGCTTCCGTCATGAAGTTCCGATTCTTTGGCGGACCAGATCCCTCCGCAGGCTCGGTAATTGGGTTCCTGTCTAATGTTACCAATCAGATGCACTTCCGGGTTGACTTGTTGGCTGAATAGGCTACTTGCGATCGGTATTGGACTGTGCTAAAACTCAAATATTCAAGTTTGCTCCTTGTGAGCGAGCCTGAATTTCATGAAGAGTGGCTGAGGGACGGGCCCTGTGACGCCACGACAACCTGCCTGGGCAATCCAGGAGTATGGTGTCAACTCTCTCCTGCGTTCTGAAAAGAAACGGGGAACATGAGATTCGGGGTGCAGCTGTAAGCGCATCTCGCTAATTCCATGCAGTACCGCAGTTTTTGAGTTCGTCACGTAGTGCCCGTGCATCCGTCGCTCTCGATTTGAGGGCATGATGGCGTCTTTTTACGAGTTGTGTTGTAGGGAATGTGGCAAGCGTTTTCCGAATCAGCCGCTTTCCGCCTGCGATGAGTGTTTTTCCTCGCTTGAAGTAGCCTACGACCTGGCCGCGGCCAAACAGACGTTCACCCGCGAGGCCATTGCCCGGGGACCGCAGAGCATGTGGCGCTACCAGGCACTGCTGCCGGTGCCGGACGACTACATCCCCACGACCCCCTCGGGCATGACTCCCCTGATGGCGGCTCCGCGCCTCGCCAAGCGCATCGGTGCCACCAATCTCTACCTCAAGAATGATGCGGTTTGCCTGCCCACGCTGAGCTTTAAGGATCGCGTGGTTGCCGTGGCTTTGGCCGCGGCCAAAAACTTCGGATTCGACACCGTGGGCTGCTCTTCGACTGGCAACCTGGCCAATGCCGTCGCCGCGCACGCAGCCCGTCTGGGCCTGAAGACCTACATCCTGGTGCCGACGGACCTGGAGCCGGCCAAGATTTTGAACACCCGCGTTTACGGTGCAAACCTGGTGCGGATCGACGGCAACTACGACCAGGTGAACCGGCTCTGCTCGCAGATCGCAGAACGCTACGAGTGGGGGTTTGTGAACGTCAATCTTCGCCCCTACTACGCCGAGGGCTCGAAGACCGTAGGTTACGAAATCGCCGAGCAGCTCGGCTGGCGCCTGCCTGACAACGTCGTCGTGCCCATGGCCGGAGGCGCCCTGATT
>JBAVQC010000240.1:0-1868 GCA_049693715.1 Acidobacteriaceae bacterium | reverse complement strand
GCATCACTGGGGGGCTGCGGGGGCCGCGGAGGCGCCTGATGACGCTCCTCCGGATTGAGCACTGAATCCGGTCGTGGTGTATCCGGAATCGGTCACCAGCGGCTGCTCAGGCTGCATGCTCTGGATCAGCTTCTCTATGGGCATGGTTGGCGGCGGTGGAGGGGGCGCCTTGGCGCCGGTGACGCTCGCACCCGGGGTCGTCATCGGTATGTTGGAATTCGAGGGCAGGAACTTATCCGGGTAGTGCAACGCGGGCAGAGGCTGTCCCGCTGGTATGGGAGCCACAATCTCCGGAGTGACAATGACCATGAGTTCCGTGTTTGTCTTATTGGTAGACAGGGATTGAAAGAACTTGCCCAGGATTGGGATGTCCCCGATGAACGGGATCTTCTGAAAGGTTCTGGTCTCACGATTGTCGAGCAGTCCGCCAATTGCAAAGCTTTGCCCATCGTTCAGCTCGACCTCGGTCTTCACTCTGCGGATGTCAATCGAGGGGATCTGGAACCCTGAAATCGTTACGGCCTGGGTGAAGTCCAGAGAGCTGACTTCCGGGGCGACCTGGAGACGAATTGTGCCGCGGGGGGTGATGGTGGGGATGAAGTTGAGGCGAACGCCAAATTCCTTGAACAGGATGGTGACCGCACCCCCGACGCCCCCGGAGATTCCCTGCACCACCGGGTAGGGATATTCTCCACCGGCGAGAAAGCTCGCCTGCTTGCCGTTGGTCGCGAGGACGTTGGGCTCTGCCAGAACCTGCACCAGTTCCTGCTCTTCCAGGGCCTCGATGGTGGCGCCCAGATTCAGGTCGGGACGGAAGAAGAAGAGGTTCAATGCATTGGATATCGTCGCTGTAGCCGGGACTCCCGGAGTCGGCAACGCAACCGTCGGCACAGAGAACTGTCCTGTACCAACTGTGCCGAGGGTGTTGGCCGCGCCCGTGCTGAACAGATTCAGGCCAAGCTGTTTGGTCGCGGTGCGGTCGACGCTGGCAAACTTTACCTTCAAGAGGATCTGCGGGTCAGCGGTGGGAACATCGACATACAACAGGTTGACGACCTTTCCAGCGGTGGACGCGATTTGCACCGCGCGATCGGAGCTGGTCAGATCCTTAACCGTGCCGCGCAGGAAGACGAGTCCGTTCTCGAAGCCAACCTTCACCTGCTGTTCGGGAAGCTCTGTCTTGAGCTCGCGGCGCAACGCCTCCAAACGATCGTTGGCGGCTGCGGCGCTGGGGCGGACGACCACGTTGAAAAACTGGCGGCCGCCTCCCTCTTCCCAGACGATCAGACTGGTCTCCCCTGGAGCCTTACCATTGACCAGAATCTCAGAGCGGCTGACGGCAGTGGCTTCTGCAAATTCTCCCAGGCCCACGGCAATGCGCTGAACGGGACGCGCGACGTCGACCAGCACGGATTTGTCCACGGCCACGAAAAGCTCGTTGGATGAATCCTGACTCGATACACCGGGAGTGGGCGTTGGAGGCTGATATGGGGGACGCGGGGCCTGGGTTTGGGCAGTTGATTCCGCACAAACCAGAAATAACCAAGCACAGAAACAAACGATGGTGATGCCGGCTTTCACTCTCACTGTTTTCCCTCGCCCGCGGCGAATTTTTCTTCCGTCCGCTTCGATCCGTTAAAAACCTCGACCAGGTAGATACGAGCTGCCGGAGGAGGGGGCCGGTGACTCACGACGGGGGGTTTGACCCCGTCTGAAAACAAGGTGGCCATGGCGGTCCCTGGTGGATGCGTTGTTGTCGTATCCAAAGGATTACGCAAAACGAGCTGGATTTTGGCCTGGTTGCTGGCCAGGCTCAGGAGCTCCGCCTGATCCGGGTTCACCAATAGGTTGACCACCTGGACTTGCTG
>JBAVQC010000239.1:0-11181 GCA_049693715.1 Acidobacteriaceae bacterium | reverse complement strand
CGGTGACCTCGCCTGCGGCGAGGTCATGAAACCAATGAACAAAACGCCACCCAAATCTGCTGTTGATTCTATGTGGTTTAACATTTTGTACATAGGGAGCCTGTGACTTTTTTGCTTTCGCACTTTGACAACCGAGCGCCCATTTAACCGTCACCCTGTCCTTTGCCGACTGACAACCACCCTGCCCTTTGGCAATCGCTCTCTCCCTCACAACAACCCTCCCCTTTCTGTCATCCCGAAGCGAAGCCGAGGGATCTGCAGTTCCGCGGACCCTTCCTGGAAATGTTTTTCGCCAAACCTAGCGATAGTCCCACCATGGCGTTTCTGCGCCTTCCGGTTTGTGGCGCTGGATATGCTGGGCAATCTCAATGACGCGTTGCGCCGGCGTCACCGGACCTTGCCAACAGTGCGGCTTGAGGTTGCCGTACATAAACTGCGCTTGCGAATGCGGCGCGGTCGTGGTCTTCAACCACGCATCAAGCTCCATGGTCGAGTTGTTGAGGAAATAAGTATCCGCGTCGCCGGCAAAGAAATAGAGGTTGTCCTTGAGCTCCGGACCGACGGTGGACCAGTTGCGCTTTAAATACTCCAACAGATCCCAGTGGTCGCGCCAGTAAGCGACCACTTCCTTGTCAATCTTGCCCGTGGACTTGTCGAATGCAGGCTTGAAGAACCCGTCCTCGCCGACCGGACCCCACACCGCAGACCACACGTCGATCTGCTCGCCGGAACGGCCGTGGTTGCCGCTGACCAACTCATAGCGATTGCGCTGCTCCGAAGTCTGAATCGCCTGCCCGTTGGTGAAGCGGCTATTGATTGTAGGCACCGGACGCCAATCGTACATCTTGAAAAAGGCATTCTCGTCCTTGTAAAAGTTCACTCCTTCCACATCAGAAAAGGTGACTGCATCCGGACACGAACACCAGGCCCCGCCGAAGAACGTGGGATGGAAGATCTGCAAGTACGCGGAGATCCAGCCGCCAGTAGAACCGCCGGAAACCACCCTGGCATAGGGCTCGGTGATTACCCGGAACTGCTTTTCAATAGCGGGGATGAGCTCTTGCATCAAAGCGTCGTCGTAAGGCCCAACATTGGGAGAATTCACTAAATACGAGTCGTCGTAGTAGGGATTGGGATGCTGTAGGGTCACAGCAATCATGCGCGGGAAGCGATCGCTCATCCAGGCTTTCGAGAATTCGTTCTGGCCGTCGAAGCGGTAGGGCGCCTCGAGCGAAAAATGTCCCTGAACGTAGTCAATCGGATAGCGGATCGTGGTGCGGTCGTAATCGCGGGGCAGAAGCACGACGGCGCCAAGGTAGATGGGACGCCCCCAGAACTTCGACAGCAGCTCGCTCTTGAACTTGATGTGTTTGACGTACTCCGTGTCGGCAGGCACGGTGACCGGCGGGATCACCTGGTCGGCGATCACGCCGATGGCGCCAGAGGCAGGGTCAATGTGCAGCTTAGCCGCTTTGCTGTAGAGGTTGCCGGGCGACCGTTGCCATCGCTGGCCTTCCCACTGATCGTCATGCATCCATACCGTGTGCCCGTCGGCCCGGTGGAATTCGGAGTAGACGTTGACCACGGCCTGGACGTAGTAGTCGCCGGCGGGAACGTCCGAGAGGTGGGCGAGCGGCGAGCCGAGGTCGGAGTTGTCGATAGTCGCGGAGTCGCCCGGCTTAAGGGAATCGACATCGCGGCCGAAGAAGGGAACACCGATGCGGCTGACCTGCAGGCGAGGCTCACAGGGTTCCGTGGTGGCGCCGACCGCATCGGCGGGACCGCAGTGCGCGATGTCGCGAGAGAGCATAACGAACACCCGCCCGGTGATGGGCTCCGCGTGGGCTGCCGCAGGAAAGGAAATCTGGAACTTGAGCCCTGGTTTGGCTGAAGGTTTAGGAGCTCCGTGCGCCAGGCAGGCGGCAAGCAAAAATACGAAAGAGCTTTTCCATCTCATCGGTGAGCCGGTTATATCGCATGCCGGCATTGCGGACAACCACTTAGTTACTCAGCGCGCCCGTATACTACATCCTTACGGAGCCCCATGCACTGTCCCCTTCGTATCTCTTCGCGATCTCGAATTGTCTTGACCCTCTGGCCTCTCCTCCTCTCCACGTTGCTGGCGCAAAGCACAGCCCCCGCGCCGCCATCGATTCCTGACGCCGAGCCGGCACGCGCCAAACACGCCATGGTCGTCACCGTGCAACACAACGCCACCGACGCCGGAGTCGAGATCCTCAAAGCCGGTGGCAACGCCATCGATGCAGCAGTAGCCGTCAGCTTCACCCTCGCCGTCGTCTATCCCTTCGCAGGCAATCTCGGCGGTGGCGGCTTCATGCTCATCCGCGATAAGCACGGCAACGCCCACTTCCTCGACTACCGCGAAAAGGCCCCTGCCGCCGCCAGCCGCGACATGTACCTCGACGCAGAGGGCAACATCATTCCCCGCATGTCGCTCGTCGGTTACAAGGCCAGCGGAGTCCCCGGCTCCGTCGCCGGCCTTTCCTACGCGCAGAAGAACTTCGGCAAGCTGACCCTCGCCGAGGACATGGCTCCCGCCATCCGCCTCGCCGCCGAAGGCTTCATCCTCTCCGACGCAGAAGCGCGGCTGCTGCAAAGCAAAAACATGACCCTCTTTCCCGCTTCTGCTCACATCTTCCAGCGCGACGGCAACTTCTATAAGGAAGGCGACACCTTCAAACAACCCGAACTCGCCGCCACCCTCACCCGCATCGCCAAAGACCCCGACGACTTCTACACAGGCGCGATGGCCCACCAAATCGCCGACGCCGAGAAGGCAGGCGGCGGCCTCATCACCGCCGAAGACCTCGCCGCCTACCAGGTCAAAGAACGCACTCCCATCCGCGGCAAATACCACGGCTACGACCTCATCACGGCTCCGCCGCCCTCCTCAGGCGGCATCGTCCTCGTCGAGATCCTCAACATCCTCTCCACCTATAATCTTCCGAAGCTCGGCCCCGACCGCAGCGCCGCGCAGGTCCATATCATTACCGAAGCCTTCCGCCGCGCCTACATGGACCGCGGCGATTACCTCGGCGATCCCGACTTCAACACTCTCCCGCTAAAACAAATGGCGAACCCGAAATACGCCGCGGCATGGCGCAGCTCCATCGACCCAACCAAGCCCACGCCAAGCAAAGACCTCGTCCGTCCTGCAGGCTTCATGCCCCCACCACCCTCGGCAACGCAGACTAAAGAGTCCACCCAGACCACCCACTTCTCCATCGTCGATCAAGAGGGCAATGCCGTCTCCAGCACCACCACCCTCAACGGCGGCTTCGGCTCTGGGGTCGCCATCGAAGGTCTCGGCTTCCTCATGAACAACGAGATGGACGACTTCACCTCCAAGGTCGGCGTGCCCAACATCTACGGCCTCATCCAAAGCTCGGCCAACTCCATCGCCCCCGGCAAACGGCCACTCTCCGCCATGACCCCCACCATCCTCACGAAGCGCGGCAAGCTTGCCTACGTCATGGGAACTCCCGGCGGCTCAACCATCATCACTACCGTCGCCAACGACGTCATCAGCGCCGTCGACAACGGCCTCAACATTCAGGCAGTCGCCGACGCCCCGCGCTTCCACCATCAATACCTTCCCGACCGTCTCGACTTCGAGAAGAAGTTCCCCGACGACGTAGTCGACCAGCTCCATGCCATGGGCTACACCACCAACCGCAACCAGGCCGCCGACGGGAGGAACCCCGGCATCTGGGGAGACAGCGAACTCATCGCCATCGACCCCAAAACCCGCGAACTTCTCGGCGGCCACGACAACCGCCGCTCCTTCGGCAAAGCCGCCGGTTATTGAACCACGCTGCGCCTAGAAAATGATCTTCCCGGCGAGCTGTGTATTGAACGGCTCGCCCGGCCCGATTCCTGGCTCCCCATTCGCTACGCCAGTCGTAGAACCGACCGTGCCAAACGAGCTGGAAGTGGGCGAGAACGTACCGCCCGGCTGACCATAGTTATGCTGATTAAACAGGTTGAACATCTCAACCCGCAGTTGCAGCGTCACGTTCTCCCGTATCTTCGTGTTCTTGAAGACCGACAAATCGATGTCACCGAAACCCGGCCCGTAGACCTGGTTCCGCCGTAGGTCGCCAAACGTACCCGCAGCCGGCAATGCGAATGCCGCCGGGTTGATAAACTGGATCGCCGTCGTCCCAGCCAGCGCATGAGGCCCACCGGCACGTGGATTGCCAATCAGGTTAGGCCGTTGATATCCCTCACCTGTTCCCGTTGTGTCGGAGGACGTGGCGATATTGAATGGCAGACCACCGCGGAACGACACCGCGCTGTTAACCTGCCAGCCCGCCGCTATCCACGTGGGAGCCCTGCCCAGCTGCGGCAGATCGTAATACACCGCGCCGTTGAAGTTATTCCGCGTGTCATAGTCGCTGTTGCCATAGTCGCCCTTCAGGTTGAAGCTGTCCTGCGGAAGCCGGCTGCGGAACGCCGTGTCATCATCCAGGTTGTGACTCCAGGTGTAGTTAAACTGCGACGACACCCCGCGATAGGTGCTCGTCTTCACCGTAGCCTGCAGCGAGTTATAGTTGCTGGTCCCGTTGGTCTCCACCTGGTTGATGACACCATAAGTACGGAATGGGTTGTAATACGGGCGCGCTGCCTGGTTCGGTGTGGTCGAAACTGCGCTCAATGGAGTCTGGTTGATATCCTGCGTGGTCAGTTGCTTGCGGCTCTCACTCCCAACGTAGCTCAACATCAACTGAGCCTTTGAGCCCAGGCTCTGCTCAATGCCAAAGTTGAAGTTATAGGTATAGGGCGTCCGGAAGTTCTGACCGACCGAAAAAATATTCCTGATTGCCGCAGGCCCACCAGGAAACGTGGATACGCCGCTCTGGATGGTGTACGCATTGTGAGAGATGGTCTGCACCGGATCTGCTCCTGCCGGGTTTCCTTCAAACCCGTTCGGACCACCATTGGCAGGACGGTTATCGAAGAACGGGCTGATGGCGGACGAATCGAAGTAGACGCCAAAGGCGCCGCGAACTACCAACCCACCGTTGGCTCGCGGCTGATACGCAAATCCGAAGCGAGGAGCGAAGTTGTTGCGGTCCTGCGAGTAGAGGTTGGCAATATCCTGTCCCTGCACCGCCAGGCCCGGCGTGGCGCCTGTCAGGAACGTCGGCACAAACGTCGGCAGGTTCTTGTCGCCGTTGTGCAGTGGTCCGACGTAGTCGTAACGGATGCCATAGTTCAGGTTCAGTTTGTGCGAAATCTGCCACGCATCCTGCGCGAACAGGTCATAGGTATTCACATAAACCAGCCGCTCCGCATCGCCGCTGGCAAAGCTCGACCGGGATACTCTGCCGGCGATGAAGTCGGCTAGCGCAGCGACGTTGGCGTTTGTACCCTTCGGGTAATGGCCTTGTGTGCCGTCGAATGTAAAGTTACCAAGCGCATTGCGGAAGTAGAACTCATCTAGCTGAGCCTTGCGGTACTCCCCACCGAAGCGGAACTGGTGGGCCCCAACGTTGTACGAAAGCGCCTCGGTCACGTGACCGGTCACGTCCTTTCGTCCCTCCGGAGGCGTCTCACCGGTTCCATCGAAATTGGAAATATTAAAGCTGGGAGAACCCGTAAACGTAGTCCCCGTAACCAGCCCAAGCGAGGCCAGATCGAAGCTCGTATTGAAGTCGTGAAACACCTGGTTGTACGCGCTCACGCCCAGCAGCACCTGGTTCACCAGCCGCGAAGAGAACGTCCGGTTGTACACCACCGAATAGTTCTGTATATGGATCGGCGCAACCTCATAAAAATTCTTCAGGTTCGAGCCAACCGGAGCAATCTGGTTGCCCTGCCCGACGATCCAGCGCGCCGAAATCGTGTTCTTATCGTTGATGCTGTAGTCCAGCTTCGCAACTCCGTTGTTGCTGTAGCCCGTCTCAGGATCAGGGCTGACGAAGTTGTTCGGCGCTGCTGGTCCAGTCAAAGCAGACGCCGGATAGATAGTAGCCAGAATGCTCGTCTGCACCGGATTCACGGGAATGCCATTCGCCGCAAGCAAAGCTTCCGCCTGGGCCTGATAAGCCGTCGAAGGCTCGGTTACCAGTTGCGCAACGCCAATGATGAACTGCTGCCGCTCAAACGACGTAAAGAAGAACAGCTTATTCTTGAGAATCGGTCCACCCAGCGAATAGCCGTAGTTCTCATTGCGTAGCTCCTGCCCGGCAGCAAACACCGGAGCAGCCGCTAGCGCTTCATTACGATTGAAGTAGTAACCGCTCCCATGGAACCCGTTCGTCCCCGACTTGATGATCAGGTTCGCCGTCGCTCCGGGATTGCGTCCCGTCTCCGGACCCGACTGCGTCTGCACCGAGAACTGGTCGATCGCATCGATCGGTACCAGTGTGCCGGCAATTCCGCCGATACCGCCCTGATTGACCGCCGAGTTGTTCGCCCACAGATCGTTGTTGTCCGTGCCGTCGATCTGCCAGTTCGTCTGGCTCGCCCGCGAGCCGTTGAACGAGCCCACTACACCTGAATATCCCCCAAACCCCGGCAGCACGCCGACAATCTTCTTGAAGTCGCGCGAGTCCAGCGGCAGGTCCTGCAGCGACGTTCCCGCGACCACGGAGTTCTGCACACTCGATTGCGTATCAAGCGCCAGCGCAGCCGCCGAAACCTCTACCGTCGTAGACACCGACAAGACCGACAGCTTCAGCGGCAGCGAATAGATAACGCCGCCATTCAGTATCACGTCCTTCACCGTCAGCGGTTGGAACCCGCTGTTCTGTGCGCTGACGGTATATTTGCCCAGCGGCAGGTCCTGAAATCCATACTCTCCCGCACTCGACGAGGTCGTCCTATGCACCAGCCCGGTATCGTCTGCCGTAGCCGTTACGGTAGTGTTCGGGATCACACTGCCGGAGCCATCCGTTACCAGTCCGCTGATCGCGCCGCGGAATGTCTGTGCCATCGCGCTTAACGACAAAAGGCCAACCAAACCTAAAAGAGCCAACAGACCTTTTGTATTACGAAATATGTTCGACATTGATTCACTCTCCCAAGAACTCGCTGCTCGGTTAATTGGTTCGCCCACTGATACGGCAGCCCCCGGTTGGCTTTGGCAACCCGGTTGAGGGCACACGTTAGTGTTGACCGTGGCATGGTCTGGGCGGTAGGCATTCGACGAGGTGCCTGAGGTGACGCCGCTATTGAGAAATACTGGTATGTAATATGTCAGAAGCAATTGGAGAGCCAACCGAAAAACGCCCATTTGAGGCGTTTTTATCGGTCGAGATACCAGAAATTCATAGAATTTTTGGCGCGTTATTCCCAAATTCGTAGATTTATTTTTTGAGTATTCGTTCAGGGATGCTGTTAATGACGAACATAATGGGTTGCCATTGGAACGGCACGTCGAGAACGTCCTTACGCTTGTCGATGGCGTTGACGAGACCCTTCAAGGATGCTTGACCGAGACAATTTCAATTCCCAAAATCAGCTTTTTTGCGTCGGAAAGTTAGGGAGCAGGCTTAACCGGGGCCACGTGGTTGACAGGTAGAGATTGCCACGACTTCTGCATGCATTTGAGTGCATCGGCAGCGCTCTCCACCACCTGGATCAGGGCATAGTTTGCCGGCTTGAGAAATCCCTGGTCGACCGCCTGGTTGAGAAAACCCAGCAGCTGGTCGTAGTAGCCACCGGTGTTTACCAGCACGCACGGTTTTGCATGGATGCCCAATTGCGCCCAGGTGAGAATTTCAAAAAACTCGTCGAGCGTCCCGAAACCACCCGGCAAGGCGGCAAAGGCATCCGCTTCCTGAGCCATCAATGCTTTGCGCTCATGCATGGTTTCAACCAAAACCAACTGGCTTAGATGCTGATGCGCAACTTCGATCCCAGCGAGCGTGCGGGGAATCACGCCGATGACCTCGCTGCCGTGGGCGAGCGCGGAGTCGGCCAACGCGCCCATCAACCCCACTTGTGCCCCGCCGTAGACCAGGCCGAGTCCAGCCTCTCCCAGCAAACGGCCCAAAGTGACTGCCTCCGCACGGTACGCCTGTTCTACCCCAGGGCTCGATCCACAAAAAACACAAACTCTCCGCCGAACTTGCTCATCCACACTGTGCATATCCGAATTGCAACACAACTCGCGCCGGGCGATACACTGGTAGAAGAGAATTCATCGCTTCCCCATCCTCCAGAGACCAGCCATTGCAACATCTGCTTGATAAATTAAATCCGCCGCAACGCGCGGCCGTCGAATCGGTCGATGGCCCGTTGCTGATCCTGGCCGGGGCGGGCTCCGGCAAGACCCGGGTCATTACCCATCGCATTGCCTATCTCATTGAGGTGCGTAATGTTGCGCCCGATTCCATTCTCGCGGTCACGTTCACCAACAAGGCGTCGGCAGAAATGGCGGAGCGGGTCGATAAGCTGCTCGAGCACCGGTCGCTGGCCAAACCACTGCTGGCCACCTTTCACTCCTTTTGCGTGCGCCTTCTGCGCCGCGACATTGAAGCGCTGCGCATTGGCAATGAAGGGCTTACTCGCAACTTTGTCATCTACGATGAAGCCGATCAACAGGCCATCGTCAAGCAGGCGATGCGGCGCATGGGGCTCGACACCAAGCAGTTGACGCCGCGCACGGTTCTTTCGCGCATCTCCTACGCCAAGAACCACATGCTTGACCCGCAGGAAATCTACCTGCAGTCGACCGATCCCGTGGCCGAACGGGTCGCGCACATTTACGAGATTTACCGTAAGGAACTGCGCAAAGCCAATGCGCTGGACTTTGACGACCTTCTGCTTGAGGCGGTGCATGTGCTGCGCTCGTCGGGCGAAGTGCGGGAGCGGTACAACCGCCGCTACCGCTACCTGCTCATCGACGAGTATCAGGACACCAACCGGCCGCAATACGAATTGATGAAGTTGCTGGCCGGGACCGAGCACAACGTCTGCGTCGTGGGTGATGAAGATCAGAGCATCTACTCCTGGCGCGGCGCCGATATCCGCAACATCCTGGAATTCGAGAAGGATTTTCCCGAAGCGAAGACCGTCCGCCTGGAGCAAAACTATCGTTCCACGCAAGTGATTCTGGAAGGTGCGTCCGCGGTCGTGGCTCGCAACCTGCAGCGCAAGGGCAAGAATCTTTGGACATCGCGCGAGGGGGGAGCCCTTATCGGCTACTACGAAGCGCCCGATGGAGAAAACGAAGCGCTCTTTATCGCCGACCAGATTCAGAAGTACTTGCGCAATGCGGGCGAAGAGCAGGAGCTGCCCCGTGCGGCGGTACTCTACCGAACCAACTCGCAGTCACGGCTGGTGGAAGAAGCACTGCGCCGTTATGGAATCGCCTACACCATGGTGGGTGGCTTCTCCTTTTATGACCGTTCCGAGATCAAGGATCTGCTGAGTTATCTCAAGCTGGTGCAGAACCCGGATGACTCGATCGCTCTCGCCCGTGTGATCAACACACCGGCCCGCGGTATCGGCAAGACCACACTGGAAGTGCTCGATCGGTTGAGCGTGGAAACCGGCATGAGCACGTGGGCGGCGATCGGGCACGCGGTGAAAGAACAGCTATTGCCCGCGCGCGCATGCATTGCCCTCGCGAGCTTCCGCCGGTTGATCGACGATGGCCGGGCTCTACTGGAGCCGGGATTTGCCGAGAAGCTTACGCAAGACGTTGCCGCCGAGCCGGAGTCGCCCGCGGCGGAAGCGGCCGAATCGGGCGAGTGGGAGGATGTCGGCTTCGACTTTGGCGATCTGCAACCGGAGCCCGCTGATGTAGACCCGGAGGAACAAACACTGCTGAGTTTTGATGAACCAGACAAGCCCTTCCTGCCACCGGCCGACCCCGTTACCCATGAAGGATTCCGCAAGCCCGGCGATGCGGCCACGCTTCCGGAATTGATCCGCTTTCTGATCGACCGCACCGGCTACATCCGTTCGCTCGAGGAAGAAGGGACACCTGAATCCTTCTCCCGCATTGAAAACCTGAAGGAGCTTGCCAATGCTGCGCAGGATGCGCAGCAGCGGGGCGAAACGCTGTCTGAGTTTCTCGACCACGCCGCACTGGTGAGCGACACGGACCGTTACAATCCCGAGAGCCGGATCACGCTGATGAGCCTGCATTCCGCAAAAGGGCTGGAGTTTCCCCTGGTCCTGTTGGCAGGTATGGAAGAGGGTCTCTTTCCCCATTCGCGGACGCTCAATCAACCCAACGAGCTCGAAGAAGAACGCCGGCTTTGCTATGTAGGCATGACGCGCGCCATGGACGCCCTGGTGTTGACGCGAGCACGCTATCGCCGGAGATATGGCAACGACATGCCGGAAGCGAGCATGCCCTCGCGATTCCTGGAGGAAATTCCCGCGCATTTGCTGCAGGACCTGACTCGCGGACAGCGGCCTTCCAGTGGAGCCTATGCCGCGCGTTACGGCTCAAGTCGCGATCAGCGGGAATCACCTCGCCACTACAACTATGAAGATGAGGACCAGCGCACCGTTTCCCGGACCGCGCCTTCGAGCAATCGGAGCAGTTCGAGGCCGGCTGGTTCGCTAGACAACATTGCCCAATTCTTCTCCTCGCACAAAACCACTGGGAGCAGGCCAAAGCTCGAGATTCCTGTTTCTGCTGGGGCGACCGGCTTTCGCAGCGGCCAGCGCGTGCGTCATCCCAAATACGGCGAGGGAGTTGTCTTCCGCCGCGAGGGAGACGGTGATGATGCGAAGATTACGGTACAATTTGCACAATTCGGCGTGAAAAAGCTGGTGGAGAAGTTCGCCCAGCTGGAAAAAGTGTAGACAAGGAAGATAATGGCCAATACCAAAAGCATTGAAGACAAGTTGGAACGGAAGAAGATCAAGCGCACGGCGCGCAAAAAAGCAGCACCCAAAGCCGCGCGTACCACGCCCCGAGGTTCCAACAAGAAGAAGACCAAGAGGCTGAGCCGAGGTCAAAGCAAGCGTTAGCGTTGCGAGCGCAAAGATCATTTAACGTCCCGGAGGGACGACTGTAATTTCCTGGAACTACCCAGGACTAACGTCCTGGGCTAATTACAGTTGTCCCTCCGGGACTTTTTGGTTTTTGCTGGGCCGCATAGCGATAGAAATCCGAACCTCAAGGAGCCGGGACGCTGCGAAAGCAACTGTTCGCAACCAAATCGATCGATAAGCTGATCAGCGACTCGG
>JBAVQC010000238.1:0-3373 GCA_049693715.1 Acidobacteriaceae bacterium | reverse complement strand
GTCATTGTGCATCTCCCGTACTGCCGGTTTTGGTGCGCCAACTGCGCGGGCCACACTTGAGAACATGACCGTGATGCAGCAAGCGATCCAGCATGGCAGTGACAGCGGCGCTGTCGCCCAGCAGTTTCCCCCAGTCTTCTACGGGTCTGTTGGACGTGAGTAGTGTGCTCGCTCGCTCGTAGCGGCGCATGATGATCTCTAAGAGTTCCTCGGCAGCGGTCAGCGGCAGCTTGCGCATTCCCAGGTCGTCGATGATCAGCAGCGGCACGGTGGTCAGCTGCTCCATCCACTCCTTACGCTTGCCATCGAGCGTGGCGTCGGCCAGTTCTTCCAACAGTCTGTGTGCTTCGCGATACAACACGCGGTAACCCTGCTGGATGACGGCATGTCCGATGGCTTGTGCGCAGTGACTTTTGCCGCTGCCAGGCGGCCCGAGGAACAAGGCGTCTTCGCGCTTCCCGACCCAGTTCGCAGTGGCCAGATCGAAGACAAGGCTGCGGTTCATCTTAGGATTGAACTGGAAGTCGAAGCTATCGAGTAACTTGTTTGCATCACGGAACTGCGCCTGCTTATTGCGTCTGTCCAGTAGCCGCTTGCTGCGGCAGGCAAGTTCGTCAGAGACCAGCATAGAGATCAGGTCGATGGGCGCCATGCTTTCTGACTGCGCTTGCAGAAGTCGGGTTTCCATCACTGCAGCCATGCCGCTGAGGCGCAGTTGTACCAGGGAGCGATTGAGTTCGATCAGGTTCATGGATTGGGTTCCTCGAAGTGGATGCGTTGCTGGATCAGGTCGCGATACTGGCTGAGCTCGCGAATGAGTGGATCGACTTGTCGCAGAGTGAGAGGGGTTTGTGGACTGCGCTCCAGATAGCGGCGTACGAAGCGATACTCGGGCACACGCAGTTCCAGCGCCGCCGCGCAGGCATCGTTTGAAGCTGCGCTGCCATATTGCTTGACCAGTTGCAGAACGCCCTGGATGCGACGCATTCCGAGTTCGCCCTGGCGAGCGTGGATGGCGTCGCAGACAGCGCCGATATTGGCTCCCGCCTTGTGCGCACGTGCCAGCAGCTGAAGCAACGCTGGCGGCGTACGACGTGGGCGATCCGCAGCGCGGATACGATGGGCGCCACGCTTGCCGCTCAGATGCTCGCGCAGCAGCTCACCGGTGCGTGGATCAACCAGTCTGACGAACATCGCGTCCCACTGTACGTTGACCTTCCGCCCGATCCAGCCCGGCGGCGCACCATAATAAGCAGCTTCCACTTCCACACAGCCATCCAGATGAACCGTGCGCTCGCCATATTGGTAGTAGCGGAACGGCTCCAACGGCAGCGGCTGCAGGTGGGGCTTCTCTTCGGCGAACATCGCCGCTACCTGCCGCTTGGTCCGGCCGTGGATGCGCGTGTCGGCCCAGCGTTCTTCCCAGTGGTCCAGATACGCCTGCGCCTCTTCCAGGCTCTCGAACTTCTTGCCCTTCAACGGCGTCATTTGCGCATAGTTAACGCCGCTCTCAACTTTTCCTTTTCGATCCGGATCGCGCACTTTGCATGGCAGCGCCGTCACACCGTAGTGCGCCAGAACATCGCGATACAAGGGGTTCACACACGGATCGTAGAAGTCTGCATACAGCACGCCCTCGCGAAGGTTATCGAGAACCACGATCCGCGGCGAACCGCCAAGCCGGCGAAATGCCTTCTCGTGGAGTTCGGCCCATACCCGCGCACTGGAACGGAAGACCAGCAGGCGAACACACTTCCGACTACAACCCAGCGTCAGAACAAACAGACGCGTGCGCCGATACTTGCCACTCTCCGGATCGCGCACCATCGGCCCGGTGCCGTAGTCAACCTGGCATTCTTCCCCGGCCGCAGTTTCGATGATCGCCCGCACTTGCGCCGTTGCGGCGCCGCGCAAGTTGCGCACGAATCGGCGCACGCTCTGGTAACCGCCCGCGAACCCGTGGCTGTCAACCAGATCCTGCCAGATTCCCATCGCGTTCCGGCCACGTTCCAACTCCAGCGCGATCAGTTCACGGTAAGGTTCGCAGTTGCTTGCCGGTCCACAACCCGGTTTGCTGGCCGAAAGGTCGGTGATCACCTCTATGGCCGGTTTTGAATCTCCGCCCTCAGAGTCGGTGATCGGGTCTATGGCCGGTTTTGAAGGATGGTGGCGTCCCCAGCCACCGGGACGTCGCAGCGCAATCCCCGCAACGCGAAGATAGTCACCCGCTGTTTCCCGGCGCACTCCAGTCGCCTGCTCGATGCGCCGCAACGACCACCCCAGCCGGCCCAATGCGATGACTTGTTCTCGTTTTTCTCTGCTCAAGACGTGGCTCATGACCACAGAGGCTAACTTCCCCCTGCAGCAGCTCTGCCTTAAGCCTTCTCTCTATGGCCGCTTTTCACTTGATCATCTATGGCCGGTTTTGCGTGATCACCGAGGATTGGGCGATGACCTTCCCCAAGACCCGCGAAACGTCCCGGTATCAACCGAAAAAGGCTCGAAAAGCCTTTTAGTGTTTTGAGCTTTTGATTAGGGAAAGTGCAGGAGGAGTAACTTGGCTCCTGCCGCGCCATCGGCGAGCGAAGGCTGGCAGCGGGATGTGGGTGGAGGGAGAACCAAAGCGGTGTCTTCCTGCTCAATTTTTGGAGGCAGAAAAAAACGAGGGCGGCTGGTTCACCTCCCCTAGGCTGGTTGGCTCTAGGCTGCTTTCGTTGCGCTCTTGACGGTTGATTGTGTCGCCTTCTTGGCCTTCTCCTTGGCGGCAAACTCCTGCCGCACCTTGGTGGTGATGGCGTAGGTGTCCACCTCGTAGGACGCAGCGGCCTCCTTGAGGATGATGGTCGGGTTAGCGGAAGGCCGCCGCAATTCCCTTCGCAATCCCGATCGAATATTAGACACAGAACGGACCTTATATCCGCTGCGCACTCCGTAATCCAGCGTAAACGAGGCTAACTAGATATAGATTGCGGGGGAAGATTAAGTGCCAGAGATCCTTAACCTATTGAAAATACGCAAGATGCGCACTGTACCCTATTTTGTACCCGAAGTGTCCGAGAAGCTCTGCGTCGCCTCCTCGTAAAACACTGAAACTAAACTGGATACGTGGTGCCGGGAGGGGGGGTCGAACCCCCACGAGGTTGCCCTCGGCGGATTTTGAGTCCGTTTTTTCCACATCGCACCAGCTTGCACCGTAATGCACTCAGAAGCAGAAACCCTCTCATTTGTTATGGTTGGGGCCAATTACGATATGCACGCCGCCGCAAAGCGCTGCACGGGATTCCGGAACAAAGTATCACCACTTGTATCCACAAAAAACTGACAATTGCACGCCGATGGTTAGGGTAGATCGACAAACAGGTCTCTTGAGGAT
>JBAVQC010000237.1:0-12887 GCA_049693715.1 Acidobacteriaceae bacterium | reverse complement strand
GCGCCGATCTGACCTCACGGAAGTCCGGTCTGCAAATCCGGGACGATGGCTTCCTGGCCAACGACGTCCTGGTCACGCCAAGAATCGGCATCAGCAAAGACGCTGAGCGGCCAGCCCGCTTCCTCCTTGCCGGCAACCCCTTTGTTTCCAAACGCGGTGGGTGATTTTTCGGCTGAGCGTCCGGAGCCCAGCTAAAGCAGCACGTTATCGATGAGCCGCGTTGTGCCGACCCGTGCTGCCACCGCCACCAGCGCGCCTTTGCCAACATCCGGTATGTCCTCGAGGGTGTCAGGTTCAACGATGCGGCAGTAGTCCACCTGGATCCCAGGTTCCCCCGCGAGTACACGTAACGCCTCAGCAAGCAGCTTGGCTGATTCACGCTCGCCACCCTGGGCCTTTTGCTTGACCGCCAACAGAGCCCGGGAGAGTACCAGCGCCTGCCGCCGCTGTTCGGCGCTCAGATTACGGTTGCGGGAACTCATCGCCAACCCATCCGCCTCGCGCACCGTCGGGCACACATCCAATTGGACAGCAAACTGTAAATCACGCACCATCTTGCGCAGCACGGCGACCTGGGCAGCGTCCTTTTGCCCAAAGAAAGCGCGCTCCGGAGCAAAGACATTCAACAGTTTGGCCACCACAGTAGCCACCCCTCGGAAGTGGCCTGGACGCGAGGCTCCATCCAGCCGGTCACTCAAACCTGCGACTTCGACGAAAGTACTTGCCCCACTCGGATACATCTCCTGGACCGAAGGCGCAAAGACCAGGTCGACTCCTGCCGCTTCGAGCGTGCGGCAATCCTCGTCCAGGGTCCGCGGATAGGTGGCGAAGTCCTCTTTGGGCCCAAATTGGGTGGGGTTCACGAAAATCGACACTGCGACCGCATCGCAACTTGCCTGGGCTGCTCGCACCAGGGTCAAATGGCCTTGGTGCAACACACCCATGGTGGGCACCAGCCCTAAAGTCTTGCCCGCCAGCCGGATCCGGGCGCACGCGGTCCGGGTTTCAGCGATGGTGTGCAGCACCAGCATGGGCTATGCCTTGCGCCGGGCCGTGCCTTCTTCCAGGAGCAGAGCCGCCATCGCTTCTTTGCCCAGATGATAGCTTTCCGCTTCGCCGGGGAATTGGCGTGCTTCGACATCGTCGTGGTACCGGTGGACCGCATCCGTGATCAAGGCTGCGGCGTCGCCATAGCGGCGCACGAATTTTGCCGGCGCGGAAAAGGACAAATTGATGAGATCGTGCAGCACCAGGATCTGACCGTCGCAGTAGGGCCCGGCGCCGATACCAATGGTCGGGATATGTAAAGCGGCCGTGATCCGCTGCGCCACCTCTGCGGGAATCCCTTCCAGAACCACTGCAAAAGCGCCCGCCGCTTCCAGGGCCAGCGCATCTTCCACCAGGTGGTGGATAGCTGCGACCGACTTGCCCTGAACCCGGTATCCGCTCATGCGGTGAACGGACTGCGGCGTAAGCCCCAGATGTCCCACGACCGGAATCTCCGCCTCCGTGAGTTGTCTGACCAGATCAAGCCGGCTTGCTCCGCCTTCAATTTTCACTGCCTGGGCGCCGGCTTCCTTGAGGAAGCGTGTGGCGTTCGCGATCCCTTCCGCCCTGCTCACCTGGTAAGAGCCAAACGGCATGTCGGCGACCACCATCGCGTGCTTGACCGCGCGGCGTACAGCGCGGGTATGAAGCAGCATCTCGTCCATGGTGACGGGGAGGGTATTGTCATAACCCATGACCACCATTGCCAGGGAGTCCCCGACCAGGATGAAGTCGACACCGGCTTCATCCACCAGCCGCGCGGTGGCATAGTCGTAGGCGGTCAAGGCCACGATGGGGGTGCCCTTGGATTTCTTGTCTTGAAGTGTTTGGATAGTCACCCGGCGGGCCGGGGCAGCGGGCGCGGACTGGTCCGCGCTGCGGAAATGCGTGAGGCTCATGGAAAACTCCAGTGCAACTCCCCTCAGGGATGCTGCCCGATCAGTACCGCAAACCAATATACGCCGTTCGACATACTCCCGGCAAAGTACTGACTATATTGACGCTTCAAGCGCCGTTCGGTCTCGGGGGAGGCATGAAGTATTGCTTGCCCTTGATGGGCTCAGAGAGCCGCTTCAGTAGCAGTGCCAGGTCCTGCTCGCGGTTCACAAAATCGATCTCGGAGGTGTCGACCACCAGCAGATCGCTGGCGGTGTAGTGGAAGAAGAAGTGTTCGTAGGCCTTCGCCACCTGCTCGATATAGGCGTCGCTGATGGCTTGCTCCTGGGTCAGGCCCTTACGTTTGAGTCGCTGTTTCAGCACCTCGGGCGATGCGTGCAGATAAATCACCAGGTCCGGTGTCGGCACCTCGTCACGGAAATCCTGGTAGTAGCGGTTGTAAAGTGCCAGCTCTGCATCGCTGAGGTTGATGTAGGCGAAGAGCTTGTCTTTTTCAAAGAGGTAGTCAGCCACGATTGGCCAGGGGTCATTGCCGGCCAGATCCTTCGCTGCCTGGCGCATCTGGTCGTACCGTTCCACCAGGAACCACATTTGGCTGGCTAGAGCCATGCCGCTCATTTCCTGGTAAAAGCGGTCGAGGAAGGGGTTGTTCTCCGGTTCTACGATTCGCCGTGCGTGCAGGGTCTCTGCCAAAATCCTGGACAGGGTCGACTTACCGACGCGAATCGGTCCTTCGATGGCGATGAATCTGGGGGGCTCAAAGAAATCTGCCATGAAGAAAAACAGAAGATAACACAGTTAAACTCTTGAAGCATGCTTACCAGGCTAGTCTCCGCAGGTTTGCTCACTGGACTTTCGGCAGGCGCGTATCTCTACGCCGCGCAATGGCCCACTTCGCAGGTTTTCGGAAAGACTATTCTTGCGGGTTCCGATGTAAATGAAGTTGCCCTGACCTTCGATGACGGTCCTAATGATCCCTACACCATGCAATTGCTTGAATTGTTGGACCGCTGGCAAGTGCGGGCCACATTTTTCCTGATGGGGAGCTTCGTCCGCCGGCGTCCGGAAATTGCCCGGGCGATCCACACGGCCGGGCACCTGCTGGGAAACCATACTGTGAGCCATCCGTCCTTGATGTGGGCAAGTCCCGTTCAGGTCCGCGAGGAACTGATTGCCTGTACTGCCATCATCGAGGACGCGACGGGGGAAGTCGTGAGATATGTTCGGCCTCCCTTCGGCGCACGCCGGCCGGATGTCCTGCGCACTGCCCGGGAACTTGGGCTGACGCCGGTGATGTGGAATGTAACCGCCTACGATTGGGAAGCCACGGATACCCAGGATCTGGCAGCGCGGGTGCGGCGCGGCCTTCGGCACAACCAGAAGCGCCACCGCGGCAGCAACATCCTGCTGCACGACGGCGGCCACCGGGAGCTCGGAACCGATCGGTCCATCACGCTCGCGGCCGTCGGTTTGTTGCTGGATAGCTGGGCGGGACGCGGTTTGCGCTTCGTCACCGTGGATGCCTGGGACTAGCGTTAACCTCGGTCCAGCAACCACTCTCTATGAACCGTTGCCCTTTCCTTTGTGATTGGGAGCTGTGACTTTTTTGCTTTCGCACTTTGACACCCTGTCCTTTGGCAACGACCCTCTCCCCACAACAACCCTCCCCTTTTTGTCACCCCGAGCAAGCGACTTGCCTGTGGCAAGTCAGGAGAGGAATGACACCGCAAGTCGCCGTCAATGCGAGGCCCGGAGGGCCGGCCGTCCAAACATCAGCCCAGCCCGGAAGGGCTGGGGATCAATTGCAAGCTGATCTGAGCGCCGTAGGCGCGGCACTCAGCCCTCGCCTACTCGCATCTTTGTCATCAAGCGAAGCCGAGCGATCTGCAGTTCCGCGGACCTCTCCTGGAAAGGCGGAATAACACACTCCCACAAAATCGTCATCCTGAAGCGAAGCGCCGCACAGATTTATCGCATGCCACATCGCTTGGGCGCGGAGTCGAAGGACCTCGAGATGCTTATCTTGCCAATGCTGTCCGGGGCTTTTCGACTACCCAAGCCCGAGAACTGAATTCTTCATCTTTCATCCCCAAGCCTTTCCCTACTTGGTCGCATGCATCGATGCGAACGCCTTCCGAGCAGCCTTCACCGTGAAATCAATATCCGCCGTCGTATGCGCAGCGCCCAGAAAAGCCGCCTCAAATTGTGACGGAGGGAGCCATACACCCTGATCCAGCATTGCCCGGTGAAAACGTCCAAAAGCTTCTGTATCCGAGGTCGCCGCGGTCGCGAAGTCCGTCACCGGCGTCCCGGTAAAGAACCACGTGACCATCGACCCCGCTCGGTTGGTTTCGACTTCAATGCCCGCGTCCTGCGCCGCAGCCGCGATGCCCTGAGCGACCGCCGCGGTAATCGTGTCCAACCCTGCGTACACCTCAACCTGATGCGCAGCCAGATAACGCAGCGTAGCCGTACCCGCGGCCATCGCCAGTGGATTCCCGCTCAGTGTCCCGGCCTGGTAGACCGGGCCCAGCGGAGCCAATAGGTTCATCATCCTGGCCTTGCCGCCAAACGCGGCGCAGGGCAAGCCCCCTCCGATAATCTTTCCCAGGCAAGTGAGGTCAGGATCGATGCCAAAGACCTCTTGCGCCCCTCCCAGGGCCAGCCGGAACCCGGTCATGACCTCGTCGAAAATCAGCAGGCTTTCCCTCTCCTTCGTAATTCGCCGCAGACCTTCGAGATATTCCGCAGCGGGAGGCACACAGCCCATATTGCCCACCACGGGTTCCACGATCACGCAGGCAATATCGTCCTGATGCTGGGCGAAGGCCTCCTCCACCGCGGCCAGATTGTTGAATGGGAGGGAAAGCGTCCAGTGGGCAATCTCCTGCGGAACCCCAGCCGATCCTGCCAGGCCAAAGGTGGCCAATCCCGAGCCCGCTTTCACCAGCAGTCCGTCAGAGTGCCCGTGATAACAGCCTTCGAACTTGATTACGTACCGGCGGTTGGTAAATGCGCGGGCCACGCGGATGGCGGACATGGTGGCTTCTGTCCCCGAACTGACGAAACGCATCTTTTCCATCGAGGGCATGGCCGAAATCACCAGCTCTGCCAGGTCAGTTTCCGCGGCGGTCGATGCGCCGAAGCTCGCGCTGCGCTGCGCGGCCTGCTGAATCGCCTCCACCACCAGCGGGTGGGCATGGCCCAGGATCATCGGTCCCCAGGACCCGAAATAGTCCAGGTAGCGGTTGCCATCGGCGTCCCACAAGTAGGCTCCTTCGGCTCGTACCAGGAAAGGCGGATCTCCCCCGACAGCTCGAAAGGCGCGTACCGGCGAATTCACCCCACCCGGCAAGTACTGCTCCGCGCGCTGCTGCAATTTTTTGGAACGGCTGAGTTCTCTGCTCACGGGTTTCAGTATAGGGGACCCCGCTCGCGGCCTGTTGGCGATGTTAAACTGGCAGTCCTGGGGATCGATTCCATTCCATCGAAACACCTCATCCCAACCGAAGTTGGAAGAGCCTTGCCAGAATCGACGCGAAAATCGAATAAGCCTCCTGCCACCTACGCCTCGGCGGGCGTGGATATTTCGCAGGGCGACCGCACCAAGCAGCGCATCAAGTATTTAGCGCAGAAAACCTTCAATAAACAGGTGCTGGGAGACATTGGCGGCTTCGGTGGCCTCTTCCGCCTCGACACCGCCAAGTACGCCGATCCTATCCTGGTTTCCAGTGCGGACGGGGTCGGCACCAAGCTGAAGGTGGCGTTTGCACTCGGGATGCATCACACCGTCGGTGCGGACCTGGTCAACCACTGTGTGAACGATATTGCTGTCCAGGGCGCGACGCCCCTCTTCTTTCTCGACTACCTGGCCATCGGCCAGCTCGACGATGAAGTGGCCCAAACCGTGGTCAGCGGCGTAGCCGAAGCCTGCCGCGCCAACGGCTGCGCCCTTATCGGAGGGGAGACGGCCCAGATGCCCGGCTTTTACGCCAATGGCGAGTATGACCTTGCCGGCTTCATTGTCGGTGCAGTGGATAGGCAAAAACTGATCACCGGCAGCAGGATCGAGGCGGGCGACGTGCTCATCGGCTTTCCCTCTACTGGCTTGCACACCAATGGATATTCCCTGGCGCGCAAACTCTTTTTCGACGTAGCCGGCTATGCGCCCCATCAATACATAAACGAATTGAAGGATAAGGCCGGAGCGGCTCTGATGAAAGTGCATCGCAGCTACCTGGCCGTGATCAAGAAGCTGACTGCTGCGGATCTGGTGGTGGGGATGGCTCACATCACCGGCGGCGGCATCACGGAAAACCTGCCCCGCATTCTGCCCAAGACGATCTCCGCGGTGGTGGAAACCGGCTCATGGATTCCGCCCGCAATTTTCTCCCACTTGCAGCAACTGGGCAGCGTGGAGCCGGAAGAGATGTTGCGCACCTTCAACATGGGCATTGGGCTGATCGTGGCAGTACCGGCCGACAGATTCAAGCGCACCAAGTCGATGCTCGACCGCGCCGGGGAAAAATTCTGCGTCATCGGCCGCACCGTTAAGGGAGACCGCAAGGTGTTGTACACGTGACCCGGATTTCCTGCTTCGCTACTCCATCGAGAGCCGCGTGTGCGGCTTTCTCTTAAGGAAAGCCGCATGCGGTTTGCGGAACCCACGAAACCTCGACCGGAAATCCGGGGGATTCAGGCAACTCCCCGAGTGCACCGCTTGGGGATCCTGCTTTCCGGCCGGGGATCCAATTTCCTAGCCATTGCTGAAGCTATCGCCCAGGGGCGCCTGGCAAATGCCACCATCGCGGTCGTGATGTCGAATCGTCTCGATGCGCCTGGAATTGCCGCGGCAAGGAGCGCGGGATTCGCCACCGAAGTGATCGAGCCCCAGGGACGAAAGCGCGCCGAACAGGATGCCGAAATCGTCGCCCGCCTGAGAGCGCATCAGGTCGACCTGGTGTGCCTCGCCGGTTATATGCGTCTGCTCTCACCAGACTTCGTGCGCGCTTTTCCGCAGCGCATTCTCAACATCCATCCTTCGCTGCTGCCGGCATTTCCCGGATTGGAAGCGCAGCGGCAGGCCCTCGAGTACGGAGTTACGGTCTCCGGTTGCACCGTGCACTTTGTGGACGAAGAACTGGACCACGGCGTAATCGTGCTGCAAAAAACCGTTCCCGTGCTCGAGAACGACGATGAGCATGCGCTCTCTGCGCGCATTATCGTTCAGGAGCATGTGGCCTATGCGGAGGCCATCGACCGCGTCATCTCTGGAAAGTATCGTTTCGCGGGACGCCGCTATGTGGCCGTTCAAACGGAAACGGAATGAGCCTCGCCCAGGGTTAGTTTCGCCGTCATTCTCCGCGATCCACGGAAGAACGTCACGGTGACGGTATCCCCCGCCTGATGGCGATCCATGATCTCGGCAACATCCTGCGGATTGGTCACCCGGTCGTTGTCGATGGCTACGATGAGGTCGCCACCCAGATAAATCGGCGTGTTGCCCAGGTAGGCTTGCTGCGTGCCGCCTTTTAAGCCGGCACGTTCCGCTGCGCCCCCGGGGATGACCTTCTGCACCAGCACACCGTAATCCGCCGGCAATCCAATCTGCTCCGCGAGATCGGGGCCGATGGCCAGCGAAGCGATACCCAGCGAGGGACGGCGCACCCGTCCGTACTTGCTGTAATCCGAAAGCACCGCTTTGATGGTGTCGATGGGAATGGCGAAGCCAATGCCGGAGTTCTGTTCTGCTCCGCCGGTGGCAATCAGCGTGTTCATCCCGATCACTTCACCGCGCGAGTTGAGCAGCGGCCCGCCGGAATTGCCGGGATTAATGGCTGCGTCCGTTTGCAGCGCCTTGTCGATGGTGGGACCCTGCGGTTCCTCTACCGAGCGGATGGAACTGATGATGCCCGTAGTCATGGTCCCGTTCAAACCGAACGGATTGCCGATCGCGTACACATTCTGGCCTACCTGCAGGTCACTCGACTCGGAGAGGATGGAGGGGCTGAGGTTCTTGGCGTTGATCTGCAGCAGGGCCAAATCATGTGCCTTGTCCTGCAAAATAATTTGCGCTTTGTAGGTGTGCTTATCGCTGGTGGTCACCTCGACGTTCTGCGCATTTTGGATGACGTGATAGTTGGTGATAATGCGTCCGTCTTTGGTGAGCACGAAGCCCGATCCCTGACCGCTCTGTGGCACCACCCCGTAAAAGAAGTCGAAGGCCAAAGCCGAAGACGTGACATTCACGACCGAGGGTAAGGTCCGCTTGTAAACCGCGATGCGGTTGGCTTCTTCCTGCGTGTAGGCTGGCTGCGCGTCCGCCTCGGTCAAGTGCATCGGTGACTCACGCCAGAGCTTCGCGAGAGGCGCGTTGGGGAGGCCGCGGAAGTTGCTGTACGAAGTAAGGTAGACGAAGGCGCCTACGAGCAAAACGATCACGATGAGAGAGCGAATCTTCATAACGAGCTAACGTCTATTAGATCATTTCCGGGGTCACGGTTTTCATCTCGCCGCCTGCACCAGCTCCTGATAGGTCTTTTCCACCAGAGCACGCGTTGCAGCGAGCGAGCCGGTGTTGTCGATGACATAGTCGCACCGGCCCACCTTTTCCCGATCGGGAATTTGCATGGCTAGCCGCGCTCGGGCGTCCTCTTGCGCCCCGTCATGGGCGCCCATCCTCGCAACAAAACGCGCGATCTTTACTTCGTCAGGTACGGTGACCAGGATCAGTTTGTCGAATCGCTGCACCCATCCAGGGGCGGTACCCCACTTTTCCACTTCGAAAATCAGAGCAGACTCGACGATAGCGACATGCGCGGGATCCTTCGCAAAGACGCCACGCATCCATTCCTCTTCCGCGGCAACCACGGCAGGGTGCACGATGTGGTTGAGCGCGTCCGCCCGGTTATGTTGAAAGGCCAACTCAGCCAGCTTCTTGCGGTCGAGCGACCCATCGCCCCGGACCACTCCCTGTCCAAATGTGTTTACGATGGCCGTATAAACCGGCTCTCCGCACTGCATCAGCTGGCGCCCGAGTTGATCGGCGGAAATGACTGCTGCACCCAGTTCGGCAAACATGCCGGCTACCGTGCTTTTGCCGCTGCCCAGCCCCCCCGTCAATCCGGCGCGAAGCATCCTAGACTGGCAACCCGCGCCGGAGTTTCGCCGCGCGCACCGTGTTCGCCATCAGCATGGCAATGGTAAGCGGCCCGATGCCCCCGGGCACAGGGGTATACGCTCCAGCCAGGGCGTACGCTTTGGGAAGTACATCCCCAACAATGACTGAACCCTTCTGCCGAAAAGTTTCTTCACGGCGCGCATCGCCGGCGAAGTAGCGCTCGAATTCCGCCGGATCGGTAACGCGATTAATGCCGGCGTCGAGAATCGTAGCTCCCGGTTTGACCATTTCCGTAGTCACGAACGCCGGCTTGCCGATCGCCACCACCAGGATGTCTGCCTGCCGGGTGAACGAAGCCAGGTCGCGCGTCCGGGAGTGGCAAACGGTGACCGTCGCATTCTCCGCCAACAGCAGGATTGCGGTGGGCTTCCCCACGATGTCGCTGCGCCCCACCACCACCGCATTCTGACCCGCAATCGGCAGTTGGCTGCGCTTGAGGATCTCGATGATGCCCGCGGCCGTGCACGGAGCCAGCGCCGGCTGGCCGGTCTGCAATCGGCCTACGTTGACCGGATGGAAACCGTCCACATCCTTGTCGGGGCTCACCGCTTCCAGCAGCAACTTGGCGTTCACCTGCGCGGGCAGCGGCAATTGAACCAGAATGCCGTCGATGTCTTCCCGTGCATTCAACTCGCCAATCAATGCCAGCATTTCGTCAGTGGTGACTGTTTCCGGCGGCGTGATCATCTCGCTGAAAAGCCCCAGAGCCTCGCAGGTCTTGACCTTGCTGCGCACATAAATCTCGGAGGCTGGGACCTGCCCCACCAACACTGCTGCCAACCCCGGCCTTATGCCTTGAAGTGCGAGGAGCTCCACCTCATCCCCGACCTCCGCCTTGATCGCAGCGGCAATTGTATTTCCATCCAGAACTCTAGCCATGCACCATCCTTCCTGCTCATGGTAAATGCCCGCTCTGACGGCGAGGGGCCGGGGGCCTGGTGATCTAGACTCATGGAATGACGCCGATTCTTTCTCAGACCTTGCTCGAGATCCTGGTTTGCCCGGTCTGCCATCAACCAGTGATTGCTGGTCCCAACCATTCCGCGCATGGATGGCTGCATTGCACCGGTTGTGGCCGCTACTATCCGGTACAGGATGGCATTCCCATAATGCTGGCGCATCGTGCGACGCCCGAACCTCCACTGGTGTGAAGATGCGATTTTTTTGGTCTTCCTGCTCACCAGGCGCTAGGAAATTAGTCCACTAATTAGAAGCATTTAGAAGGGAGGCGGACCGGAGCGGGCGAGTCATCATTTTGGGACAGGGCTTTCCCGGAAAATGATGCGGCGCACTGGAAAATGTGAGATTGCCGGCTCGGTATCCTCGTCAAATGATTCAGGTATCCGATACATCTTGCAGAGTGCTCCAGCATCAAATCAGCAGATTGCAGGGTGGGCTTCTCCGCCCGGATGCAACTTCGGTGTTAGGTAATTGACAGCTAACGCAACGAAGTCGAGTCATTTCGGGTTGACAGATATAGAAGACGCGAAACTGGTTTGTTTCTGCCTCAGATTAGTTGCACGATTGCGGTACGTTTCTTGGTTCGGCATCAAAGGGCTCTTCCCGCAGGGTTTTTCGTGTAGCGGTCGGTTGGCAGGTGTTTCACTCGAGCCTGGGCCTCATTACAAAGCGGTGAGAGAGGAAATGAAAATGTCTGCAAGCGCCAAGATCGAAAAATTTTCCGCACGCGAGCTGCTAAACTTGCGCAACGAGCTCCTGCAATCGGGGATCGATTCGTGGCAGGCGGCTGAAGTCCTCAGTGGCTTCCTCACTGGCCGTGGATACGGCGTGAGCGCAGAACATGCTCGCAATGCCATCACACGCCTGGAAGGCATGGGCTGCAACCTGGATTGCATGCAAGCCGAGCTGGAGAACCTCGCCTTCGTCATGTAAGCTCCTCTACCGCGCATCCCTCGAACTCTCTCCCCCAGTCCCAACTCAATCAACTCTAACTTGCACCCAACCGTGCCCTTCAGGGCACCGAGGCTGTATCGTTACAGACGGCGGATATCTCTAAGGGGTGAGGACGACTGTGCTCGATTTGAATCGTAGAAGCTTTCTGAAAGCGGCCGGAGCGGCCGCAACCGTGGAGACATTTCTGGGCGCGAGAACGCATTTGCTCGCTGAGGCCCAAACGGAACCAGCCAAGCCGGTAGCAGCCAACGACCATATTCAGTTCGCATTGATCGGCGCTGGTGGCCAGGGCCAGGGTGACACCAGGGTCGCAGTGCAGGTTCCTGGGGTGAAGCTTGTGGCCGTTGCCGATTGCTATGACGGCCGGCTTCAGCACACCAAGGAACTCTGGGGCGACGATATTTTTACTACGCGTGACTATGCCCAGATCCTCGAGCGCAAAGATATTGACGCGGTCATTATCGGAACCCCCGACCATTGGCACAAGCAGGTCGCGGTGGATGCGATGAAGGCGGGCAAAGACGTGTATTGCGAGAAGCCGATGATCCATCTGTACGCCGACGGCCCGCAGATGATCGAAGCCGCCCGCGCGAGCAATCGCATCCTCCAGGTCGGAAGCCAACGCGTAAGCTCGGTGATCTATGCCAAGGCAAAGGAACTGCTTGCCGCCGGCGCCATCGGCCAATTGAATATGGTGACCGCGCGCTGGGACCGCAATTCGTCGATCGGGGCGTGGAACTACACCGTGCCTCTGGATGCTTCGACCGAGACCTGCGATTGGCCACGCTTTCTGGGCACCGCGCCCAGCATTCCCTTTAACCGCGAACACTTTTTTCAATGGCGTAAATGGAAGGCCTACGGCAGCGGCGTTGCCGGCGACCTTTTCGTCCACTTGTTTAGCGGAACCCACTTCATCACCGGGGCGCACGGGCCCACCCGCGCCATGGCCACGGGTGGACTGCGCTTCTGGAAAGATGGCCGCGACGTCCCCGACGTGATGTTGGGTCTCTTTGACTATCCTGAGGGCTTTAATTTGAGCCTGCGCGTGAACTTCGTAGATGGCGGCGAGGAAAGTGAAGGGCTCATCTTTACCGGTTCCGAAGGCACGATGGAGATAGCCGGCAACGGCGTGATCGTTAGCCGTACACCTCGGGAGAAGGGCCCCGGGCTTTTTGTTGGAAGCTTCACCGAGGCGATGCAAAAGAAAATTACCGAAGAGTATTACGAAAAGTACCCACGCGAGCACCCGATGGGAGCGCCGCAGCTGGGGTACGAGAAATACGTAGCCGCGGCTGGATACAGCGACAGTTACGATCACTTTCGAAACTTCTTTGCCTCGGTCCGTTCGCGCCAACCTGTGGTGGAAGATGGAGTGTTTGGTTTCCGTGCTGCAGGAGCCGCGCTGCTCAGCAACCTCAGCTACGAGAAAGGCACGGTTGTCCACTGGGATCCCGAGGCCATGAAACTGGGGTGATGGTCTGCGTATCGTTGGCCCATCCTGGGCCAACGACTGGAGTAACTACCATTTTCGGAGGGTGGTTTCTTATTAGGGCACGACTTTTAGTCGGGTCGTAAATTATCAAAAAATGATGGGCTTTAGCAACCGCCCTCTTCTTTAGCAACCGCCCTCTCCTCTAGCAACCGCCCTCTCCTCTAGCAACCGCCCTCTCCTTAGCAACCGCCCTCTCTTTACAACGACCCTCCCCTGTTTGTCATCCCGAGCCGGTGACCTCGCCTGCGGCGAGGTCATGAAACCAATGAACAAAACGCGGCCCAAATCTGCTGTTGATTCTATGTGGTTTAACATTTTGTACATAGGGAGCGCAGCCGAGGGATCTGCAGTTCCACG
>JBAVQC010000236.1:0-32400 GCA_049693715.1 Acidobacteriaceae bacterium | reverse complement strand
ATATTGGCGAGGGCCGGGTCGTTGAGTGTCGGTGTCGAGAAAAAGGGAATTTCCTTGCCTTGGTCGGTCATCTCTGAAACCGCCCACTGCAGCAGTTTTGCATCAAGATAAAACATGCGAAACCGCCAGCCTTTTTCGTCCGCGCCCTGCCCGGTGTGCGCTTCGTTCGGATTGAAAATAACGATCTCCCCGGTCGAAGCTACATGCTTTGTCCCTTGATAACTAAAACTCTCAGCCCCTTCTTCAATTACCCCAACGGCGGCCCCTTCGTGGGTATGTTTGGCGAACGAATAAGTAATGTACCGCGCATCCAGCAGCTCCAGGTCTCCCAGATCGTCAGCTCGCCAGATTTTTGAGTGTTCACCTTTACTTAGAGGCTGTTCGTGGCATTCCATGGGTCACGGTTCGCGCTTTCTAGGCCGGAAGCCGGAATTTTAGTAGGAATACCCACATTGCTCTCGGAACCTCCGATGGAGGCACGAAGGCGCCAGCGAGCAAGATTATACAGGACCCAGCTCCTGCCCGTGCCGAAACCGGACGTGATGGAAACGAACCAAGTTACCTACGGCTGTCGTCTGCAAAGTGATAACGGACACTGGCTCGCTTTTTTCCCGGCAGTGTTCATTGCTGAACACGGACGGGCTTATGCCTCATTAGTATTTCTGTTTGGACGGATGCCCTCCCGATGCAGGAAAGTAGCAAAACACATTCTTGATCGCGTTTGATTCATGTTCTCGATGCGGCGTGATGGAAACAAACGAAGTTACCTACGGCGCCAAGCGGGGGCACCGCCTAATAGCTACCGGAAGAACCGCCCCAGACTATATCATTGTTTCGCTTTGGACGAAGCGATGAACTCCTACGAATTCTCTGGGCTGGTCGCTCTGAGTTCGCTGCTTGCGGGCTTTCTTGGATCGCTCACCGGTCTGGGTGGGGGTGCGGTGATAGTGCCGCTCCTGGCCCTCGCCTTCGGCGTCGACATTCACTATGCCATCGGTGCTTCCCTGCTCTCAGTCATAGCAACCTCCTCAGGTGCGGCTGCTGCCTACGTTCGTGACGGGTTTTGTAATATTCGCATCGGCATGTTTCTCGAGGTGGCTACGACCGTCGGCGCTGTGTGCGGAGCTTTTCTTGCAATGGGCACTCCGACCAAAGCGATTGCGATCATCTTCGGCATCGTCCTTCTCATCTCCGCTGCCATCACCAATCGAAGGCGCACGCCTCGGCGCGAGGATCAACAACCCGATCGTCTGGCGACCGCGCTCAACCTCGACGGGGCGTACCCGGTCGGCGGCGTCAAGACTTCGTACCACGTCAGGCATGTGCCGCTCGGTTTCGGCTTGATGTTCGGCGCGGGAACCCTTTCCGGTCTCCTGGGCATAGGTTCCGGCGCGGTAAAGGTTCTGGCCCTGGACGAGGCTATGCAGGTGCCCTTTAAGGTATCGACAACCACCAGCAACTTCATGATCGGGGTAACCGCCGCCGCGAGCGCCGGCGTATATCTCTTCCGGGGTTATATAGACCCAGGCATCGCCATGCCGGTCACCCTCGGCGTTCTCGCGGGTTCGATGCTGGGGGCAAAATTTCTTGTCCGTGCTAAAACAGGAGCGATTCGCATGATCTTCGCGCTGGTGATCGCCGCACTTGGACTCGAAATGATCTATAGCGGAATTTCAGGAAGGTTCTAGCCGTGATCGTGGGAAAAATGCCGGAGCAAGAACAACGTCAACTTGACTGCAAAGTGGGGTTGGTGCTGCGAACCGGGGTGCTCACCTCGGCCGGCGTTATTTTCCTGGGTGGGGTGCTTTTTCTTTTCCGGCACGGAAGGGAAACGCCCGACTATCGGACCTTTCACGGCGTGGCCCCCGAATTGCGATCGCTCCACGGAATCGCTGTGGGGGCAATTGCCGGCCACGCCCTCCCGATCATCCAATTCGGCCTGCTCCTGCTCATCGCCACACCGGTGGCACGGGTAGTCTTTTCTGTCTTCGGGTTTGCCCTCGAAGGAGACTATCTCTACACAACGATCGCTCTCATTGTGCTTGCAGTTTTGCTTTACAGCCTCTTATTTCACTAGCCGTCTTTGGAGAATCCCATGAAGCTCATCACTCGCAGGTCCTTCGTAGAAACAATTGGTTTTGGACTTTCCGCTATCGGAGGTCTTACAGGATTAACCTCTACCGCGGAAGCACAGCTTGTCTACAAGAAGAGCGATTGGAAAATGGCTCAGTTCGAAACATTATTGAGGGATCGAGCCACGGCAAAGCAGGTTTATGACATTCGCCAAATTGGAGAAGGCAAGTTTCTGAACAACATCAAGAATTCTCTGAATGGCCTTGAGTTTGGTTTCGGCGTGGCCAGGAAAGAAATCAAAGTTGTTGCCGCCTTGCATGGACCGTCGAACATGCTTAATTTTAACGATGAAGCGTGGCTCAAATATCGCTTAGGGGAATTCCTTCAGGTGAACGATCCCATGACTGGTTCGCCGGCGGTCAGGAATATTTACTTTCCCCAGAAGGGCTTCAAAGGGACTGACCTGGATGCAGAACAATCAGTGCTTCAGGATACGAGCATCGAGACATTGCAAAGCCGCGGCGTGACCTTCCTGAGCTGCCACACCGCCACTGAGGAACAGGTACGCCTATTGGTGAAGCAGAGAGCCCTAAAAGAGTCAGTTGAGCATATCGTCAACGACCTGCAAAGCCACGCGCTCCCGAATGTCATGATCCTTCCTGCCATGGTCGCCGCCATCTGCCTGCTTCAGTCTGACGGCCGCTTCACCTATATCACCGTTTAGTTACGGAGCATAGTATGTCGATTCGGTTTTTATCGATCCTGGTGCTGGTGCTCGCCTCCATCGAATGTTCATGCCAGATCATGCCTCCGTGGGGCGGGAGCGGTAACAATCCGGCTCTCGACAAAGGTCAGACCCTCAACGCCGCTGACATCGACAATGTGCCCGACCTGCATGGCGATCCGCAAGGCGCGATGTTAGTGCTGTTTGTTGGAGGCAATCAATTTTTTGTCATGCCCCAACTGGTCGCAGGCTTCGAGCAGCAGCATCCTGAGCTTCGGGGCCGGGTCTTCTACGAGACTCTTCCTCCGGGCCTGCTAAGAAAGCAGATGGAACAGGGGGGCGCTTTGACTTTGGGTAACCTCACGTTGCGCGTCCTTCCCGACGTGTATGAGGCCGGCGCCAGCGTCCTCGCGGAGTTGGAGCAGCAAGACCAGGTAGATCATGTGGCCCGCTATGCGGCCAACAATCTGGAAATTATGGTGGCCCGAGGCAATCCGAAAAACATCCATGGTCTCTCTGACCTCGGGGCCCCCACCCTGCGGCTTTCCATGCCCAATCCCGAGACCGAGGGCGTTGCTCGCCAAATAGCGGAAGCTCTCAAGAAAGCTGGCGGCGACCATCTGGCGACGGCGGTGTACCACACGAAAGTATCGGACGGTTCCTCTTACCTCACCCAGATTCATCACCGCCAAACGCCTATCCGCGTGATGCAGGGGAAAAGCGATGCGGGCGTGGTGTGGACCTCAGAGGTTCTCTTTCAAGAGAAGATAGGCAACCCGATCGAGGGCGTAAAAATACCGGCGCAGCAAAATATTACGGCTATCTATGCCGCGGGCGTAGTGAAGAGTGCAGCTCATCGCAAGGCTGCAGAAGCATGGATAGAATACCTTTCATCCGCTCAGGCGCAGAGTGCCTATGAGGCTTTTGGCTTTACGCCGGTCAGCAACGAACCACCGGTTCACTGAATGACCAGGCCGGCATTCGCGATTGCCATCCTCACGGCGGCCCTGTATGTCTGCGCAGTTTTTTTCGGCTTGCGAACAAAGGACATTTCCGGCCTCGCCGAAGGTGAGAGACAGCCCGCACCAGGCGGATGGCAGCCGCCGCTGAGGGCCACTATCCCTCAAGGGCCTACCGGCGAAAGCATTCGTCTTGGGGGACTGATCTTCAATGAAACTCCCCTCTATGCGGGGAACCATACGGGCGCCCGGATCAGCTGCACCAGTTGTCACGCCGAGGGCGGCATTCAACCCTACGCTTCACCGATGGTTGGTCTGCCAGGATTGTTCCCCATGTTCAATGCTCGGGCCGGACATGTTATTTCGCTCAAAGACCGAGTCCAGGAGTGCTTCGTCCGCAGCGAGAATGGTAGCCCGTTGGACTACGAGGGGATCGAGATGAAAGCACTCGTAGACTACATTGGCTGGTTGTCTACACCGTCTACGAACGGAGTAGTTTACAAGGGAAGAGGTCTGATCACTCTTCCGCCGCTCAAACCGGACCCGGTCCGCGGAGCTGGGGTGTACGCGGCGCAATGCGCCGGCTGTCACGGGGCAAACGGTGAGGGTGTACCGCCCATGTTCCCCGCTGTCTGGGGGCCGGCCTCATTCAATGACGGCGCCGGTCTTGACGGCGTGCAAAAATTGGCGGCTTTCGTGCAGCACAACATGCCACAGAACAGAATGGGCATCTTGTCGCCGCAGGATGCTTACGATGTGGCGGCATTCATCCATGAGCAGCCTCGCCCCGCTTTTAACAAGGCTTATGCTCATTACTAAAACGACCTGGTGGATCGGTAGCTTTGACCGGCAACCCGATCTGTTTGTGGCCTCTCACGCTTCCGCGTAATCAAGTGGGTTACCAATGCATCACCTGGCCTCCATCGACGTTGATGGTTTGTCCTGTGATTTGACGGCTCCTGGCCGAGGAAAGAAACACCACCATGTCCGCTATGTCCTCCGGCTGCTGCCAGCGGGCGAGGGGCGCGACGGCGCGCACTTTATCGTCTGCCCAGTCATCGTACGACCGTTGCTGGGCCGGTGGCTGCTGATCGTTCCAGGCTTTCCAGACGCGTTCATTCAACGGCGTACGCACCATCCCCGGACAGACCACGTTGACACGAATCCCGTGCGGCGCGAGATCCTTTGCCAGACACTGGGCGAAGTTGATGTTCGCTGCCTTGCTTGCGCTGTAAGGCGGGTCTGTCTGAGAACCGATTTGTCCGGCGACGGAGGCGAGAAAAACAAGAGTTCCCTGTTTGCGTGCGACCATTCCGGGGGTTATCGCTTGCGCAGCGTGGACCATCCCCATAATGTTGACCTCGAGGACGCGAGGCCAGTCGCTGGGCGAGAGATTGGTAAATGGATAGCCAAATTTTCCTGAACCCAAGGCTGCGGCATGGACGAGGTGGAAGATGGGTCCCAGTCCGGCTTCGGTCTGGCGGACGGCGCCTTGCATGGCGGCAAAGCCGGAGACATCCACGGACAAGCCAAGCGAGGTCCCCCCGAACTCCATCGCCAGCGCGGTTGCCGCATCCTTGACCTGGGCGGATTGGTCCCATAGTGCGACCCGGCACCCCTCTCGCGCGAATCCCCGGGCACACGCCCATCCGATGCCGCTGGCTCCTCCGGTGACGACAACGACTCCTCCACCGAGTTCCAAATCCATCCGACGTTTCCTTTCCCTGATGAACCCTGGCTGGCTCAAAGCGCGAGCTGGCGCATTTTACTCGCCTGGTGGCCACACTTTTTGGCCGGGATGGGCATCTCTTCAGAATTGTGTGCGGTAGCTAACCTTCCCGATTGCAATAACTTCGGCCTTGCCTCTTGAACCCTTAGGCGAGCACTCACAGGGACAGCCATCACTCTATCAGAATCAGTCAGGGCCGCGACAATCCCCCTGCCGGGAGTGACCCGCACGAGACTCTGTGACACGCTTTCAGCGAACCTGCACTATTCGATGAGGCGACTGCCATGAACCACAACGACGCGCTAAGGCTCTCGGCTGCGGAGAGATACCTGCTGAGAGACCTTGATGAAGACCTGCGCGACCAATTTGAGGCACATTTTTTTGAGTGTACCGATTGTGCGAACGATGTCCAATCGGGAGCAGCCATGTTGGACCAAATGAAGATCGAACTTGCCAGGGAGGCGAAGAAGCTGTTCTTCCTCAGGCCGGCGTGGGGGGCGGCGATTGCCGCGATGTTGCTCGTGATCGGGTATCAGAACCTGGTCGAAGTGCCGCGCCTGAAAACGGAACTGACCTCGCTTAATTCGCCCGGAGTGCTGCCTACGGTTTCGCTAGTGGGCGGAGTAAGCCGGGCCGATAAGCTTCCCTCGGCTGAGGTAAAGCCGTATAAGCCGGTGTTATTAAAGGTAGACATCCCGACGGACGACCGTTACTCAAGTTATGAGGTTTCAGTGCTGGACTCCGGCGGCAAGCCGGCATGGACCATGCCCATAAGCGCGCGGCAGGCCAAAGACACGCTTTCCATCGAGATGCCTGCAAAGGAATTACAGGCCGGAACTTACACCCTGGTGATCGAGGGACTTGCCTCCGGCGCGAAGCCGATTGCGGTTGAGCGCCGGCTTTTCCAGATATATAGTCACAACTGATTCCCAGTCCCCAGTGAGGCGCACGTGAAACGGATTCATCACTACCATGCAGACGGCAGTGCTCTTGGCGGAATCATCACGCTGCCCAAGAGCGCCTTTGTTCCCTCTCAGTCCGAGGTGTCTTTGGCGCCTTCCGGAGGTTCTACTTCCGACAAGTCAGGCCCGCTTAACTTTAATGATATTGTTTCATGTAGCGGCACGGAGACCCACGCCTCTGGCAGCGAAAATCCGGCAACGGGTTCGTGGGCGACGCTGGTCACCACGGTCGTGACTGATCTGAATATTCGGAACGCGTTGACCGCGGACCGGGTAGTCGCTCAGATTTCGGTAGAGCATCCGCCAAAAGGCTACACGCCGAAGGTGACGTTTGTCGGCTCGCAATTTGTGAACCTCCGCATTGGAGGGGATCCCGTAAAGGCGATCATCAACGACAAAATTCTAACTCCGGCTGCTGATTACCCACCCATGCCATGGACGAAGAATACGGAGTTTCACGATACGATTCGGGACCAAAGACGGAGGGTTCTCAAGAATGGCCCGACTCCCGATTGGGCCTCCCACTTGTTCACGAACAATGATCCCCTGGATGGGTTTGACAAAAAAGGCTATTTCCTATGCTCGCTGGTCGACCGCATCGAAGGAAAAATCCCAGGTGAGTCTTGCGGCCATTTAGTCAAGATTCCCGATGTTGGAACGTTCATCTTCGGCCAGCTCGCGGTGGATCACGGCTCGTTCCGGCTGGTGATGATCCGGGCGGAGCTGGGGTCGCCCGTGACGGGATCGGTATCGGCCGCTGCCAGCCGAACCAACGGCTCCACTGGGCCATAGCTGTAGCAGTTGGATTGGCCATCGCCAGTCTGGTCAGCTGCTCACGGCGTTATGCGGAAAACGCCAATGAAGTCTACCGCTCCGCTCGCCAGTTGTATGAGCAAGGGGATCTGTCGGGTTCGATTTCGCAAGCCCAGCAAGCGCAAGCAAGTGCGATCGCGCGCGATCCCCAGTGGGCCTGGAAGTTTCGTCTGCTGGAAGCAACTGCGGACGTATGGCAAGGTGGCTACGAGCGAGCTCTCCGACTTCTGAACACAGATCTACCTTCTCCCCTGGCGGGCGGTGACTTAGAAATTCAGCAAAGAATGCTTAGGGCAATAGCGGAAGCCCGTTTGGGCGAGCCGGAAATCGCCCGTCGCGAGTTGCGCCGGGCAAAGGCCGTATCCGATCTTACTCACTCTCAGCTGCAAGCTGAGCTGCTAAGTATTTCGGCTCTGGTGGCTTTGCAGCATGGCGAGGCGGAAGCCGCCGAATCTATGCTTCGTGAGAGCCTGGACCTTGCCCGCAATCGACCAGACAGATACCTGCTCTCCGTCATCCTCCTCAATCTCACAGGGATAGCACTGCGAAGGGAGCGCTACGATGAAGCCCTCGATTGGTCAAGGGCTTCCGCCGAGGTTGCCCGTTCGATCAATGCGCAGTTGATTCTGGAGAAGGATCTGGGAAATGTCGGCTGGGCTTATTTCAAGTTGGGCGAGCCCGAACGAGCACTCACGAATTTCCAGCAAGCTGAGGTCCAGGCGGAGAAGTGCGGCGCAAAGATGGATCGCCTCCGCCGTCTGCACAATGCCGGCCTAGCGCAGTATCAGCTTCACAATTGGAAGGAAGCAGAGGCTTACTATCAGCAAGCACTTGACCTGGCTCAATCTGTTCAGAGTCCGGATGACATCCTGGATACGGAGACCGACCTCGCCTTTCTCCTGCTTGAGCGCGGTGAATTCAAACTGGTGAAAGAGAAGTGCGACGCTGCGCTCGAGATCGCTGCAAAAATGGGAGATAAATCGGACCGGGAGGAGCCTATGTTCGTTCAGGCGCTCCTGGCTGTCAAAGTCGGCGACCGGAAGACCGCCGAAGACTTGCTGACGAATCTGGAAGAAGACACGACCGACTTTCCTTCGCTGCGCTGGAAGGTAGAGGACGAGTTAGCCAAGCTCGACGGCGAAGAGGGGGACTTCGCGACAGCGGATGCGTGGTTCCGGAAATCTATCAAGACTTTTGAGGAACAGCGGTCGACACTCGAAAATGAGGAGTCGAAGCTTCCCTTCTTTACCAACGCAAGCCAGGTTTATGGCGACTATGCCGGGTATCTTGTGAACCATGGCCGGCCGGATGAGGCTCTGAAACTGATCGACCTGGGCCGGGCGCGAACATTGCTCGAGGGCCTGGGGATTGCGAAGAACGAATCACGGTCGATGTTGAGCGACAACCTGGACCCCAGGAGTGTTGCGCGACGGCTGGGCGGGACCATCCTGAGTTACTGGCTTGGCCCGACGGAATCCTATCTCTGGGCGATTAGTCCCACGCAGGTCCGCCTTTTCAAGCTTCCGAAAGAGACCGAGATCACCGAGCAAGTTATAAGTTACCAGAAGAACATACAGCGCTCGGACGATATTCTGGCAACCGATAGTGAATCGGGGCGCAAGTTATACGAATCCCTGGTGGAACCTGCGCAGGCAATGATCCCGAAAAACTCGAAGGTGTTCATCATTCCAGATGGAAGCCTCAACCAGCTGAACTTCGAAACGCTGCTGGTGCCGCAGCCGGCGCTTCATTACTGGATTGAAGATGCAGTGGTTGTCAACGCCAACTCGGTACGGATGCTGGCGGCATTCGCCGGGCATTCACGGGCAAAGACGCCTGGCGGGTTACTTTTGATTGGCGACCCGATTCCTCCGGGCGCAGCGTTTGAAGAATTGCCCAATGCGTCGCGAGAGGCAGCAGCCGTTGAGAAGTATTTTCCTCAGGATCGACGCGTGGTATTTACACGGGAGCGGGCCTTGCCTTCCGCATATGCAGAAAGCCACCCGGAGCGCTATGCCTATATTCACTTTGTTGCGCATGGAACGGCCAGCCGTTTGACGCCGCTGGAGTCGGCGGTGATTTTATCGCGGACTCCCGGAGATCCGGACACATTCAAACTCTATGCGCGCGACATCAAACGCTATCCGCTGCGGGCCGAGTTAGTGACAGTCTCCGCCTGTTATGGTTCGGGTGCCCGGGCATATGCAGGCGAAGGACTTGTGGGCTTAGCGTGGGCGTTTCTACGGGCAGGATCACACTATGTTGCCGGGGCGCTTTGGGAGGTCAGCGACTCGTCGACTCCACAGTTGATGGATCAGATGTATGCCGCGCTGGAGCAGGGACGCACGCCCGATGTAGCGATGCGCGAGGCCAAGCTCTCGTTGGTGCACTCCCAGGGCACGTTTCGCAAGCCGCTCTACTGGGGAAGCTTTGAGATGTACGCCGGGTCGTAATCTGAGCACCCGTTTGAACGGGCGGCCGCAGCTATGGCTCCACGGTGAGCTCTCCCTCAGCGGTGCTACCGGTAAACTTTCCATCAACCCCAGCGTAGTGTGCTGTGATCCCGTACGCGCCGGGGACCTCTGGAATCAGGTTCAGCACCGCCCTTCCACCGCTGAGCGGTACCGGCGCCAAGCCATTTAAAAAGACCGGGTTGCCGTTCACCCTGGCGGTGAAAGTAACGACGCCGCCGTGGGGCACAGTGGACAAGATGGTCGTGTCAGTCACTGTAACAATAAAGGTCACCCATTTCCTCTCGTCGATCGGATCCGGCGCGATGCGTAGGGTGGTGCGGGTCCTGTCGGAGGTTATTCCGCTCCTCAGTGCGATGCTCTGGGTAACGTAGCCTGGGCCCACTGCGTTCAGGTTGGTGTCGGTCAGCACCAGCGATCCGCTCACGGGTCCGGAAGTGGTCGGGATGAAGTCGATGGCATAGACACAGGAGCTAGCCGCGTTCACACTGCCGGCCGGGTCAGAAGAGCTGACTTCCGGGCAGGTGGTTGTGCCACCCAGCGTGAAGCTGGGGGTGATGTCCGGATTGGCGCCCGAGCCAGGAACCGGGAAGGCCAGCGCGGCGTTGCCAATGTTCGAAACCGTAACCAACTGGGGACTGTCGGTGCTGGTTGATCCAACCGCCGTCTTGGCGAAGCTCAGTGCCGGCGGGTCCGCAACATCGATCATCGCCAGGTCGCCGGTTGCACCGTCATGGGAAAGATAGAGGTTTCCCCGTCCATCGACTGCGATCCACCGAGGCTGATTCAGGCCAGTGGCAGCCACCGTTTGGACATAGCTGCCACCAGCCTGCAGCGTCTCCTTGTATACTTCGCCCCGGCTGGAATCGGTGATATAGAGGTTTCCGGTCCCATCCAGCGACACGCTTTCAGGAGCGGAGAACCCGCCGGCGATGGTGGCCTGAATGTAACTGCCATTGGTTGCGAGCGTCTCCTTATATACGTCACCCTGGCGGACATCGGTGATGTAGACATTCCCGCTTCCATCCACAGCCACCCCGGTTGGGTGGGTAATGCCATAGCCGATTGCGGTTTCGGTATAGCTGCCGTTGGCTTGAAGGGCTTCCTTTCGCACGTCGCCGCTCGCGGAGCTGGTGAGATAGAGGTTGCCGCCGCGATCTACGGCTATGCCCACCAGTTGGCTGAGATCACTGACGATCTCACTCTGGGAGTAGGCGCCGTGAGACAGGGTCTCCTTGAATAAAGAGCCGGAAGCGGCGACATAGACGTTCCCAAGCCCATCCACGGCTACTCCGGTAGGATGGTTGAGCCCGCCGGCGATCAGAGTCCTCACATAGGTGCCGCCAGAGGGAGTGTCTTTATAGACGGCGCCACTCCCGCTTGCGGCGAAAAAGACGTCGCCGACGGCATCGACCGCCAAGCCAAATGGGTTCACCAGGCCACTGTCGACGGGGACGGGCGTGCCCGGCGGGAACGTTGCCTGCGGTCCCACTCCGGTGCCGTAGACATAGCCTGACGCGAGGGCATTTCCCAAGCTATCCTGGAGCACCGCAGCGCCATACCGGGTTCCCGCAAACCGCGGTTTGAAGAGCACATCGATGGTGCAGATATCCCCGGCGGCATACAGATGGCTGGTTCCGTTGGTGGTGCAGCTTCCCGTTCCCGCATCCACAAAGTCCAGCCCCATTCCACCCTGGGTCAGCACCAACGGGGCGCCCAGGGTGCCGTCCACGTCAAAGGTGAAGATCATCGAGATGGGGAGACTCGTGCTCCGTACATTCACCGGCCCAAAGTCTACCGCCCCCTGTTGCAACTTCACTACCCGGTTATTGGCGCTATCGCCGATGTAGACGTTGCCCCTGGCATCGAGCGCAATCCCGGTGGCTTGATTCAATCCGCTGGATGCCACCGTGCTCTGGATATAACCACCGGCTGATGGCGTCTCCTTCAACACGTCGTTATTCTCGTTATCGTGGTTAGGATAGATCTCGTCGGAAAGAACGATGTAGACGTTGCCGCGGGCATCCACCGCTACATCCTGGGGAAGTTTTTCGGCGGATGTGAACGCTACGACGGTGCTCTCGGTATAGCTGCCACCCGAAGGCGACTCCTCTAATACCTGAACTTGACCGGGGTCCGCGATATAGATGTTGCCGGCAGAGTCGACCGCGAGCCCGTAAGGGTAGGACAGCGCTATGGTGGGAATCGAGCTCTGGGTGTAGGCGCCGCCGGAGAGTGTCTCTTTCACTATCCCATTGCGATTGTTGGAGTAGACGTTGCCGCGCGAGTCTACCGCAATCCCGTTTGGGAGGGCCACGCTGGGCGAGGATACGATCGTGCTTTGGATATAGCCTCCTGCCGACGGCGTCTCTTTTAACACCTCGTTCTGATTGGTATCGGCGATGTAGACGTTGTCGATGGCATCGACCGCAATTCCGTAGGAGGCGGAATACATTACTGGTGGTAACTGAGCAATCGTGCTTTGGGTGTAGACGCCGCCGGAGGGGGTTTCCTTCAACACCCGTGTCGTCCCGGCATCGAGGATATAGAGGTTACCGCCGGCATCCACCGCCACCGATTCGGGGAAGTTCAGTTTGCCGGTTGGCAGCGTGCTCTGCCCCCCACCAAAGTGGGCCGTCTGGGCGTGCACGGCGTCCAGGGAAAGCAGGCAGGTAGCGGCTAAGAGAGCGGAGCAGGGCCAGACCGAACCGATGAAAGAAGCCACGTGGGGCCTCCGGTTTTTTGAAATAGTCCGCCGCAGATTGACCACTGAAGAAGTGATCCATATTGACGCAGACGAACGGTTCATCGGCAAACTGGTGCGTTTTGGTTACCAGAACTTTGGGGAAGATACGGGGACTTCCCGCCGTTGGGCTCATCTACGCCTTCCGGCTTTGCCATGCCAGTCGCTGGAAGCCACCAGCGCCTATCATGCCGTCATCGCAGAGCTCCGATCGGATCTGTGGAAGCGGCGCGAGTTGCCGGGAGTGCCGACGCGAGAAGGGCTATGAGCATCATGATCAAAATGCTCCCAACATAGGTAACAGGATCGGTGGCGCTCACATCGAAAAGGAAGGATCGGAAAAGGCGAGATAAGAGAAGAGATCCCACCACACCGAGGGAGCAGCCGAGAAGGGCGATTCGGGCGCCGGAAAAGAGAACCAGCCGTGCGATGCTCGCACGCTGTGCCCCGAGTGCCATGCGAACGGCGATCTCCTGGACACGCAGCGAGACGGAGAATGCAACCACAGCGTATATCCCGGTGACGGCGAGCGCGAGGGCGCCGATGGTGAAGGCGGTTATGAACACTGTGTTGAAGCGGCGCGGCGCTTCAACGTGCGCGAGTGCATCATCCATGGTTTGCACTTGGTCGAGTGCCAGGAGTGGATCGATGGAGCCGACGGCTGAACGCAGCGTGTGGATCATCTGTTCGGGATTCTGCACCGATCGCAAGATGATGTACCCTCCGGAGGGTTGAGTGAGGGTCCCCGGATCCACAGTACCGTTGAACGTAGCAGGTTGTTCGGTAGGGGCATAGTACTGATCGGCGCTGGGTTCGTCGCGGGAGCCGATTTTCGTATCTGCGACAATGCCAATCACTGTTACCCACGGATAAGGCCGCCGTGGGTTGCCGGCGTGGAAGCGCTTGCCGATAGCGCTCTGACCTGGCCAGCAATGTTTGGCCATGGACTGATTCACTATCACCACCGGAGGCGTGCTGGAGCGGTCGTTCACGGTGAAATACCGGCCTTCGATGAGGGGAATACCCATGGCGCGAAAGTAGTTGCCGGAGATCCTTGCGAAGTAGGCGAATTGCAGCTTCCACTTTGCGGCGGGCACGCCTTCCAGAGTGTATCCCGATGCCGGCAGACCGCCGGATGCGGGAAGGGCGTCGGTGATGCCTACAGTGGCGATTCCAGGCTGGTTCGAAAGCCGCTCGATGACCTCGCGGTCGAAGTTATCGATCGAACTGTTGCTGGGATATTGGTTAGGCGGCAGTCGATAGCCGGCCACGAGGACGTGGCCGGGGCGGAAACCGGGATCGACTGCGAGCATCTTCTGGTAACTGCGCAGAAAGGCACCCGATATTGTGAGCAGCATCAGGGCAATCGCGATCTCGGAGGCGACCAGGGCGGAGCGGAGCCAGGTATGGCTTTTCGCCCCGGTGCCGGTTGGCGAGCCTTCTTTGAGGTTATCGAGCAGGTTGGTCCGGCCTGCGGCAAAAGCGGGCGCCAGGCTGGAGAGGATGCCGCAGGCCAGGGCGAGGAGCAGTGCGAACGTGGCCACGGTAGCGTTCATGGAGACGGAGTGAATGCGCGGCATGGACTCCGGCAGCAAGTGCAAGGCGGTGCGGATTACAGACGCGGCCAACGCGATGCCTAGCAGGCCGCCGGCAAAACTGAGCAGCAGGCCCTCGAGGAGGGATTCACCCAGGATTGAGCCGAAGCGTGCGCCAAGCGCCAGGCGAAGCGCATATTCGCGGCGGCGGCGGATGGCTCGGACAAGTAGCAGCACGGCAACGTTGACGCAAGCAATCAGGAGCACGATGGAGACCGCCAGGAACAGGGTGCGCAGCAAGAGCTGAGCACTTGCGACGGTGTGTTCAAGCAGCGGCATCACGTCGCCTCGGATGTGAATGGCAGAGACGCCTGCGGGGAAATCGCGCATGATCTGCTGCGCAACGCGGTCTACGTCTTGTGCTGCCTGCGGAACGCTGACTCCTTCCTTCAGGCGCGCAACCATGTGATATCCCCAACTGCCCGCAGCCTCGTCGGAAAGCTCGTCCGGCCCCAGGCTCATGGGTACCCAGAGTTGCGCCTGGCCCAGGCGCCCGGGGAGCAGAGGAAATTCGAAGCTTCGCGGCATCACTCCGATGATCGAATAGGTCTTGCGGTTGAGCTCAATCGAGCGGCCGGCGATGCCCGGATCGCCGTGATAGCGGTCGAGCCACAAGCCGTAGCTGATAACGGCGAGGGGCTGATCGGCATTTTCTTCCGGGGCCGTGAAGGCACGGCCAAGGATCGGTTGAATACCAAGTGTGGGGAAGACTCCTGCGGTGAGCCGGGCGGCATGGACTACTTCGGGGGTGGCATCGCCGGAAAGTTCGTAGGTCTTGGTTGTATAGCCGCCAAGCGCGGCAAAGGTACCCGTTGCCTTTGAGTAAGTGTCGATCTCACGGGCAGTCACACCCATATCACCCCAACCGGGGCCGCTTCCAAGCCGATCGCCGAACAAGACGAGCCGGTCGGGATGGCTGAATGGGAGTGGACGCAGAAGGATCCCATCCACGAGCGAAAAGGTCGCAGTCGCCGCTCCGATGCCAAGCGCAAGGATCAGCAGCACAGTGAATGTAAATCCAGGCGATTTGCTGAGTTGACGGCACGCATATCGAACATTCCAGCGAATCTGTTCGAGCCAGAGGAGGGAGCGCTCGTCCCGGTGCAGTTGTTTTGCCTGCTCTACTCCGCCGTATGCTCGCCTGGCCGCAACGTGTGCCTCCTCCCTGGACATACCCTGTTGCTTGAAGTCATCCTCAAGCAACACCAGATGAGAAGCGATTTCCCGCTTCAAGTCTTCTTCGACCTGGGTATTCCTGAAAAGGCCGAGAAGCTTTGAAAACAACCGCCGAAGATGAGCCACTATTGAGGTTCCTCCGCGTGTTGAGACCCCATGCTGGCCAGACTACAGAGCACGATGAGATCAACCGTGCCCTGCAGGAGTTGGAACGGCTCTTTTTCCTCACTAGACATCCAAGTAAGCTCTCCAGGCGAGAATGACCCATCTTCACTTGGATGTCAAGTACTCCGGGATCAATAACGCCCCGTAGTTGGCGATAACGGGCGAATGCGCTCATTCGTGCGAGGTCGGCCTGCTGCTGGGTTCTGGGTTGTTGGTCGGCAACTCACCTGAGCTCTGGCAGCCGGGCGAACCGCCAAATACTGAAAGAAATCGGCAGCCCGACAATAACCATGTGCACTAACAACCCCAAAACCAGTTCGCGATAGGTGTAAGGCCCCATTGCGTGCAAGGAGGAAAGCGGCAGCACCACCAGGTTCATCACCAAATCGACCGCCGCACCAAAGAACAAACCGCAGACAAGAGGATGCTCGGTTAAGAATCTCAGCTTGCGGCTGACGGCGAAATAGATGGCCGCTGCTGAGCAGGCAATGAAGAAGTGCAGCAGCACACCCAAAATATACGTTCCCGCGCCTCCATGAAACGCCTGCGGCCCCAGCAAGCCGGCAGCGATCGCCAGCGGAACATTCTTGCCGAATAAAATCATGGCCTGCGTCAGGTCCAGGAATCCAGCGCCCAGACCGCCAGCCGCGATTGTCAAAACAGCGTTGCTGGTGCGCTTCTGCGTCAAAGTATCGATCATAGGGAGAACCTAATCTCGATGCGGCCTGGACGGTAGAGTCAAATCGACGAGCAGTGACGACTTTGCGCTGAGCCGTGCATCGCATACGCCCAAACGGTGCCTCCAGAGGAGCGCGCTCCATATAATGACCCTGTGCCCCAGCTTGGTCTCCAGCGCCGCGTACCTTCTTTTTGGCCTCTCCAAATCGGAGCCTGGATGCTCTATGGATTGGCGACCGCTATCTCCTACATCCCTTTTCGCAACATGCGGGGTGCGGTGGTATACAAGGCGGCTCTTTTCTGCACTACCTTTTTGGCCAGCTTCGTTGTCCATGCATCGTGTCGATTCCTCTGGCGCAGATCTTTCCGGTTAGCTCCCGCCCTGGTCGTCTCAGTGGTTCTCTCTTACATTTTGGGAGTGGGCTGCACCGTTGTGTCGGCCCTGGTGTCGCTCCATGCTGAACGCTCCAAGCTCCCTCTGAGCTGGAGCTTGGTGGCTGCGGAAGCATTCGACGCTACCATTGTGCTGATTGCCTGGAGCGCGCTCTACTTCGGCATCAAGCATTACGGCACCGTGGAGGAGCAACGGGGCAGACTCGTCGCGTCGGAAGCGACTGCGCGTGAGGCACAACTACAGGCGCTTCGTTACCAGTTGCAACCTCATTTCCTGTTTAATACCCTCAACGCCATCTCAGCCCTGGTCGTAAGCAGGCAACCCGAACTGGCCACGGAGATGATCGCGAAGCTCGCCGGTCTGCTGCGAAACACTCTCAGCTTTCCAGAGACTCATGTGGTGACACTGCGTGAAGAGCTCGCCGTCATCGAAGAGTATCTTTCCATTGAACAGGTTCGTTTCGGACCCCGTCTTGCCGTCTCCCTCAGTGTGAGTGCAAACTCTTACGAAGCGGAGGTTCCGCGCTTTTTACTGCAGCCGATCGTGGAAAACGCCATCCGGCATGGCATCGCGCGTTGCCCCGATGGGGGCGAGCTCGCCATCCGAGCATCGGCCGTCGACGCGCAACTCCACATCGAGATAGAGAACGACCGCAGCCAGGGCACGCGGCAAGCAGGCGAAAAAGCTGACGGGCTTGGCCTGGCGAACACCAGGGCGCGGCTGGAAACGCTCTACGGAGCAAAAGGAAGTCTAACCGTCTCTACTTCACAAAGAGATCGATTCTTAGTGTCGATTCAGTTCCCTCTTACCACGATAGGGTTTGAGCCATGAACATTCGCGTACTGGTGGTTGACGATGAACCGCTGGCGCGCGTTGGCATTACAACGCGGCTGGCAACTTATGCCGACATGCTGGTGGTTGGGGAATGCAGTACCGGCGAGGAGGCGCTTACCTCCATACCACTGGTCGCGCCTGATCTGCTGTTCGTCGACGTGGAGATGCCTGGTATCTCGGGAATCGATCTGCTGCGTGCCCTACCCAGGGAGACGGCCCGGTGCCTCGTTTTTCTTACCGCGCATGAGGAATACGCGCTGGACGCTTTTAACGTGGAGGCGCTCGACTATCTGCTCAAGCCGATTGACGACGCTCGCTTTGCGGCTTGTATCGAGCGCGCACGGCGCATGATTGCTCTCCATCGCCAGGAAGCGAACTTCGAACGGCTCTATGGACTTCTCGCGGCCACGGAAAGGCCGGACAATGGTGGTTTCATCAGGCGTTTCCCCGTGCGCCGGGGAAACGAGTTTACCTTTGTGCAGGCCGCGGATGTGGATTGGATCGAGGGATTGGGGGACTATGCCGGATTGCACGTCGGCGGCAAAACCCACTTGATACGCGAAGCACTTACCTCGCTCGAAGCTCGTCTCGACCGGAAACAATTTGTAAGGATCCATCGTTCCACCATCGTCCAGGTAGAGCGCATCGTTCGTATGGAGCCGGCGGTCAATCGAGATGCGGTCCTCACCCTGCGGGATGGGAAGACGCTGCGTCTGAGCAGAACCTACCGCTCACGATTGGAAGAGCTGTTCAGGTAGGCTGGCAGCGGGCGTGCAGTAAACACCTATGAAGAAGCCCTCGCCAAGGCTAACCATAACAGCAACTTACAGGCGATTCGAGTAGATGATTCCTTGACAGCCCCATTTTGCAGCACGGATAATCGAGTGTTTCCCAGCCCAACTACCATGGCGGTCGGCTTGTGATGGCTTTACCTCGGTTCCGTGCTTCGCGGCGTAGATCGTTCGTTGCTGTTTGCTTCTTAGTTGCGCCTTTTTCGCTGATGAACTTTAAGGGGAACGCCCAGGCAAGAGAGAGCCAGCAGACAACCGCACCGATCTATGGCGGCAACCCGCAATCGCAGGAATCAGGTTCAGCGACAGGGGGCGTGTATGCACCAGTCCTCGACTCGGAAAAAAGGCCCATCACCGCCGGCGGCTTCGTGAAAACCGGGCCCATCGTTTATCAGGATGTCTCCCAAAAATCTGGCTTGACCGTCTGGCACCACAGAATGGGGAATCCGGAGAAAAACTATATTCTCGAAACCACGGGGTCCGGTGTGGCTCTCCTGGACTACGACCATGATGGTTGGCTCGATATCTACCTGGTGAACGGCTCGACCTATGAAGCAATGGATGGCAAGGCTGAGCCTCCACATGCGGCCCTCTTCCATAACAATCACGATGGCACCTTTACCGATGTTGCTGCGAAGGCCGGCGTAACCAACGGCCGCTGGGGTTTCGGCGTGGCGGTGGGAGACTACGACAATGACGGCTGGCCAGATCTGTATGTAAGTAACTTCGGAAAGAACCGTCTCTTTCATAACAACCATGATGGGACGTTCACAGACGTTGCCGAGCAGGCGGGGGTCACGCTTGGCAACTGGTCGAATGGCGCCAGTTTTGGTGATTACGACGGCGACGGCCGGCTCGATTTGTTTGTTCCGGGGTACGTTCACTACGACCTCAAGAACCCTCCTCCCTCCGGCGCCGGAGATGCAGCGCGTTCCTTCTGCCAGTATCGCGGCGCGACCGTGATGTGCGGCCCGCGCGGCCTGCCCGGCGAGCCCGATCATCTGTTCCACAACAACGGCGATGGCACCTTTACCGATGTGAGCGAGAAAGCAGGGGTCAGCGATAAACGTCACTACTTCGGTTTCTCTTCCACCTTTGTCGATATCAATAACGACGGCAAGGTAGATCTGATCGTCGCCAACGACTCAACCCCCAACTACCTCTACATCAATAAAGGAGACGGCACATTCCAGGATGCGAGCTTCTTCTCTGGTTTCGCTCTGAACCAGGAAGCTCGTGAAACTGCCTCCATGGGGCTGGCCGTCGGTGACTATCTCAACAACGGTTTGGTCGACCTCTACACCACAACATTTTCCGACGACTACAAGACCCTCTTCCGCAACGAAGGAGGTGGCAACTTCTCTGAGATCACAGAGCAAATGGGGATCGCGCAGGTTACCTATCCATTTCTAAGTTGGGGCACCGAATTCATCGACTACGACAACGATGGATGGAAAGACATTATGTCGGTCAGCGGACACGTCTACCCGCAAGTCGACAAGCATCCCTTCGATTGGGGTATGACCTTCGCGGAACGTCCCTTGCTGTTTCACAACCTCGACAAGGGGAAGCGCTTCGAGCTGGTTCCCGCAGTCGAGGGTACCGGGCTTGCTGATGTCATCCCCGGACGTGGGGCTGCCTTCGGTGATCTCTTCAACGACGGCAAGATAGCCGTCGTGGTGAACTGCATCGACCACACACCCGTGCTGCTGCGCAACGTGAATGCCGACAAAAATCACTGGGTGGGCATTTCGCTAATCGGCGGCCCCAAGAGTCCGCGAGATGCCATAGGGGCCACGGTCTACCTGACGGCGGGCGGCATACGGCAGCGGGGCGATGTCATGAGCGGCGGCAGCTACGAGTCCTCGAATGACCAGCGCCTTCATTTTGGCCTGGCGCAAACCGCGGCCGTCGACGGAGTTGAGGTTCGCTGGCCGAGCGGTTTGGTCGAAAAGGTGAGCCTGCCAAGCGTCGATCGGTTCTTCGTGATGGAAGAAGGCAAAGGAGTTGTGCCCAGCGTTTACGATGCAATCGCAAGGAACCAACCCACGGCGCCGGGCACTGATCGTAGCCCCAAATGACGAGTTTGAAGATAGTGAAGACCTTATTCCTGCGCGGGCTTCTTACGGTATCCGTTACCGCGGCGGCACTTTGCCTGGTTAAGGGCACTATCGAAGCCGCCTCCAGCCAGGATGAGGCACGCAAGGAATACGCTGATAAGGTTCGCGCCTCTTACAACTACCGCTTTGGTAAAGACAGCCTTTCCACACCGGGAAATGCGTCCGTCGAAGGAGAGGACTTCGTTCAACCCGGCGCCTTCCCCAACGCAAAGTATTGCGGGCATTGTCATCAGGAGGCGCTCCACCAATGGAGGCAGGCTCTCCACTCGAACTCCTTTCGCACACCCTTTTACCGGACCAGCGTAAATATCCTGATCCGGACAAAAGGCATTGAATTCTCCCGTCATTGCGATAGCTGCCACAATCCAATCGCGGTATTGACCGGCGCCCTGACCCAGGACTCACAAGTAGATCGCAGTTTCGATAAAGACGGCCTCACCTGCACTACCTGTCACTCCGTCCAAAGCTTGAAATCGACCAACGGCAACGGCGGCTTTGTCATGGGGATACCCGCCGTGATGGTGGATGAAAAGGGCAATCGGATTCCAGGCGAAGTTCCGTATGACGAAATCATGAAGTATCCGAAACGCCACGCTACGGCCGTCATGAAGAGCATTTATCGGACGCCGGAGTTCTGTGCAGCCTGCCACAAAGCAAACCTGCCGGACACCCTGAACGACTACAAATTTATCCGCGCGTTTACGGCGTATGACGAGTGGCAGCAATCCAAGTTTTCGCAGCGCAATCCGCTCACGTTCTACAACGCCGACTTCACCACCTGCCAGGGATGCCACATGAAGCGTGGGGCCAATACGCTTCCTGATCCCGGAGCGAAAAACGGCACCTTTGCCTCGCATAGCTGGCCGGCAGGAAACACTGCGGTTCCCTTCTACTACGGCTTCGATGAACAGCTGCGCAAGACCACGGACTTCCTCAAAGCCGGGAACTTCCTGAACGTCGACATTTTCGCGCTCCAGAAGGCGGGCGATGGCGCGGTCATCGGGCCGCTCGGCTCCGTGCCTTTCAACCTGAAGCCAAGCGAGGTGGTGCAAGCCCTGGTGGTGATCCAGAACAAGAACATAGGGCATTCGTTAGTCCCGGAGGTGCGTGATCTCTACGAGGCCTGGGTCGAGTTCACCGCCAGGGACCCAGCCGGTAAAGAGATCTACCACAGTGGCTTTATCAAACCGGACGGCGCTCTCGATGAGCGGGCACACAGCTTCACCAATCGCCCGGTCAACGTCGATGGAGGATTCGTCGATAACCACAAAGTCTGGACCATTCACTCGGTTGCTTATGACAACTCAATCCAGGCCGGTAGATCAGCGTTGGTGCGATACCAGTTTCGCATTCCGTCCGGCTTGCAGGGCCCTCTCACCATCACCGCGAAAGTGAACTACCGGCACTTTCGTCAGAGCTTCCTGAACAACGTTTTTGGTCCCGATCATCCGGCCTATCCAGTGGTGGAGATTGCATCGCGTAGCCGCGTCTTGAATGTCGGGGAGAATCCCACTAGCCCGCCGAAGGCCGGCGACAACCCCGACTGGATGCGGTGGAACAACCTGGGCATTGCGTATCTGGATCAATTGCAATACTCCGATGCAGTACGAGCTTTTAGTGAGGTGATCAAACTAAGACCGGATTATCCCGAGGCCTTTACCAATGTCGCCTTGACGGAGATTCAGTGGGAGAAATACGATTCTGCCCGCGCCAGCATCATGCGCGCCCTGGCACTGAGCCCCAATAACGCGCGCGCCCTGTATTACCTTGCCCTGTTGGAAAGACGGGCAGGCGACTACGATGCGGAGATCGCCAATTTGAAAAAAGTAGCCGAGCAGTTCCCTGCGTCACGCGATGTTCGGCGCGATCTGGGCCTGGCCTATTACCGGCAGCACAACTACCCCGCGGCGAGAATGCAGTTCGAGGCCGTGCAGCAGATCGACCCGGATGATCTGACGGCACACTACAACCTTTCGATCATCTACCGTCGCATGGAAATGGATCAGAAGGCTGCGGAGGAACAAGCCCAGTTCATTACCAAAAAGTTCGACCCTGGAGCACCCACCTATTCTTTCGACTTTCTTCGCCAGCACCCTGAGATATCAATCGAGAGCATTCCCCAGCACGTGCATAGCGACCTTCCCTATCAAGCGAAGCCTTCCTACGCGGGAGCCCAGTGATATACGATTCAAGACGTAGATGAGATATTTCGCGCTAGCTCTGTTGATACTGCTGCCTCCCGCGCGCGGAACCTGTCAGGCGAACACGGGCTGTCCCTGGCTCAATGTCGCTACGGCGTCGGGGGTGCTTAGAAGCAGCGACACGGGACCCATGGCAACCCTGGCCGAAGGCAGTAGCGCGGGCTGCAGCTTCGATTACCGTGATGCAACCGCATCCCGGCTGCTCAAAATTACGGTGCAACAAGCAAAGGACGATGCGCAAGCCATCAGTGACTACAAGGCCCGATGCAGCGTCGGGGCCACTCCCTTGTCAGGCATTGGCAATGAAGCGTGTGGCGCAGCGGCCAAAGGCCAGACCTACGGTCAAGAAGTCATCGGCCGAGTTCGGGATCAGATCTTCACCGTAACTGTGACTACCACGGCACGGCACGATCCGTTCATGCCCAAAGAGGCGCTTCAAGAGAAAGCCAGAGACATCGCCGAGCAAGTGGCAGGCGCTCTTTTCTGAGCTCTACCGGAGAGATGCCTCTCGCCGTTCTGTCCCGAAGGCTGCAAGAAACGCGTCGACTACATGAATTTCAAGGTCTTTGGGCCCCTTACCACCGGTCTTGGTGACGAATATATGTCGATAGATCATGGGCCCGAGGAGCAACGCGATGGCAATCTCAGGGTCGAGACCACGACGAAGGTTCCCCCGCTTCTCTCCACGCTTGATCAAGTTGGTGAGGGCCGCGCGGGCCGGCTCAACAATCCGCGCCCTCCACATGGCGCCCATTGCCCGGTTGCGTGAAGCGTAGGCAATCATGTGCGGCGTCATCTTTTCCCTGAGCGCCTGGCGGTCCGCAGCCGGTTGATACTGCAACTGGGCGATGAGGTCCGCACGCAAGTCACCAGAGTCAAAGACAGGCGGCTCCTCATCGAGACCGTGGAGATGGCCCATCACCTCCAGGCACAGGGCGTCCTTATCCTGCCAGTGCTTGTAGATGGTGGCCTTGCTAACACCAGACGCCTCGGCGATCGCATCCATGCTGGTAGCGTCGATGCCTCGCTCCGAAAACAACAGCACGGCCGCATCCAAAACCTTCTTATGAGCCTGCGTGCTTCTGGGTCTCGCCATCGGTTCAATCGTCAGACTTCAATTTTGGTGAACAGGTAGGCGCCCGCACTGAGGAAGACTGCGGCGATACCCGCGAGCAGTGCTACGTCGAACGCCATGCTGAAGTGCCAGGTGTTAATCAGCGCGCCGCGCAGGCCGTCTACCCCGTACGCCAACGGATCAAGTTTGGTGATGATGCTCATCACCAGGGGCAGATTTGCTAACGGAAAGAGCGCCCCGGATAGAAAGAAGATGGGCATCACCAGAAAGTTCATGACTAATTGAAACCCCTGCATGTCCTTGATGACGGAGCCAATCGCGGTGCCCAGCGCGGCGAAGACGACGGCGATCATCACCACGAAGAGAAAGGCGGCCGGGATAGCGAACCAGCTGTGGGGGCGGAAACCGGCGATGAGGCAGATGATAAGGATGAGCGTGCCCTGGATGATGGCGACGGTCGCGCCGCCCAAGGTGCGCCCGATCATGATCTGCATGCGGGATACGGGTGCTACCAGCGTTTCTTTGAGGAAGCCGAATTGCCGATCCCAAAGCATGGCAATGCCGGAGAAGACGGAACTGAAGAGGACGGTCATGCCGACGACGCCCGGGGCCATAAACTGCAGATAGCTGCCGTGTCCGGCCTGCTTGAAGACTGGACCGAGTCCGAACCCCAGAGCCAACAGGTAGAGGCATGGTTGGCCAAGCGACACCACGATTTGTACCCGCGAACGCACGTAGCGCTTCAGCTCTCGCAACCACAAGATATAAATCGCGCCCATGTAGATTCCTCCTGATGGTGGCTAGCGGCGTTGGAACATCTGCGCCATCTGGCGCAAGCGGTCTTTCGAGTCGGCGCCTTCATCGCGCAATGACGAGCCTGTTAACGCGAGGAAGGCCGCCTCGAGCGATTCGGTTTTGGTTTGCTCCTTTAACTCCGCCGAAGTGCCCTGGGCCACGATACTTCCGTGATCCATGATGGCAATGCGATGAGCGACGCGGTCCGCCTCATCCATGTAGTGCGTGGTGAGAAAGACTGTAGTCTTTTCCGTCTCGTTGAGCCGCTTGACATGGGTCCAGAGCTGGTTGCGGCTCTGCGGGTCGAGCCCGAGCGTAGGTTCGTCGAGAAACAGAATTTTGGGCGTGTGCAGAAAGCCGCGGGCGATTTCAAGCCGCCGCTTCATACCCCCGGAGAACGTCTTGACGTACGCGTCTCTGCGGTCCCATAGTTCAAAAAGCTTCAGCAGTTCCTCTGTGCGGTGCGCCCGAACCTTGCGCGGAACATGGTAGAGGACGCCATGGAGGTCCATGTTTTCCCAGGCGGTTTGTTCGTTGTCGAGACTAGGATCCTGAAACACAATGCCAAAGCGCTGGCGCGCCAGCTTCTGCTTTACCGTGGGATCCAGGCCATCGAGTTCGATGCGCCCGCTGGTGGGGCGCAACAGCGTGGTAAGCATCTTAATGGTGGTGGTTTTCCCGGCACCGTTCGGTCCGAGAAAGGCGAATATCTCTCCCTGTGCGACGTCGAAACTGATGTCATTAACGGCTGTGAAATCTCCGAACTTTCTCACCAGATGGCTGACGGAAATCATCCCAGGAGATACCTCCTTTGCAGGGCAGCATGCCTGACAAATAACAATACTGAACGGTTTAGTTATCTTTGTCAACCGCCGCCGTTAGGCTGCACAAGCCTCCTTCTGTGGAGCGCAGAACTACTCGGTTCAAGCGCCTGAAGTCTCTTCAAATGAGACACTTGTCGCTGACCATGAGGGTAAGGATTCAACTGCGCAAGGCTGGTGTGTTTAAATTGTCCGCTGCTATGACATGGCAAAAGGGAAGATCCTACGCATGGCGATGACCTCATACCTTTTGAAAAGTACGATCGTCGGGGCCCTGGGCGGCCTCTTGTTTGGCTTTGACACGGCTGTCATAGCCGGTACCACCCAGCAGTTGACGGTGGTCTACCATCTCAGTCCGTTCACCCTGGGCCTGACCGTCTTTATCGGTCTGGCCGGCACAGTGATCGGGGCGATGACCTCAGGAGTTCTCGGCCAGCGCATCGGCGGCCGTGAGGCATTGCGCATCATGGCGATTCTGTACACCATCTCAGCCCTCGGGTGCGCCCTTGCCTGGAACTGGCCCGCGTTGATGGTGTTTCGATTTATTGGTGGAATTGGCATCGGCGGATCTTCCGTGCTCGGTCCCGTGTACATCGCGGAACTGGCCCCGGCCAAGTGGCGGGGAAGGATGGTGGGCCTGTTTCAAGTTAATGTCGTGGCCGGTATCCTGCTTGCCTATCTCTCCAATTACCTCATCTCCCTCTTGAACCTGGGCGAGCAACAGTGGCGCTGGCAACTCGGGGTCGCGGGCATTCCCTCTCTGCTTTTTTTGATCATGCTCTACCGAATTCCCCGCAGCTCACGCTGGCTGGTCACGAAGAACAAAACGGATGAAGCACTGCAGATCCTCAAGATGATGGGCTCTCCGGATTCTGAAGCAGAATTGCGCGAGATTGTCGATTCTATCCACCTCGAACGCGGTATGGCGGCCGAGCCTTTGTTCAAGCGCGAGTATCGCCTGCCTATCTTTCTCGCTATCAGCATCGGGCTTTTCAACCAACTCGCTGGAATCAACGCCATCCTTTACTACTCAAACTACATCTTTGCCTCGGCCGGCTTCAGCCAGATCTCCAGTTCCCTGCAGACGGTGCTGATCGGACTGATGAACATGCTGGCGACACTCCTGGGTATGTCGCTGATCGATAAGCTGGGGCGAAAAACGCTGCTTCTTATCGGCAGCGTGGGGATGACTCTGTGCCTCTCCGGGGTCGCCGCGGTCTTTTTCACCCACACCCACGCCGAGACCCTGGTTTGGCTGCTGGTCGCCTATATCGCGTTCTTCTCTGTTTCCCAGGGCGCAGTGATCTGGGTGTATATCGCCGAGGTGTTCCCAAACCGCGTCCGCTCCAAAGGACAAAGCCTTGGGTCGTCTGCGCACTGGATTATGAACGCCATCATCTCGTTGCTTTTCCCGGTGCTGGCGAAGTATTCAGGGGGACTCCCCTTCGCATTTTTTGCAGCTATGACGACGCTGCAGTTTTTTGTTGTGTTGTTCGTCTACCCGGAAACGAAAGGGATCACCCTCGAACAATTGCAGCGCAAGCTCGGCATTGCCTAAGCCGTTAAGTAGGCCTGGATTCTCAGGGAAGAAATGAGAGCCCATCGGTAAGCCTATCTGAGTGGGTGCCCCGCTCGACAGGTTGGGAAGCCTCTCCTAAGTAATGGGCGCGGGATTAAACAAAGCAAATTCATTGTGCAGACCCCAATGGTCGGCCCACGTTTGTTTGCGTCCGCTCGCCACTTCGAGAATCATGTGGAAGATCAGCTCGCCCACTTGCTCGATCGTCGCCTCACCAGCGGCGATGCGGCCGGCGTTGATATCGATCAGGTCGGACCACCTGTCCGCCAGCGCGCTACGGGAAGACACCTTGATCACGGGAGCCATGGCGAGCCCATAAGGAGTTCCACGGCCGGTGGTGAAAACATGGATATTCATCCCCGCAGCTAGTTGCAGAGTTCCACAGACGAAGTCGCTCGCGGGCGTGGCCGCAAAGATGAGGCCCTTGGCCGTGACGCGCTCGCCAGGGCCAAAGACACCGGCCAGTGCACTGCTGCCGGCCTTTGCCGCCGAGCCCAGGGCCTTTTCGACAATGTTTGTCAGCCCTCCGGTCTTGTTTCCTGGAGTTGGATTGGCACTGCGATCCGCTCCTCCGTGTTGAAGATAATCGTCGTACCACGCCATCTCGCGAACCAGCGCGCGGGCGACGTCCTGGTTTGCTGCACGGGCCGCCAACAAGTGAACGACGTCGCGAATCTCCGTGACCTCTGAGAACATGACGGTAGCGCCCGCGCGCACCAGGAGGTCAGCCGCATAGCCCACGGCCGGATTGGCAGTGACTCCCGAGAAGGCATCGCTTCCCCCACATTGCAAGCCCACCACCAGGTCGGCTGCCGGCCGGGTTACGCGGGTTCGAGCATGCAACTGGACCAGCCGCTTCTCCGCCATCTCCATGATGGCGGTGATCATGTCGCCAAAGCTGCGATGCTGCTCATCCTGCAGGCGGATGACGTAGGGCACGCTGGACAGAATAGGAAGGCTGCCGGCAGGCAGCATCTGCGCCGGCTGCAGCTTTTCGCAGCCCAGGCTGACCACCATGGGAGCTCCGCCAAGATTTGGATTCAGGCTGAGATTGCGCAAGGTACGAATGGGAATTTCTGATCCTGGCGCGTCGATCGCGACGCCGCATCCATAGGGATGGGTGATGGCAATGACATCATCAACGTTCGGATAACGGGGAAGAATCTCGGAGCGGATGCGCTTGACCGCGTACTCTACTGTGGCCGAAACACATTGCACGGTAGTGGAAATGCCGAGGATGTTTCTGGTTCCCACCGACCCATCGTGGTTGACATAGCCCTCGAAGGTATACCCCTCAAGCTTGGGCAGCGGATCGGGGATGGTGGTTGCGAGCGCGAGTTTATCCAGCGATGGGGGCGCCGGCAAACTCATCACTCCCTCATGCACCCAGCTACCCCGGGCAATCGGCACTTCGGCATAACCGATAACGACGCCGTAGCGCAGGATTGGCTCGCCTGCTGCGATGCCGCACAAAGCCACTTTATGCGCTTCGGGAATCGCATCGATGAGTACCAGGCCTTGGTCGAGTTGCGCCCCGGCGGGAAGCCCACCTTCATTGACAATGATGGCTACATTGTCCCGCGCGTGGACCTGGATGCACAAAGGCCGCAACCTACCGTTGCTGGACATGTGAGTCTTCCGCTTCTACAACACCTATCACTTTTACCACGGCCTCACTTGTCCCGCATTTCTGCGTGCTCCAGCGTGATGAAGGGCGGTCCGCCTGCAGCTTTCACTTCAAAGGCTTGCCTGGTGACCGTCGAATTGCTGACCGTCATTCCCTTTTCCGCAGTGATTTGTACATTTGTGAGGGTCAATGAGGTGATCGGGCTTTCGGGCAAGCCGACGATGAACCCAGCGGTTTTGGCGCCGGACGCGGTTAGATTTGTGATGCTGATATCGTGAAAGCGCGGCGTCAGCCGGGTCACCGGCTGTGCGGGGTCTCGATCCGGGATTTTCGGGTAATACTCGGTAATCAGGATAGGCGTCCCCACGTCATCCATGGTCAGGTCCCGAAAATCAAAGTTGCCAATGTCACCGCCACGATCGCGATTCGATTTTATCCGTACCCCATTGTCGGTTCCCTTGAAGTGGACCCGAGCTACATGAACGTTTTGCACGCCGCCGGAGATTTCGCTGCCAATGGAGAGACCATGCCCATGCATAAAAGTGCAGTCCGAGATGGTGATATCTTTGCTCGGCGCATCCGGTCCGGGTGAGTTTGCCTGCCCGGATTTGATCGCCACATCGTCGTCTCCAACATCGGCATAGACGTGGTCGATTCGTACATTGCTGGAGGAGAAAGGATCAATCGCGTCCGTATTCGGCGAGGCGGGATCCGCCAGCACCCTGATATTGCGAATCGTAACGTCGTCTGAGTAATAAACAACTATCTGCCAGAACGGAGAGTTCTGGACCGTCACCCCGTCGATAAGAATCTTGTGGGAATGATCAAAGACAATCAAGCGCGGCCGTAACATGCCCTGGCCCATAATGCCGTGGTCGCCCTGGGACCGTGCTTCTTTCCACCAGGACTCTCCGGCGCCGTCGATCACACCGCCCCCGGTGATCGATACATTGCTCGCATTGGTTGCGCTCACCAGCGACTGCAGGCCAGAGTTTCGGAACTCCATCTTCCTGTGATAATCGTCGTGTTTGCTGGAACCCTGCAGGGTAGTGCCCATGGCTATATCCAGATCGATGTTGCTCTTCAGTACGATCGGACCACTCAGGAAGGTACCGCCGTCCAGGCTGACCTTGCCTCCACCCTTCTTGGCACAAGCATCGATGGCCGCCTGGATCGCAGTGGTGTTCATCGTGGTTGCATCTGCTTTCGCGCCGTAGGCACGCACATTGCAAACGGTGGCTGCATTTGCCGCTCCGAGAGCCAGTATGGCACCCCCTGCCACACTCAGGAGAAATACGTGGAGTCTCAGATGCTGTCCCCTTGCGCAAAATTTATTACGCAGCGAAACCCGATATTTGAAGCCAAGCTGTTTGGTGGGCAAGTACAGACTCCCTTCTCAATGTTACGTCTGTCTTTCGGTTGAAGGAATACCCTCTCGTAAGTAATACTTCAGGCTAAATGGCAGCTCCCGCGGCGCTATTCCTTCACGGGCGGTTTGCCGGCGGGGTCTACGAGGGTCCAAATGAATCGACAGCCGTTTGACCGGGATATAGTCTTGGCTATCGGGAGAGAAAGACGATGGGAGGACACATGACACGCAGAGAGGCTCTCAAATTAGGAACAAGCATTGCTATCTCAGCCGCGGCAACGCCCCTGCTGTCGTCATCGATCGGCGGCCCGGCTCCCACTGTGCCTTCGTCCGCAGACGAAATTTGTCACATGCGTGCGGTCGACATGGTCGACGCCATCCGCGCTAAGAAGCTGTCTTCGCGCGAAGTCATGCAAGCGCACCTGAAGCAGATTGGCCGCGTGAATGCCAAGGTGAATGCGATGGTCACCATGGTTCCCGAAGATCAGCTGATGGGTCAGGCCGCGATGGCCGATGAGGCACTCGCCAATGGCAAGTGGCTCGGCCCTCTGCATGGTCTCCCGGTTGCCGTGAAAGACCTGCACGAAACCCAGGGTATCCGCACGACCTATGGCTCTCCCCTGCACAAAAACGACGTGCCGGATTTCGATTGCCGTGTGGTGCAGAGGGAAAAAGAGGCGGGAGCCATTGTCCTGGGTAAGACGAACGTACCTGAATTCGGCCTTGGCTCGCAGACATTCAATCCAGTGTTCGGCGCTACGCACAATCCTTACGACATAACGAAGACCTGCGGTGGAAGCACGGGCGGAGGCGCAGTAGCCGTGGTGTGCGGCATGGCCCCGTTGGCAGATGGCAGCGACATGGGCGGATCCCTGCGCAATCCTCCCAACTTCTGCAACGCGGTGGGCATTCGTACTTCTCCAGGAAGAGTTTCGAATATACCTACGAACTTAGGGTGGTTCACGCTTTCGGTTCCCGGGCCAGTGGCTCGTAACGTCGCGGATTGCGCATACTTCCTGAGCGTGCTCGCGGGCTATGACCATCACTCGCCCATCTCCATCGAGCAAACCGGCAGTCAGTTTGCCCAGCCACTGGGAAATCGCAGCTTCCAAGGAGTGCGGGTGGCCATGTTCAAAGATATGGGCTTGCCATGGGACCCTGAAGTGAAAAGCGCGGTGCAGGCGCAGCGCAAAGTATTTGAATCGCTGGGGTGCGTGGTTGAAGATGCCGAGCCTGATTTTTCTGGCGCCAACGAATCTTTCCTGGCCTGGCGGCACTGGTCGACGGAGTTGGCATTTGGTGATCTGCTGGCTGCGCATGGCGATCAGCTCAACGAATACATTCACTGGCATGTTGAGGAAGGCCGCAAATTGACCGGCCCTCAACTATCGCGCATCGAGGCCAGGCGCAGCGCGCTTTACCAGCGTTTGTGTAACTTCGAAGGAAAGTATGAGTACTTCGTTCTGCCGGTGAACCAGGTACTTCCCTTTGACGTGAACACTCACTATCCGACGGAGATTGCCGGGGTCAAAATGGAAAACTATCTTGCCTGGATGAAGTCGGCCTATTACATCTCGGCGGCAGGAAATCCGGCGATGTCAGTTCCCTGCTCTTTCTCTTCGGGCGGGCTCCCGATCGGTATGCAGATCGTTGGCCGTCATCACGATGATTGGGGCGTTCTACAACTGGGGTATGCGTTTGAACAGGCGACGAATATGGGACAGCGGCGGCCGGTGGTGGTCTAACGGCCTGCTCTGGGGAATGGGCCGAAAAAGATAGGGCGTAGTCCCCTTCCTACCTCCTCTCCATGGACAAAAAGACTGCGGCCAAGAGCAAGAATCCTCGCGTATGGAGTGAAAGCATTTGAAAGATCCGTTTTCGGCCGATGTACGCCCCACGGCATGCCGGGGCAGGTGGGGCGAGCATGGGGCACCCGTCCAGGACGGCGCCGATGATTAGGTTGTGATATTCGGAGGCGTGTTCGTTTCCTGGAGGCATGGCGGGCAAAGCAGCCATTAGGGCTTCCGGCTATCGTGCCTTCGTCGACAGGATCGATCTCGGCTCGCTGGTCGCGTCGCTCAACCTGCGCAAGATCCTCGCGATAGCGGGCCAAATCCTTTTGTTCGACCTTGCACCGAAAGTGCGGAGGAACCGATTTAAGTGCAGTAAACCAACGCCATTTCCGAAATTTTTCAGTTTTAAGTGCAGCGCGACAGCAATTAGAACAATGTCAACGGGAACGATCTCGCCCGGTCGCAGTGGCTCGGCGCGTTCACGCGTATGCACCGGCTGCGCCAGTGTGGAAAGCAGATCATCCAACTCGCGGTGGGCGGCGCGCTGCCATCAAGCAGGCTCAAGCCGACGACCACGTTTCACCCAGCCTCATGGGGACTGGTGAAAAAGCCGCAACTGTCATTGGCTTGCCCCTGTGGAAATTAGGGCGCGTGGCCTTGATCCGCAAAGGCGAAGCACCTTACTAACGATTATAACTTGGCACAGGTCCGCGAAAGTCCTGCCAGATACGATCGCATTCAGAAACGATCTCATCTGACAGCGGCCCTTCCGCGCAGGCTTCAAGGTTCTGCTTCAATTGCTTTCTCGAGGAAGCTCCTACGATAGCAATATCGGTAGAGGTGTGGTGGAGCAGCCATGCAAATGAGAGACTGATCAACGAGCGCCCCGCCTTGTCGGCAGCCTTCTTAAGGC